>JBJTQT010000143.1:0-14174 GCA_046075745.1 Cyanobium sp. | reverse complement strand
GCCGCCAGCGGTGCTCGAGCGGCTGGAAGCGGTGTTTCAGGTGCCGGTACTTGAGGCCTACGGGATGACCGAAGCAGCCCATCAGATCTGCAGCATCCGATTGCCGGGATCCATGCTTGATCGCATACCTGGCAGCGTTGGCCCGTCGGCTGGGCCAGAGGTGGCGGTTCTTGGGCCCTCCCATGAGCACCTCCCTGCAGGCGAGGCCGGCGAGGTCGCCATCCGCGGCTCCAGCGTGACCTCTGGCTACGAGGCCGCCGATCAGAGTGGCTGGGTGAAGGCTGCCACCGGAGAACGGTTTCTCACCGGAGATGAGGGCCTCTTCGATGCCCAGGGGCGCCTCACCCTCACGGGCCGCTTCAAGGAAATGAACAACCGCGGCGGCGAGAAGGTGATCCCCCGCCGAGTGGATGAGGCGTTGCTCCAGCACCCAGAGGTGGAACAGGCGTTGCCCTTTGCCGTGCCCCACCCCAGGAGTGGACCTGGCGGCAGCAGTGGTGATGCGCCCAGGCACGATTGCGGATCAGCCTGCCTTAGCTACGCCAGCTGCACGCGCTTGACATCTGTGGCGTTGAAGTTACTCCCCTTGAACAGCAGTGGAGCCTCCAGGGCCCGGGCAAGTCCGCCCCTGGGTGCGCCTCTCCGCTGCCCATCGCCATGACAGTGCCGATCTGCTGATCGCTGCGACGGGCCTCAAGCACGGCACTTAGGTGGGGACGCGCAACCTGCGGCACTTCATCCCCACCGGGGTGGGCACCCTCAATCCCTGGCAGGTGGCAGAGGAGGGCTGAGCACTCCAACCCCGGCGGCCCAGGCAGCCTGGGCCAGCTCGTCATCGCGAGTGGCCAGGGGCAACTGAAGCCGCAGGGCCAGTTCCAGATAGGCAGCGTCATAACTGGTGAGCTGGAAACGAAGGGCCAGGCTCAGCAGGGCAGGCGGTGGAGGGGGAGATGGGTCGATACGGATGGGCAGCAGGGCCACCTGATCCACAATCTCGCGAGCGGCAGCCACCGTCAGCGTGCCCCGACGACAGGCGGTGCGCAGCACATTGGTGAGCTCCAGCTGCAGCAACCAGGGGGCGTGAGCATCGACAGAGGAGAGCAGTCCAGAAACCGCATCGCTGTAGGGGGAAGCCTGGTTGGCGAGGAACCAGCCACAGAGCACGGACTTGTCCAGCACGAACGGAGTGGGGTCCATCAGGGAACTCAATCCAGCCCTTCCCGGGCCATGGCCTTCAAATCACCCTCCAGAACGACACCGGTCCGCAGCTGGTGAAGTCGCTCCAGGGCCGCTGCCACCATTTCCTGGCGGTCCCTGTGCCTGTCCCTCATCACGAGGTGGGGCACCAACCGCACCACCGGCACCCCGCGTCGGGTGATGGCAATCTCCTCCCCCTGCTCGACCCGTGCCACCAGCGCCGAAAAATGGTTCTTTGCTTCTGCCAGGGGCACCGCCAGGGATGGCGTGAGCCGGGGTGCAACGGGATTGGAATCAGTCACGATAACAAGCTGGCTGATACAACCATCTGGCTAGCTTAATTGAGCCCGCCTAGGACGGAAGGCATGACGGCCCCCTTCATCCACCACAGCGTGTTGGCCGCGGAAGTGGTGGAGTGCTTCGCTGCCCTGCCGCCCGCGCCGGATGGGGGCCCGCCCCGGCTGATCGACTGCACCCTGGGCGGCGGCGGCCACAGTGCCCTGCTGCTGGAGGCCCACCCCACCCTGGAGGTGATTGGCCTGGATCAGGATCCCCAGGCCCGGGCCGCTGCCGCCGAGCGGCTGGCGCCCTGGAAGGATCGGCTGCGGATCGTGGCCACCAACTTCGCCGCCTTCCAGCCTGTGCAGCCGGAGCAGCCGGTGCAGGGGGTGCTGGCGGATCTGGGGGTGAGCAGCCCCCAGCTGGATGGGGGCGAGCGTGGCTTCAGCTTCCGGGCGGACGGTCCGATCGACATGCGCATGAACCCCGAAGCTGGAGAAACGGCTGCGGCCCTGCTCGATCGGCTGGAGGAGGGCGCGCTGGCGGATCTGCTCTACGGGCTCGGGGAGGAGAGGCTCTCCCGCCGCATCGCCCGGCGGCTGGTGGCGGAGCGGGCCGATCGACCCTGGGGAGAGCGCACGACTGCGGAGCTGGCCTATGCGATTGCCGGCTGCTACCCCCCAAAGGCCCGCCATGGCCGGATTCACCCGGCCACCCGCAGCTTCCAGGCCCTGCGCATCGCCGTGAACGACGAACTGGGCGCCCTGGAGCGGCTCCTTCAGCAGGCGCCAGATTGGCTGGTGTCGGGAGGCGTGCTGGCGATCATCAGCTTCCACTCCCTGGAGGATCGGCGGGTGAAGCAGGCCTTCCTGGAGGATCCCCGACTGGAGCGCCTCACCCGCAAACCGATCATCGCCGGGGAGAGGGAGCTGGAGGTGAATCCCCGCAGCCGCTCCGCGAAGCTGCGCGTAGCCCGGCGCCAGTAAGGCTTGGTTTGGCGTTCTCATGAATAGGCACGGTCATTGATCCGGATCCACGGGCAATCCCTTGAGCCCAAGAGCCACGCCCCGGGCGCCCAGCAGCAAGGGGTAGAGCTGGCGCGCCCGTTTCCCATCGGCCATCAGCGGCGCCAGCACCTGTAGAAGGGCGGCGCTGGGTTTCATGCGCGCGCAGAGCCAACTGATGGCTTCAGCCCCGTGCCACACCTGGTGGCCTTCGATCACCATGGCCCCATCCCGCAGGTGAAAACCCCGCTCGGCGAGGGCCTGGCGCAGGGCTGTGTCGGCTCGGCCATCCCGGATCGCCAGGCCCGGGATGCCGCTGCGCAGTTCGCTGAGTTCGGCGAAGTGGCGGCAGAAGGGGCAGCCGCCGTCGAACACCAGAATCGGACCGCTTCCGGCTTCGCTCGGAGCCACAGCGGGGGACGGCGAGTCGGGAGAATGAACGCCTGTTGGATCCGCTGCCATGCAGGCTGCCATGCAACTGAGGTGTTCAGCCTGGCGCAGCCATCCCCTGGCCCGCGGGCTCACCTGGGCTCTCCTGCTGCTGGGGATGGTGCTGCTCGGGCTGCTGGTGCTTCTGCCCCCTTGGGCCCCTCCGGCCTGGGCCGACACCGTGCCCACCCCCGAGGCCTACCTCTGCGCCGGCGACCCCCTCACGGCCTTGCTGGTGAAGGGTCCGATGGATGAGCCCGCCATCCCCGATCCCAGCACCTCTTCGGTGCCGATCGGGGCAAACGTGGTGCTGCAGTGGCGGGGATTGAGCCTGCAGCTGCCCCGCACCAACAACGCCGGACCCGCCAGCTTCAGCGACGGCAAGTGGTGGTGGAGCCTGGAGGATCCCGCCCATCCCCGCTTTCGGCGGCGGCGTCCCCTGGGCGACATCGAAGACTTCGCCTGTGAGCGGGCGGTCTGAGCGTCCCCAGGGCCGGCCCCTCCTACGATCGAGCCCTGGCCTGGGGCCGTCCGCTTCCGTCCCGGCCGCTTCCACGTTTGGATCTCTCCCAGCTCACCCCCCATCTCTCGGTGCCCCACCTGGCCCGCAGCGACTGGCTCTGGTGGGCCGCCCTGGCCGTGCAGCTGATGGCCATTCCGGGCACGCTCCTGCCCGTGTTGCCGGGCCTGGCCCTGCTTCCCCTGGGCGCCCTGCTCTGGCTCTGGGCGGTGGGTTGGAGCGCCGGCTGGCCCGCGCTCCTTCTCGCGGGGGTGATTCTGCTGTTGGGTTGGGGAGCCGATGCCCTGGGGCTGGTGCTCGGCGCCGCCCGCATGCAGGCCACCCGCTGGGCCTACAGCGGCTCGGGCCTGGGGCTGGTGGCCGGGCTCTTCGGCCTGCTCCCGGCCCTGCCGGTGGGCGGCCCCTTGATCGGTGCCCTGGTGGGGCCCTTGCTCGGCGCGGCCCTTGGCGAGCTGCTCACAGCGCCCACGTCCTTGGGCCCCTTGGGCCTGCTGCGCCTGCGCCGTTCCCTGCTGGTGGGGCTGGCGGTGGTGGCGGGAATGCTGGTGAGTCGGCTGGCCCAGTGTCTTTTGGCGGTGGCGGGAGTGCTGGGGTTTGTGCTGCTCACCGCCTGGCCGTTTGATTAGGGTGCGGCGTCCGGCAGGGCGCGGGTGAATCCCGTGCGGTCGTCCGGTCCGAAGAGCTGGCGATAGGCCGCTGTGGCCAGGCACACCACCACCGGCCAGGCCACGAAGAGCCCCACCACGCCGGCCAGCAGCCCCACCACCAGCAGGCCGAAGCCTACCAGCATCAGCTGCACCACCTGGGGCCAGGCCGAACCCACCACCTCCTGGCCCCGGGCCAGGGCGGCGAAGGGATGGTCGTCATGGAGCAGAGCCACCTGGGGCAGGAACGCCTGACTCACCGTGAGATAGATCGCCCCCGCCAGCAGGAGCAGTCCGGGCAGCAGGGCCAGCAGGGCATTCGCCTGGCTCAGCACCACCGCCAGTAGCAGCAGCATCGCCACCGCAGCGGCCACCCCGCAGCCGAGCAGGAACCCCGGCAGGTAGAGCCGCAGCAGGGCCCTGGGATCCCAGTGGGTGAAGGTGGCCCAGGTTGGCCGCCCCCCCCTCAGGGCCACCCAGGCTCCCCGCACCAGCCCACAGGTGCCCCAGAGGTTGAGGAGAATGCCGGCCAGCAGATTCAGCACGAGCAAAGCGAGGCTCACGGTGCCGTAGCGCAGCCAGGGCAACAGGGCGCCCCATTCGGTCGGCACCGCTTCCGGATCGATCGGTTGGGGCAGGCTCTCGCTGGAGAAGGAGGGTTGGAGGGCCTGGAGCGCCAGCTGCAGCACCGTGAGCAGCAGGGTGAAGCCAACGAAGGTCCAGGGGGCGCGGGTGAAGGCCTGCCAGCCCTCCCGCAGGGCCTGCCCCACATCGAGGCGTGGGTGCAACCGGGGAGGCGTCATTGAAGCGGGGGCTCACGGCCCCCACAAACTAGGCAGGGCGGCGAAACATGAGCAGCGCCTCCGCCACGGCGCTCGCCGCGGCGTCCACCTCCGCCATCCCCGTCCCGCGGCCCAGGCCGAAGCGGATGGAGGCGGCGGCCTCCTGCCGGCTGAGCCCCAGGGCCGCCAGCACGTGGGAGGGACTGCCCTGGCTGCAGGCTGAGCCGCTGCTCACGGCCAGCTGGCGGCGCAGCAGTTGGTGCAGCCGGGTGCCATCCACCCCGGCCACAGTGATGTTCAGATTGTGGGGCAGGCACTGACTGGTGGAGCCATTGCGCCGCACGCCACCGAGGGCGTCCAGCTGTTGCCAGAGCCGATCCCGCAGGGCCCCGAGCCGTTCTGATCGCTCCTGCCGGTCCTCCAGGGCCAGCCGCAGGGCCGCGGCCAGCCCCAGGATCAGCGGCACGGGCAGGGTGCCGGCCCGCAGGCCCCGCTCCTGGCCGCCCCCCAGCTGCTGCGGGGCGATGGCCACCCCAGGGCGGATCAGCAGCGCCCCCACCCCCTTGGGCCCATAGAACTTGTGGGCGCTCAGGGTGAGCAGATCGATCCCCGGATCCGCCATCGAGAGGGGGATGTGGCCCACGGCCTGGGCGGCATCGCAATGCAGCAACACCCCCCGGCGGCGACAGAGGGCGGCGATGGCTTCCAGGGGCTGGAGCACGCCGATCTCATTGTTGGCGGCCATCACCGAGAGCAGCAGGGTGTGATCCCCCAGTGCCGCCTCCAGGCGCTCCAGATTCACCAGGCCGTCGGGCTCCACCGGCAGCACGGTGAGGGGACAGCCGCGGCGGGCCAGGGCCGCCAGGGGATCCAGCACGGCCCGGTGTTCCGTGGCCAGGGTTACCAGGGCACGGCGGGGCTGGCCCGCTTCCATGGCCGCCTCTACGGCGCCCCGCAGGGCCAGGTTGTTGGCTTCCGTGGCGCCGCTGGTGAACACCACCGTGTCCTCGGCCATGCCCAGGGCGGCGGCCACCTGGGCCCGGGCGTGTTCCACGGCGGCGGAGGCCTCCAGGGCTGGCCGGTAGAGCCGGCTGGAGGGATTGGCGAAGTGCTGCTGCCACCAGGGCGCCATGGCCTCCAGCACCGCTGTGGCACAGGGGGTGGTGGCGTGGTGGTCCAGATAGGTCAGCATGGCGCCATGCTGTCAAATCCCTCGCGGCCACTGATTGCTTCACCCTGCAGCCTCCGCGCTGCAAGGGGTGCCAGGCTGCTGCTCGCTCTCACCCTCCCCACCGCGTTGGCGTTTCAGGCACCGGGGGCCGCGGAGGAGGCCCCCCCGGGCAACAGTCCCCCGCCGCCCCCCGATCTGGTGGTGCTGGTGGACAAGGTGACCGTGAAGGGGCCCTACCGGTTGGGGGTCTTCAATCGCAAGCCCGATGCCGCCCAGCCCAATGTGTGGCGCCTCAACCTCTGGGAGCAGACGGAGGATCGCCTGCTCATTTCCACCGATGTGCTCAACTGCGGCCCCTCCCAGCCCATGCGCATCACCGGTGGCAGTGCCGGTGGCCACGGCCGGCTGATCCTGCGGGAGCTCAATCCAGGGGGGCCGATCACCCCCGCCAACCGGCTGGATCACCAGATCTGGTGGGCGGCTTGCTTCCCGGCGCAGGCTGGCAAGGATCCGGCCACCCTGGCGGCGGAGGCCCGGCGGCTGGGCTTCAGCGCCACCCTGGTGGAGAGGGAGCAGGTGGTGCCTGGCGCCCGCCGTCCCTAGGCTGGACCCGTCGCGCTCCGTCATGGCCCCCACCACCCCCTCCGCCTCCAACCCAGCTCCAGATCCGCCGGCCGAGTCGGCGATCCCCGAAGCGGAGCGCCCTCCCGTTCGGGTGCTGCTGGTGGATGATGAACCGGGTCTGCGCGCTGCCGTGAAGGCCTTTCTGGAGGATGAGGGCTTCCAGGTGAGCACCGCCAACGATGGAGAGGACGGCTGGACCCAGGCCCAGCAGCTGGTGCCGGATGTGGTGATCACCGACGTGATGATGCCCCGCTGCGATGGCTATGGCCTGCTGAAGCGGCTGCGGGCCGATGAGCGGCTGGGGGGCACACCCGTGATCTTCCTCACCGCCAAGGGCATGACCTCCGATCGCATCGCGGGCTTCACCGCCGGGGCGGACGACTACATCCCCAAACCCTTCGATCCGGACGAACTGGTGGCCCGGCTGCGCAATGTGGTGCGCCGTCAGGAGCGGCTGCTGGCGGAAGCCGCCCGCTTCGCCGATGCCGACATCGGTCAGTTGGCCAAGCAGATCACCGAGATCCGCTCCATGCTCGGCACCGGTGGCGTGAAGAAGCAGGCACCCGCCATGGCCTTCGACTTCACCCCCCGGGAGGCCAGCGTGCTGCAGCTGGTGGCCGAGGGGATGATGAACAAGGAGATCGCCCGCCAGCTCGACACCTCCATCCGCAACGTGGAGAAATACGTCAGCCGCCTTTTCATTAAGACGGGCACCTCCAGCCGCACCGAGCTGGTGCGCTATGCCCTGGAGCATGGCCTCGTCGACTGAGGTCGGTTGGCTTCCGGCCGCTTGCAATCAGGGGTGGGCCTACCCAGATCGGGTGGAGGCTCCTTGGGCCAGTGCAGCGGCCTTCTACGCCGCCCGCTATCCCCACAGCTCCCTGGCGGACTGGCAGGAGCGGCTTGCCGGAGGCGAGATCCACCGCAATGGCAACCGCCTGGGAGCCGATGGGGCCCTGGAGGCCGGTGATCGGCTGGTGTGGCACCGGCCCCCCTGGAGGGAGGGGGCCGTCCCCGCCGCCTGGCGCGTGGTGCACGACGATGGCGATCTGCTGGTGATCGACAAACCCTCTGGGCTGCCGGTGCTGCCTGCGGGCGGTTGGCTGGAGCACACGGCCCTGTGCTTGCTCGAACGGCGCCACCGCCGGGACCCGGCCGGCGTGCCACGGCCTGTGCATCGATTGGGGCGATTCACCAGTGGTCTGTTGGTGTGCGCCCGCCGGCGGGAGAGCCGCCGCTGGCTGAGCGCCAGGCTGCGGGAGAGCACGGCGCGGCTGGAGGGAGCAGGGGGCTGCCGGAAGGTCTACAGGGCCCTGCTGGCGCCAGGGGGACTGCCCCCCGCCTTGGCGTCAGGAGACAGCCTCACCATCGCGACGCCGATCGGCCGCCAGCCCCATCCGCGGCTGGGGCTGATCTGGTGCGCGGCGCAGGAGGGGCAGGCTGGAGCTCTGCCCGCCCGCAGCACCCTCCGGCTCCTGGAGCGGGGATCCGCTGGCGATTGGGTGGAGCTCACCATCGCCAGCGGGCGCCCCCACCAGATCCGCATCCACTGCGCCGCCATCGGCGCGCCCTTGCTGGGGGATCCCCTCTACCAGCCGGGGGGTGCGGCCCGGGGGGAGGCCCTGCCGGGGGAGGGGGGCTACAGGCTGCGGGCCCAGCGGCTTGCGATGGAACGGCCCGATGGCTCCACCTGGCAGTTGGATGCCGATGGGGAAGGGCCCATGTCAGGTTGAAGCCGCTCCTGCTTCTAGCCATGTTGCTGCTTGCCTCCGCCTCCCCCGCCCGCCGCCGCCTCCTGGAGCAGGCGGCCGTGCCCCATCGGGTGAAGGTGAGCGGGGTAGACGAAGAGGCGCTTCAGGATCCCGATCCGCTGCAGTTGGTGCAGCGGTTGGCCCAGGCCAAGGCCGTAGCTGTGCGCAACACGCTGGGTGCGGCCGAAGCGGAGGCCGAGGCAGATGTGGAGGCGGTGCTGGGGTGCGATTCCCTGCTGGTGTTCGAGGGGGAGGTGTTCGGCAAGCCAGGGGATCCAGCCGAGGCGCTTGCCCGCTGGCGCCGCATGGCAGGGGGCTGGGGGGAGCTCCACACCGGCCATTGCCTGCTGAGTGGCCCGGGCCATCGCCCGGCCGATGGGTCCGGCGCGTGGCTCACCACGGTGACCACCCGGGTGCAGTTCGCTCCCCTCAGCGAGGGGGAGATCATGGCCTATGTGGATACCGGAGAGCCGCTGCAGTGCGCCGGGGGCTTTGCCCTGGAGGGGCGCGGCGGGCTGGTGGTGGAGCGGATCGAGGGCTGTTTCTCCAATGTGATCGGCCTCAGCCTGCCCCTGCTGCGCCGTTGGCTGGTGGAGCTGGGCTGAGGGGAGGTGCTGGGCTGAGGCCGAACCAGCGCGCCAGGGCCGAGACATCCTCATCGCCATGGCCGGCGGCCATCAAGGCGTCTTCCATGGCGGCCACCAGGCGGCACACCGGCAGCTCCAGCCCCGTGGCGTCTGCGGCGGCCAGGGCGATGGCCAGATCCTTGCGGTGGAGGGCCAGCCGGAAGCCCAGAGGGAAGGTGCCGGCCACCATGCCAGCGGATCGGTGCTGCAGGGCCCAGGAACCGGCGGCGCCCCCGGCAAGGGCCTCCCGCAAGGCGTCCATTGGCAGACCCAACCGCTGGCCCAGGGCCATGGCCTCGGCCACCGCTGCGTAGCTGCCCGCCACCAGGATCTGATTGATGGCCTTGGCCTGCTGGCCCGCCCCTGCCACTCCGAAGTGGGTGATGGTGCCCCCCACCACCTCCAGCAGGGGCCGGGCCCGTTCGAGCTGATCCGCCTCCCCACCCACCAGCACCGAGAGGGTGCCGGCCCGGGCCCCTTCGGTGCCGCCGGTGACCGGGGCATCCAGCCAGCTGATTCCTCCTTCGGCGAGCTGCTCCGCCAGACGGGCCGTGCGGGCCGGTTCGATGGTGGAGACATCGATCACCAGGGCGCCGGGGGCCAGGGCGGCAGCGGCGGATGGGGCCCCAAAGAGCACCTCCTCCACCGCCGCGCCATCGCTCAGGCAGAGCATCAACACCTCCGCCCCGGCGGCCGCCTCCGCCGGGCTGGCCGCTCTCCGGGCACCGGCCGCCAGCAGGGGCGCCTCCCGCAGCCGGGTGCGGTTGTGAACCGTGAGGGGAACGCCGGCTGCCAGCAGATTGGCCGCCATCGGGGCTCCAAGGGCCCCGAGGCCGATGAAGCTGGTGGGGGGATAGACCATGGAGCGTTTGGAACCGGTTGCCAGACGGCCATCCTCGATCCCCTCGACGCCCATCTCCCCGGCGGGACAATGGCTCAATGGTTGCTCCTGCCTCTCCAGTCGATCCCCAGGGTTCCGCATCCCCGCTGGCCCAGGAGGGGGATCCCCTCGCCCTTGCAGTCAGCTGGCCCTGCCCCACGCCCCTGATTTCCCTGGAACAGGCCCTGGAGCAGAGCGTGTTTCGCAGTGGCCTGAGCCGGCAGGAGTGGCTGCAGCGGCTTGCCCGTGCCCTCCACAAGCCGGCCCTGATGCCCCTGCTCTGGCTGCTGCCAAGGGGTTGGCGGCTGGCACCAGCCCATCTGCCCCCCCGCCTCCAAACCCTGGCCGGTGTGCTGGAGCGTGGTCTGCTCACCCCCACGCTTTTGGCGGCCCTGGCGGATGATCTGCCCCATCTGCTGCCCCCGCCTGCCGCGTCGCGCCCTTCCGCTCTGGCGCTGTGGTCGACGGCGGATGGGGAGCCTGCCCTTCCCCGGAGCCTGGCGGAACTCCTAACCCTGGTGCCCGTGGAGCCCTCCCCGGTGGGCCCCGCAGGCCCGGCCCGCCCCCCGGAGGAGGGAGGCTTTGCCCAGCTCACGGGCGGTCTGGTGTGGGGCAACCAGGGTCTGCGCCATGGCCAGTCTCCTCAGGAGCTGGCTCGCAACAGCCGCTGCGCCCGGGCCCTCAATCGCCTGGGTGCCAACCTGCTGGGCGGCGACGCCTTCGTGCTGGAGGGTTGGAGCAGCAGCGCGGCCCTGGTGCAAGAGCTGGAGCGCCAGGGGTGGCGGGTGTGGGCCCAGCTCCGTTGTGCCGTCACCAGCTTTGGTCTGGGGGCCAGCCTGCCCGAGGCTGGAGGCACAGGCTGGAGGCAGGTGCCCCTTGCCCTGCCGATCCGCACGGGCCTCCTGGATGGACGAGGCGATGAACGGGTGTCGCTGCTGCCCCATTGCTGCCTGGAGATGGAGTTGAGCCGGGGGGAGGACACCATCCGCCTGCAGTACTACCAGGGCATGGAGGGGCTCTGCGGCTGGGAAGGGCTCAACGACCTGCAGCGTCCCTGGCAGAACGACCGCCAAAACGGCACCGTTCGCTACCTCGGTGAGCGCTATGGCGGGGAACGGCTCAGCGCAGCCCTCGCTCTCTGCGAGGCCATGGCCCTGGTGCACAACCTCGAGGCCAGTGACCGGCACCTCCTCCATGGAGGGTATGGCCCGCTGGGTCTCTGCATCGACAGTGCAGCCATCCTTCAGCAGTGCCTGGAGGGCCGATGTGAGATCTTTCCGGTGCTTCTGGGCGGCATCTGGCGGGAACGGCTGCAGCGGCGCTGCCAGCTGGTGCTGAACTCCGCTCCCCTGAACCCTGGGCAGCGCCAGGGGCTGGAGCGCTACCGGCAGGCGCTGGATGGGCTCCCCTTCGATGGGTTCCACCAGGGATTGTCGGCTGCGGGGGCGATGGAGCGGTTACGGACGTGTCAGCCGCAGAGCAGCCCTTTTGCGGTGGTGCAGCAACTGCTGGCTGACGGTTAAGGGCCCGTTCTGGAGGGGAGGGCGTTGAGGATCGCCCCGATCACCGCCTCCCGGTGCCGTTCGGAGAAGGGGCCCTGGTTGCCGTTGTGGGTCATCCCCGGGATCAGGGTGCGGCGGACGCTGCCACTGCTCATCGCCTTGTTCCAGCGGGTGAGGGGCAGCAGGGGGGAGCGGCCGGGGTAGGCCAGGCGGCCGATCACCTCCAGAGGATCCCGGCTGCCCACCACTGTGGTGATGCCCTCCACCTTGGAGAGCTCCTGATTGCCGCTGAACACGCCGCAGAAGGTGACGATATGCACGGGGGTGTGGCAGATGCGCTGCAGGTAATCCGCCATGCCCATGGCCATCTCCCCTCCTCCGCTGTAGCCCAGCAGGGTGATCGGGGCCTCTGAGGAGGGATGGAAGCCCACCTCGGAGAGCCGTTCGGCCACCTTCAGCGCCTGCTCGTAGTTGACGATCGGGCCATAGCGCCGATCAGAGGAGATCCCCACCTTGATCACGTTGTTGGCCTGCACCAGCACGGCCGCCAGCACCTGCACCAGCCCATTGGGGTGCTGTTCCTGCAGATTCAGCAACCGCCGCCAGAACCAGGCGCTGAGCGGATCCTCCGCCAGGCCCACCGGCAGCACGGTGTACGGCTCAATCCCTTTCAGCAGCCTGGTATGGGGCCCCAGGGCCCGCTCCAGCAGGGAGAGAAAGGTGGTGATGCGCGGTGGATGGTCGCTTTCGCGCTGATGGATGCCATCCAGATACACCACGTAGTGCTCGCCTCTGGAAGGGGCGGCTGGGTGTTTGGCAAAGAGCCGGGAGGGTTCCTGCAATCCATCGATCCAGCCTTCCCAGAAGGCGAACTGCGACACGAGGGAATAGATGCCTGCGGTGGGGATGAGGATCAGCAGCATCACGCCGATCACCCGCAGCAGCCGCCGCAGATCGGCTGGGGTGAGCAGGTGCCGCAGGTTGAGCAGCAGGTGGCTGAAGCTCAGCACCGCCAGGGTGAGGCCCACGGCCAGCACCGCCACCAACCGCCGCCCGACCCGTTGCTGGCTGCTCTGCTGCTGCCGGATGGCGGCCCGATCCGCCGGGCTGATCCTGCCGCTCATGGTGTTGTGAGGTGGGAGGCGAGGGCGGCGTAACTCGAGCGCCAGCTCTGGCGGAAGAGCAGCCACACCAGCACGGTGGCCAGCCCATAGCCAGGGGTGGCGAGCAGCAGGGCCTCGGAATAGGGCAGCTGGAAGCCCACATGGAGAAACACGAGCACGTTCAGGTGCACCAGCACCCAGATCAGCACGGCGATCAGATCCCCCACATAGGGCGCAGCAGCGAGCACGTAGAGCGTGGCGGGCAGCAGGCACGGGGCCACCCCATTGAGGAAGGCACTGGGGTGCACGGCCCGGGAGGCGAACAGCCGCAGCAGCACCATGTCCACCGTCATGCAGAGCAGGAAGGCCACCGAGAGCATCAGGGCATCCAGCAGCAGATGCAGGAGGATGGCTTTCCCGCTCAGGCGATTGGCCAACAGGGCGAACACGTGGGAGAGGGCCATGGAGGCTCCCACCACCAGCAGGATGGCGAGCCCCAGATCGGTCTGGACCAGCCAGCGGCCGAGGCTCCAGAGGGCCTGTGCCAGGGGGGCCAGCATGGGGGGGCTTGGAACTCAGCTGGCAGTCTGCCCCTGCAGCCTGGGCCGGTTGATGATCCAAAGCACCATGATGGAGAGCACGGCGCAGTAGAAGCACCACACCGAGTTGAAGGTGGCGCTGTAGGTGAGCCAGGTGAGGAAGATCCAGACGAAGATCAGCGCACCGAAGAGTTTCACCGCGTTGTCGCGCACGGCCAGCAGGGGAATCACGATGAAGCCCCAGTAGACGAGCTCACCCACCGGCTCGGTGTTCACGAAGTTGTGGAAGATGCTCTTGAGATTGGCAACGTCGTAGAGCAGCCGGCCCGTGCTGTGCACCGCCGGTTGCACAGCAGGTGGGTTGAACAGCACCGGCAGGTAGAAGCCGATGCCGATCACGGTGCCCAGCATCGCCACCCAGCGCAGGCGGTTCTGCAACCCCCGGCCATCGGTGCTGCGACTGATCGACCAGGCACTCCAGGGAATCCAGATCATCCAGAAGCAATAGGCGAAGAACAGAAAACCCATCCCGGCCAGGGTGGTGAGCGGTTCGATCTTGCCCTTGTCGATGGCGGTCCACTCCAGCCCCTCCACGAATTGCTGCAGCCCGAAGAAGAAGGGCGTCAGGGCCAGGGGCAGATAGTTGCGCTGGTCGGTGCGGCGGGCGATGTGGGCGCTGTAGAGCCCCAGGGGCATGAGCACGGCGGCGGCGGTGAAGCTGGCGGAAGCGGAGAAACACATGCGCGATGTTTCCTCAAAACAAGCAAATCTATTCAGATGATTTTCGCTACTTCATCACTGGGGTGATCTTGCAAAGAATCTCGTCATACTTTCCTTACACTCCTTCATCGGCGATTCCGCTTGAATGGCGGCCATGCTTCCGCGCCGATCCCTCTCCCTGTCCTCCCTGCCCAGCCTGGCCTCCCTGGCCCTGGCCCTGGCCCTGTGGGGCTGCGGGCCCCAGCCCAGCTGGAAGGTGCGGGAGCTGGCCCCGAGCCCGGTGCCGCCCCAGGGGGAGGAGGCCCAGGCGCGCTGCCGCCAGGCCCTGGTGGCCAGGGGTTGGCTCAGGCCGGAGCAGGCCACCCCCGCCGATCCCACCAACTACGGCGAGCGCCAACCCCGC
>JBJTQT010000142.1:0-19256 GCA_046075745.1 Cyanobium sp. | reverse complement strand
GCTGGTGCACTGCCTGGCCTTCGCCGGCAAGGAGGAGCTGATCGGCGACTATTCCGCCATCAGCCCCGAGGGCTTCGCCCGGGCCCTGGAGGTGAGCGCCTATTCCCTGGCGCCCCTCTGCCGCCACGCCAAACCGCTCTTCAACCCCGGCGCCAGCGTGCTCACCCTCAGCTACCTCGGCTCCGAACGGGCCATCCCCAATTACAACGTGATGGGCGTGGCCAAGGCGGCCCTGGAGGCCTCCGTGCGCTACCTGGCGGCCGAACTGGGCCCCAAGAAGCAGGTGAGGGTGAACGCGATCAGCGCCGGCCCCATCCGCACCCTGGCCAGCAGCGCCATCGGCGGCATCCTCGACATGATCCACAACGTGGAGGAGAAGGCGCCCCTGCGCCGCACCGTCACCCAGGAGGAGGTGGGAAGCACGGCGGCCTTCCTCGCCAGCCCGCTGGCCAGCGGCATCACCGGCCAGGTGATCTATGTGGATGCGGGCTATTGCATCACGGGGATGTGAGGCTCATTTGCTGTAGCAATTGCCGCTGTTATCGCAGCAGATGGTCATCGTCTGCCCGTTCTCCTTCTCGGGCTCCTTCTCGTTCTTCTCCTCGGACTCCTGCCCGTTCTTCTGACCGGACTGCTTACCGTTCTGTTCGGTGTTGCGGGTGGTGACCGTGGCGCAGCGCTGGGCGACGGCTGGGCCGGCCATGGTCAGGATCAGCAGGAAGCCAGCGAGTAACACCCATGAAGTGGAACCGGCCAAGTTAGACTCGGCCATCGGGATGATCCTCTCCGGGGGTGGAAGGGTGGGTCCATCGCGTAGAAGGTCAGACAAAGAGAAGGTGATGGCTTTTGCCTACGGTGGCATGAAGATTTAGGGTGTCATTGATTTGTCTGGCTCATCTTCGTTTTTCGTCATTGATCTGAAGCCTTGCTTGTTTGCTTTGGCTAAATGGGCTTGCCTCCTCTGCTGCCTGAGCAGAAATCCACATCGTGGCCATTGCTTGTCTGAAAGAGGAAGCCTCTCTTTTCTCGTTTTCGCCCTAAAGATGGAGACTGGGAGAAGCGGCTGCTGGCCCTAGTTGCCGTCGCGGGATTCATATGGGGGACGTGGGAGTCTGTGTTTAAAGAGTATATACGCCCTGCAATTACTCCTGTTAATAATATGAATCTATCCGTCAACGCGACGGTCCTCAAATCTCCTGGTAGTGCCTATGTCGGTCCCCAGGTTGTGCTGCTCACCGTTTCAGCGAAGAATAACATAAGTAAAAGCCTCCTGATTAGAAAGAGTTTCTGGGTTGCGCATGCCCTCGATCTTCACGGCGGAATGGGTGACTCAAACCTGTCAAAATACAGCGAATCTGAGGTAATCAATGATGTCAATGATCGCATGTCGCCGGGGCGTGCAGTCCTCAGCATCGAAGGAAATGCCTCCTCTTGGTGTCAGCACGCCAAGGAAGAATGGGATGTGATCGGCTTCGGCCCCCTGTTTGATTCTAATGAGATTAGGCCACAGGAGGAAATCAAGGTCCAGCGAATCATCCTTGTTCCCCCGAGAAGTTTCGATCTCCTGCGAGTCCGCGTCATCCTCCCCTCCTTCTCCAGGAGCTCAAGTCTGGCGGACGATGATCTAATCCAGGTTGTCGGAGGAATCAGAAGCCCATCGAAGGACTCGTGCAAGTTGGTTTCTGTCAGGCGGAGAGGCAGAGGATCACACATGGGATCTGATGGTTTTTTGATAAGTTCGCAATGCACCGAGATGGCGTTGACTCCCAGAGTTTCCTCAAGCCGGGATCCCGCTACTGCCCAAATTTGATGTCATCGGAGCAGAGGCAAAGGGTTCAGGCTGAGGTGTTTACTTCCACCTACGAGATCCCGCTGGCTGTTTCGCCGGAGGCAGGATCATGAAGGGAACGCTCCGGAGATTGAGGCCCCCTGTCTCGCTCTTCCTCCAGCTCAGCAAGGGACGGTTCATCCTCCGCCTTTTCCTGATCGGCCTGCTGTTTTTGCTGTTCCTCGGATACGCCGGGTCTCTGCAGAACCAGCTTACCTCCCTGGGCGCAGGGCAGACCGAACTGGCCTATGCATTGGCGAGCGTCCGCAACGGAGCTTCCCTGCGGCCGATCATGAACAAGGGACATTTCTCCAAGTTTAGTACTGCGGATGCCACGCTGCAGAGCTACCTCTTTCTGGACACGGAGAGGGGATCTCTCTCCCTAGGGGAACGCTTCAAGAGCCTTTCCTCGATTGAGAATCCCCTATCCAGCATCCCGGTGCAAATCAGTGAGGCCCCACTCCCGCAGTCGGACCGGAGCAATCGAGTGCCAGGGCCAACGCTTTTCACCAGCCTCTATATCCATCTCCAGACCTGCGAGGACTTCCTCAAGCACTTCCCCAGCCAGGATTCCGAGCCATCTCCCTTGTCGGAGGCCGACCGTGTACTTCGATGCACCCAGACCCCGCCTGTCCATGTGCAGCCATCCACCCTCAAGGAGGTGCAGGAATGGATACGGTCCGAGTCAAGGGACCGGTCTCTCCTGTCAACCCAGCAAGCTGACTATCTCAAGGCTGCTGATGCGATCCTGGGAAAACCACCCCAATTCCTGATGGAAGCAAGTGGTGGTCGCTACGAATGGGCCCCTGGCTCACCGGTTGTGCCGGAGGGGCAGATCCCTGTCTGGCGGATCTTCGTGCTACAGGACAAGGCCAGTCCCGGTCTGAAGATCTACCCGGTGGCGTCCTCGGCGACCAGGTCCCAACCCTTATCCGCAACAGGACGAGAGCGTGTGTCAGGAACTGTATTCCGTGCTCTGGATAGGGCCTTCCTTGTCTTCCTGCAGTTGCGCTACCCGGTGCTGATCAGTGTTGGCATCCTGGCTCCCCTGCTGGCTTGGAGGATCGGGCAGCGGGACAGGGTGGTACGCCGCTGTCTGGAGCCCTATCTGCTGCTGCTGTTGGCCCAGGCCATCACTCTCTTTGTGGCGGAATCCCTGATGGGGGAAGGACTGACTGTCTGGGTGGGATTTTTCTACAATCTGCTCAGGGTGGTTCAGTTGGTGGGTATTCTCTGGATGATCGGTGCGGCTAATCACCATCTTGGCCGCTTGTTCGACCTTCACCCACGTCCCTGGTTGCGAAAGCTTCTACAGTTTGTAGTGTTGCTCTGGAGTCTTAACGCCCTCGGACTCGGCTGGCACATCTTTGTGGTCTTCAGGGATTTTCCCTACATTGCTCCGGCTTGATACTCCCCTGCTCAGCGAGCCAGTACGGCGCCGTTCAGTGTGGCAAGGTGAGCATCACCTTGATGCCCACCTGGGTCAATAGAACAGTCCCCGGGCAGTGATCTTGCGGGCCACGTGGTCCCAGAATTTCGGGTGTGGCTTGAGCCATGGCCTTTCCTGCGACAGCCTGTAGGCGTTGGCTCCCAGTGCGCAGAACAGCTTGGGGTCTTCTTCCAGCCGGTTCCAGTGCTCGGCTGCCCGGCCGCTGCCGGCACCTTCGGCGGTCACCCCTGGCTGCCTCGTAAAGCCAGCCCAGTCGTCGCCTGTTATGTCTCCGTTCACCTGATGGGCCGAGATGGCCACGCCTAAGAGGAAATCCGCGGCCATGGCGGCTGGGCGCAGACTCCGGCATGATCGAAATTTGCAGATCCGCGCCGGCGGGCGCAGGCGACCACTAGGAACACCCCATGCGCAGCGGCACGATCCACCGCATCACAGGCGAAACCGATGTGCAGGTGCAGCTGAACCTCGACGGCACGGGCCGCTGCCAGGTGGCCACCGGTGTGCCCTTCCTCGACCACATGCTCCACCAGATCAGCAGCCACGGCCTGCTCGATCTGGAGATCGCTGCCACCGGCGACACCCACATCGACGACCACCACACCAACGAAGACGTGGGCATCGCCTTCGGCCAGGCCCTGGCCCAGGCCCTGGGCGATCGGCGCGGCATCCATCGCTTCGGCCACTTCCTCGCGCCCCTCGATGAGGCCCTGGTGCAGGTGGCGCTGGACTGCTCAGGCCGCCCCCATCTGAGCTTTGGCCTGCAGATCCCGGCCCAGAAGATCGGCACCTACGACACGGAACTGGTGAAGGAGTTTTTCGTGGCCGTCGCCAACAACGCCGGACTCACGCTTCACCTGCGCCAGCTGGATGGCGTGAACTCCCACCACATCGTGGAGGCGGGCTTCAAGGCCTTTGCCCGGGCCCTGCGGCAGGCGGTGGAGATCGATCCCCGGCGAGCTGGAGCGGTGCCGAGCAGCAAGGGTGTGCTGGAGAAGGCAGGGAGCTGATGGCACCTATAGTGAAATGCCTTGCTTCCAAACCAATGAAGCGCGTGGTTCTCCTGGGCGGCCTGATCACCGCAGCCCTGCTCCTCTTTGGCAGCCCCAGCCGGGCTGACACGATCGAGCCATGCCTGGAGCCGCAGACTCCAGAGCTTCCCTGTCAGCCGCTGCCGGCGCCCTGTGCCCCAACGGCAGCCCCCTGCCAGGCCTGACCCCGCGGCGGCGACTCATTTGACAAAGTGTTAAGCGATGATGGGAACCTTCCCATCCTTCGCCTTACGCCGCCCATGACGCTCGCCACTGGCCCCAGGGCCTACGACCGTTCGGACTGGGCCAGTGCCTTCCGCAACGTCACCCTGGAGCTCACCGATGAGCCCCTGAAACCCAGCAGTGGTGCCATCCCCAGCGAACTCCTGGGCACGCTCTATCGGAATGGGCCGGGGCGGCTTGAGCGTGGCGGCCAGTGGGTGCACCACCCCTTTGATGGGGACGGCATGGTGACGGCCGTTCGCTTCAGCCCCGGTGGGGCCAGCCTCACCAATCGCTTCGTACGCACGGAGGGCTGGCTGGCGGAGGAGAAAGCAGGCAAGCCGCTCTACCGCGGTGTGTTCGGCACCCAGAAACCGGGTGGTCCTCTGGCCAACGCCTTCGACGTGCGGCTCAAGAACATCGCCAACACCCATGTGGTTCAGCTGGGCGATCAGCTGCTGGCTCTCTGGGAGGCCAGCTCCCCCCACGATCTCGATCCCCAAACCCTCGAAACCAAGGGAATCACGCTGCTCGATGGCGTGCTGAAACCCGGGGAAGCCTTCAGTGCACATCCTCGCTTCGATCCAGGGCACCACGGCAGCGAACGCATGGTGACCTTCGGCGTCAAGAGCGGCCCCAGGAGCACCATCCGCCTGATGGAGTTCGCCACCACGGAAGGGCCCGAGGGCGAGCCCGCCGGCCGGCTGCTGAGCGAGCGCTCCGACAGCTTCAACGGCTTCGCATTCCTGCACGACTTCGCCATCACCCCCAACTGGGCGGTCTTCCTGCAGAACGCCATTGCGTTCAATCCCCTGCCCTTCGCCCTCGGCCTCAAGGGGGCGGCGCAATGCCTCACCTCCAAACCAGGAAGCCAGGGACAGTTCTGGTTGATCCCCAGGGATTCAGGTGCGTTCGCCGGCCAGCCCCCCCGGATCGTGTCGGCACCGGAAGGCTTCGTGTTCCACCACCTCAACGCCTGGGAGGAGGGAGAAACGGTGGTGGTGGAGAGCATCTACTACGCCGACTTCCCCTCCATCGGACCCGACACCGATTTCCGCCAGGTGGATTTCGACCTGATCCCCGAAGGACTGCTGGAGCGCTGCTCGATCGACCTCAGCACCGCCACGGTGCAAACGGAACGAATGAGTGAGCGCTGCTGCGAATTCGCCATGGTGAACCCCCGGCGGGAAGGGCTCAGCAGCCGCTACGCCTGGATGGCCGTGGCAGAGCGGGAGAGCGGCAACGACCCCCTGCAGGCGATCAAGAAACTGGATCTGCAGAGCGGGGAGCGGCGGGTCTGGAGCGGCGCTCCCCGGGGGTTCGTGAGTGAACCCCTGATGGTGCCCCGCCCTGGTGGCTCTCAGGAAGATGACGGTTGGGTGCTGACGGTGGTGTGGAACGGTGGCCGAGATGCCAGTGATCTGGTGATTCTGGATGCGGCGTCCATGGCTGAGGTGGCGGTGCTGCCCCTGCCCCTGGCCTTGCCCCACGGACTGCACGGCAGCTTCGTGGCGGGCTGACCATTTGCCCACTTCGCATCGCCATGCCCTGGTTCATCAAGCACGAAACCTTCCTTCACCCCGCCCCCGAGATGATCACCCACCTGGCAGCGCACCGGGCCTGGGTGGCAGAGCTGCGCGAGCGGGGTGTGCGCATCAGCAGCGGCTACCTGGTGGATAGCGAAGGCAGGCCGGGCGGAGGCGGCCTGCTGCTGCTGGAGGCCGCCGACCATGGCGACGCCGAGGCTCTGATCCGCCAGGACCCGATGGTGCGCAGCGGCGGCGTGCAATGGACCCTGCAGCGCTGGATGGCGGTGGAGGGAGACCTGTTGGCAAGCTGAAACTGAGGCCCAGGTCGGGCACCAGGGGCAGCGCCCCTCCACCTCCAGGCGCACCGCCGCCGGATCTAGCAGGCCGAGACGATCGAACATCGCGCAGGCGGCTGGGGGTGCCGGTGAGGCTCACGGTGCAGGGCTGGGGTGCAGGCCTTCGCCCTCCAGCCGCTCGCGGGAACCGTCGTCGTGCAGCCGGGCGTTGTGGATCGCGCCCAGTGGGTCGCGGTAGCGCAGGATCCTCATGGCACGGGGGCGGCGGCAGGGGCGCGGCGGGCGACCATCACCCGGTGGCGCGGATCGCAGGCTTCGCGCCGCACCTCCATGAAACCGGCTTCCGCCAGGGCGGCAGCAAGATCGAGGCGGAAATAGTCCTCCAGGTAGGGCTCGGTGCTCTTGAGCAGGGTGCCGATCGGGGCCGGCAGGCGGCGGATCACGGCCGATTCCGGGTCCTGGTCCACCAGGGCGATCACGCCGCCGGGGCGCAGCAGCCGCACCGCCTCCGCCAGCACCGCCCGGGTGGCAGAGGCCGGCAGCTCGTGGCACACGTACTGAAGCGAGATCAGATCGAAGCTGGCCTCCGGCAGGCCCGTAGCCTCGGCAGCGGCATGGTGCCAGGCGGCGATGCGACCGCGCCCATCGCGCACGCGCGCCACCGCCAGCATCTGGGGCGAAAGATCGAGGCCCTCCACCCGCACGGGCTCTCCAACGGGGCCTGTGCGCTCCTCCAGCCAGTCAGCCAGGGCCAGGGTGCTCACCCCCACCGAGCAGCCCAGATCCAGGGCGTCGCGCACCGGGCCGCAAAGGCTGGGCTCGATCGCCGCGAAGATCCCCGCTCGCAGGCGCGCCTGGGCCAGCTCGGGCGTGAGCGTTTCCTCAGGCCACACCCGCAGCGCCATCGAGGCGGTGGCCTGCTCGGCCTCACAAGCCGCCTGCCAGCAGAGGTTGCCCTCGGGGTAGGCGTGGAACGGCGCCCGGTAGTAGGCCGGCACCATGGTGGCCGGGTCGGTACTGGCTGCGAGCAGCGGGGCGGCGGCGGCGCGAAGCTGCTCGCGCCGCGCCCGCCAGGCGATGCCGTTGCGCTCGGCGGTGCGGATGATCACCCGCCGCGCCTGTCGGAACAGCAGGCTGCGCAGCGGGCCGATGGCCAGTACCGTGGCGATCAGGCGGCCGAGCGGATGGCGACTGTCGACTCAGGGGGGTGGGCTGGCACCGGGGGTGGTGGCTGCAATCGCCAGGAGCGCCCGCAGTCGGGGCTCCAGCTCCGCAAAGGCCCGCCCGCGATGACCCACCCGCGCCTTGGTGGCCTTGTCCATCTCGGCGAAGGTGAGATCCAGCTGCGGCACCAGGAACACCGGGTCGTAGCCGAAACCGCCCGCACCCCTGGGCGCCTCGGTGATCAGCCCCTCGCAGCGCCCCTCCACCTCCAGGCGCACCGCCCCCTCCGGATCGGCCACGGCCAGGGCCGCCACAAAGGCGGCGCCGCGGCGCTCGGATCCAATGGCACCGACTGCCTTCAGCTCGCGTAGCAGCCGCGCGATCCGCTCCGCATCACTGCAGGCGTAGCGGGCCGAGAGCACCCCCGGCGCCCCGCCGAGGGCCTCCACCGCCAAGCCAGAGTCGTCGGCCAGGGCCCAGCAGCCGCTGGCGCGGGCCACCGCCTGCGCCTTGAGGCGGGCGTTCGCCGCAAAGGTTGTGCCGGTCTCCTCCACCTCCAGCCCCTCGGGCTGGGGCCGCACCTCCAGCGGGACATCCGCCAGCAGGGCGACGAATTCGCGCAGCTTGCCGGGGTTGCCGCTGGCAATCACCAGCGTCGTGAAACGGGAGGAAGAAAACGGGGCGTTCACAGGATCGGGACAAGACCAGGGCGTGCCAGGCGGCGGAAGGTGAGGTGCAGGCGCAGCGTTCACACCGTTTCCGCCAGCTGCCGCGCCCAGTCCAGCACCTCGGCAACCCGTCCAGCGGTTGGGGCCTCGCAGTAAAGGCGGAGCAGGGGCTCCGTGCCGGAGAAGCGCAGCATCAGCCAATGGCTGGGCCCCAGGCGGAGTTTGACCCCATCGGTGCGGATTACCTCGTGGACGGGCAGACCCGCCACCGCGACCGGGGGATGTTCCGCCAGTCGAGTTTCCAGCCTGGCCCTGGCTGCCATATCGGCCAGGCGCAGATCCAACCTGTCGTAGGCGGCCGCGCCGCCGCAGCGCTCCTGCAGCGCATCGATCCGCGCCCCGAGGGGCACACCACCCTCCACCAGAGCCTCGATCAGGAGCAGGGCGGCGAAAGGAGCATCCCGCTCGGGCAGATGCATGCCAAAGCCCACCCCGCCCGACTCCTCGCCACCCACCAGCACCTCCCCGGCGAGCATCTCCGCCGCGATGTATTTGAACCCCACGGGCTTCTCCAGCACCGTGCGGCCCAGATCTTCCGCCACAAGAGCCATCAGGTCGGACCCACTCACGGTCTTGATCACGCTGCCGGCCAGGCCCCGAGCCCTGGCCAGATGATCGATGAAGAGGGGCATCAGGAGTTGGGTGCTGCAGAAGCGGCCCTTCTCATCCACGGCGGCGATCCGATCGCCATCGCCATCGAACACGATTCCCATGGCCGGACGGCCCGCCGCCGTGGAGGCCTTCACCTCGGCGATCAGCTCCTGAAGGTAGGGGGCCAGGGGCTCAGGAGGGTTGCCGCCGAAGAGGGGATCCCTCGAGGAGCGGATCTCCCGGATCACCCCCGAAGCTGCAGCCTGCTCCCCAAGAAGGGCACTCAGCACTCCCGCCGCCGAGCCGTGCATGGGATCCACGATCACCCGCAAACCCAGCCGCTCCAGACCCGCCGCCAGGGCTGCCGTGTCCACCTTGGCCCGCAGGCCCGCCACGTAGGTCCCGAGAGCATCGAAGCGCTGGGTGTCGCCGGCGATCGGCACCGTGATCCCCCCTGCGGCCAGGCGGCGCTCCACCCGCTGGGTGAAGTCGCCCTCCACCGATCCACCGAAGGGGCCCTTGATCTTCAGACCCAGCCACTCCGGAGGGTTGTGGCTGGCGGTGATCACCAGGGCTCCGAGAGCCCCCCGCTCCACCACGGCCCAGCTCGAGGCCGGAGTCGGGGTGGGGGTAGCCGCCAGCACCGGCTCCAGCCCCGCCCCCCGCACAGCTGCGGCGATCACCTCCGCCATTTCCGGCGCCAGGAAGCGCCGGTCGTAGCCGAGCACCACCTCCCTGCTGCTCAGACCATCAGGGGCACTGCTCTGGAGCTCCCGGGCAGCGGCGGCCGCCACAGGCAGCAGCCGCTCAACGGTGATGTCGACACCGAGGATTCCCCGCCAGCCATCGGTACCAAAGACAATCGGACTGGCCTCTAAGGGCAGGGGAGCGGAGGCCGTCAAGAAAGCGGAGTGCAGACCGGCTGGTCGTAGCAGCCGGGCGGCGCCCCTGGGCCGGCCCAGGTGCCGGCCTGGAGGGAGGCCACCCTCCCGGTAGGCTGAGCCCATGGGGCAGCTGCCATCCGAGACGTCCTTGCCTGCTCCTCTGACCGCTCCTCTGACGGACAACCTTCTGCGTAGCTGGCTGCGCTGCCGGCGCCGGGCCTGGTTGGATCGCCACGGGCCGAGGGAACAGCGACGCTGGAACGCGCACCGTTCCCTGGCCCTGCAGGAGCAGCTGCTGCGCTTCCAGCAATTGCTCCCGGAGAAACCAGCCCGTGGGGCCACTGCCTGCCAGGACGGCGCTCCAGCGGTGATGGGTCTGCGGTTGCGTGGTCTGAGTCCGCGGGGGGGGCCTCTGGAAGCGCATCCAGCCCTGCTGCAACGGGTGAACGGGCCGAGCCGCTGGGGGGGCCACGCCTACCGCCCGGTGCTGGCCCGACAGGGACGCCGCACCACCCGGGAACATCGGCTGCTGCTGGTCCTCTGGGCCCGCCTGCTCACTGATCAACAGGCGGCTCCTGTGCCCCAGGCCCTGGTGCTGGCGGGCCAGGGCGGCCGTCTGCAGCAGGAACGCCTCATCCTCACCCCGGCCCTCCAGGGGCAGCTGGACGACAGCCTCTTCCGCCTGGAAACCGATCTCCAGAGGTCCCACCCGCCGCCGTTGGTGAACGACCGCAAGAAGTGCACGCTCTGCAGCTGGAGGCTGCTCTGCGACCAGGAGGCGGCACGGGAGGGACACCTCAGCGAAGTGAGCGGAGTGGGAAGCAAGCGCCGGGACCTGCTCGTGCAGGCGGGGGTGCACACCCTCCATGACCTGGCGAAGGCCGATACGGAGGCTCTAGCCAGCGCCTTGGAAGTGCATGGCGATCAGCACCGCGACATGGTCCCCCAACTGGTGGCCCAGGCCGGGGTGCAGGCCAGGGGCCAGCCGGAACGGCTGCAGCCGGGGGATGGCCTGCCGGAACTGGAGGGAGCCCCTGGAGTCTTGGTCTATGACATCGAAGCCGACCCCGATGCGGCGGACAACTTTCTGCACGGCTTTCTGATCCTTCCCAGGCCGGCCGATGGGGCCTGGCCGAAGCCGCCGGATGGCAGGGGAACCCTGGGGCGCTACCAGCCAATTCTGGCCCTGGCGGAACATGGCGAGGCACGGCTGTGGCAGCGGCTCCAGGGCCTTCTGGCTCGCTATCCCGACTGGCCCGTGCTGCATTACGGCGAAACGGAGAGGATCCAGCTCCTGCGGCTTGCGGAACGCCAGGGGGCCACTGCCAGCGAGCGGGACGCCCTGCAGGGCAGGCTCGTGGATGTGCATCTGCGCCTGCGCCAGCACTGGAGGCTCCCGGTGAACAGCTATGGCCTCAAGGCTGTGGCCAGCTGGCTGGGCTTTCGCTGGAGCCAGTCCGGTGCCGATGTGGCCCGCTGCCTGCTGTGGTGGCGATTGTGGCGGCAATGGCATGCACCCTCCGCCGAGGGGCCGCCCCCCAACCAGGGACTGGAGGGGCGCCACGGGCTGGGCCGCATCTTCCGCTACAACCGGGACGACGGCCTCGCCACCTGGGCGGTGGCCCACTGGCTGCTCCAGACGGCCTCGGCAGACACCGCTGATCAGCTCAACTGCGACCGTTCTGGGGGGACGGTGGATCCCTGAAGGCCGCAGGCCTGGAGAGGCTGAGCGGCACCCGCTCCTCCCCTGCAACGGCCAGGAGGGTGGGGCACGCCAGCGCCTGACGACGCACCATGGCCAGGCCCACCCAGCTGTGATCAGAGCGTGGCAGGCAGGAGGTGATCTGTCCGGCCCGTCCACCATCGGCCATCTGCAGGGCCTGCCCGGTCTGCAGGGGGGGAGACCCCATCGGTGCCTGCCAGCGGCGAAGCTGTTGCTTCACGCCATCGCTGCTGGCCAGCTTGGCCAGGGTCTCCTGACCCACGTAACAGCCCTTGTTCAGGCTGACCCGATCCGCCAGCCCCAGCTCAAAGGGATTGAAGGCATCGTTGATCTCCTGGGGCCAGGCTGGTTCCCCCTGCTGCACCCGCAGAAACGCTGCCTCCTCCTCGCTGAGAGGGGGCACCTCGGCCAGGGCGGCTGGAAGGGGGGTGTCGGCAAGCAGAAGCAGATCATCCCCCAGCCACCAGCCGCCCCCACCGGCCAGGGGGCGCCAGAACTGTTCTGGGGAGGCGGGAGAAGCACGCTCTTGGCCCACCAGGCGGATCCAGCGGCCGGTCACCAGAGGCCCGAGCTCCACCTGATCGGCAGGAAAGAGCACCCGATCAAAGGCCGCCCGCACCGCTGGTGCATCCCCAACGGTGAGGGCCAGCCAGGCCCCGTCCTCCTCCACCATCACCTCCGCCAGGCCCCGCATCCGTGCCGTGGGGCTGAGGCAACAGGTGGACCGCCAGGCCCCGGGGCGGAGATCCTGGAGCACCTGGCTGGTCTGCCCATGGAGCACCCGCAGGCTGTCAGGCCCGGTGAAACGCAGCAGGGAGATGGCTCGCTCCAGCCGTCGCGCTGCAGCTGGCGTCCAGGTCCAGGGAGAAGGATCGATCTCCGTCATGGCACCAGGGAGGAAGAGATCTGGGGATCGGCAGCGGCCGCAGCCACCTGGTCCAGCCGTAAGAGGCTGCACAGCTCCAGGCCCGCTTCCGCCAAGGCCGCCTCCCCACCCTCCTGCCGATCCACGATGGCTGCCACCCGGCGCACCTCAAACCCCACCTGCCGCAGCTGCTGCACCGCTTTCAGGGCTGATCCGCCAGAGGTGACCACATCCTCCAGCACGGTGATACGGGCTCCTGTCTCCGGAAGGGGGCCCTCCAGCCAGGCGCCGGTGCCATGGCCCTTGGCCTCCTTGCGCACGATCAGGGCATCCAAGGGCCGCCCAGCCAGGGCCGCCTGCAGAGCCACCGCGCTCACCAGGGGATCAGCCCCCAGGGTGAGGCCCGCCACCGCCGCCGCATCCGACTCCACAAGCGGGAGCAGGAGCTGGCCCAGCAGGGCCAGACCGATGCCACTGAGGCTGACGGGTTTGCAGTTGACGTAGTGCTCGCTGCTGCGCCCTGAGGCCAAGGTGAACTGTCCACGGCGGTAGGCGCGGGTGGCCAGGAGCGACAGGAGCAGGGCCCGCTGGTCCTCTGGGGTCTCAGGCAGGGGGGGGAGCATGGCCAGACGGGGATCAACGCTGGTGCAATGCTGCTGCACGGGCTAGGGTCCATGGGCGATCTCCCCAGGGTTGTGCAACGCTTTCCCTCATCGAAACGGTTCTGCACACCCGACCAGGGCGGCCGCAAGACTGGCGCTTGGTGCATCGCCGGAGTGGCGGTGGGGGCGCTGATCCTCGGTGGGCTCCAGCCGATGGGTGCCCAGGCAGGCCCCGTGCTCTGCACCACCACGCTGGAAGCCCCGATCCTCACCCCCGGCCAGCCCCTGCAGAGCAGGAGCGGTCCCACGGAGGTCACCCGTTGCGGAGTGGTGGGAACGGTGCCTGAGCTGGTGGAACAGCGCTACTTCAGCTACCGCTCCCCCTTCGCCAGGGGGGTGGACATCACGCACCAGATCACCGACTTCCTCGGGCTGGCCATGGGCGGTGGGGATGGCACCCTCCTCATGGGTCTGGGCTTTCCCGACCAGGCGATCATCTGGGATGGAAGCGCCATCGAAAACACCACCACCGTCCTAATGGATCAGCAGGTGAATCTGGTGCCCCGCCGCACGGCAGATCTACCTTCCCCCTATTCCACGAGCGTGCGGAGCTGCGGGGAGGCAGGACCATCTCCGGTGCCCTGTCGACCTGCCTCCATGCTGGGGGAGGGTGATCCCGCCTCCCTGACCTATCCTCCATAAGGCTCCGGCCTGCGCTGAGACCTGAATGGGGGTCTAGCAATCTGGTGAATGCAGCGAACTCATAATTCGCCTTAGCCGAGTTCGATCCTCGGGACCCCCACCACCAACGTTCAGGCCTCGGGAGAAATGGTGTTCACAGGTTCAAGATGAAGCCCTTCGTATCCATAGTCATATGCTCTCGCAATAGATTAGCCGCATTAAAAAAATATGCATTACCCTCTCTTTTGACCCTCGATTACCCTTCATTTGAGGTGGTGATTGTGGATGATGCATCAACAGATGGTACGGAGATGTTTCTTGCTGCTTACTGCCAAGACCACCCTCACATCAAAGCCATCAAAAACAAAACAGCCAAAGGCCTTTGCAATGCAAGAAACGTTGGAATTTCGCAAAGCCTGGGGGAGATCATTGCCTTCATCGATGATGATTGCGCAGTCTCCCCCGATTGGCTCAAGGAACTGGTCAAGTCTTATGCCGACGAAAAAATCGCCGTTGTTGGCGGAGTCAGCTACAAAGGAGACAGTAGCGAACTTTACATTGATGACAAGCACATCTGGGGATGCAACATGTCATTCAGATCGTCAATCTTCAAGAGGTTTCAGTTTGATACTGGCCTTAAATATTCGCACTATGCCGACGAAACCGATCTGATTGGACGCATTCTTGCCCACGGCTATCGAAAGGCAATCGCGAACACGGCCATCGCCAAGCACTACGTTGAAGATGCTGCCTACAGAAAACAGCTACCCCTGAGCTCGTATCTTAACTATCACTATATGAACGCAAAGAAAACTAGTCTTTTTAGCTATTACAAGTACGTTGTCACGCACTCACTGAGGCACGTGGCAATCATTGAGTACGGATTAAATTTCAAAGAGAAAAATCTGACACCACTTTCAATGTGGGGCCAAATCATTAAAAAAATTTTTTATTATTCATACATCCTACTTTTTGAGATTCCGATTTCAGCAAAAATAAAACATGCCAAAGAAGAAATGCTTTTCCGAAGCAATCCCAGGTAGCCAGCGAATCGTATTCCGCTTAGGCGGCCAGTGGCTGATCAGCCTGCCCGGCTGCCTTCCGGCTTCTGATTGAGGTTGGTGCCTGCCGTGGAGGTTGGGCCTGAAGCAGGGATCGTTCGGAATCGGCATCCAGCACCACATGGATTCGTCGCTGGTGGCGGTCGGTGTAGGAGGCGAGGGCCAATCCCTCGGGCACCACGGAACAGCGGCGGATGGCTCCATCCCGGAGCAGAAAGAGAGGCATCGGTCTGTGGATCGGGAGCCCATGACGCCACGAATACAGGCCGTTGTCCAGGGGGCAGAGCAGGCGGTTCATGCCGAACCGCGTGTCCGGTGTCTGCCGCGACACGATGGGGCGATTCAGATCACTGTTTGTCCCCCTCCATGGCCATTCCGGCCCCCACGTCTCCCATCGCACCAGCCTCCATCGGCAGGGTTAAGCCCCTGCTGGAGGAAGGGCTGCTGGCCGAGTTGAACGTGCGACGCTCCTGGCCCGCCTGGGGCCAGCTGATCAGCCATGGCGCCCTCCTGGCTGCCGGGGCCGCACTTTGGGGGACACCTGGGGTGGCATGGCCCCTGCGCCTTGGGGGGCTGTTGCTGCTGGGCTGGGGGCTGGCCTTCAGTTTCTGCGCCCTGCATGAGTGCGCGCACCGCACGGCGTTCGTGGATCGCCAGCGCAACGACGCCCTGGCCTGGTGGTTCGGCGTGCTGAGCTTCTACAACGCCGACTTCTACCGCCGTTATCACCAGTGGCACCATCGCCACACCCACCAGCCGGGGCTCGATCCGGAATTGGAGGATGCCCCCCCCGACAGGCTGGCCGCCTATCTGCTTGAACTCAGTGGCCTGCCCTGGTGGCTCGGAAAGGTTCGGGGCCATTGGCGGGGGCTGCGGGGGGATTTTCAGGCCAACCCCTACATCCCTGAGGAAGCCCAGGGGCGCGTTCGCGACTCACTGCGCTGGCAATTTGCGGTTTATGGCGCCCTGCTGCTGCTCTCCATCCCGGCAGACAATGGCTTCCTGCTGCGCTTCTGGCTGCTCCCACTGGTTGTGGGCCAACCCCTGCTGCGCTTTGTGCTGATGGCCGAACACGGCGGCTGCGCGTTCAACAACGACGGCCTGGCCAACACCCGCACCACCCTCACGCTGGCCCCCCTGCGCTGGCTGATGTGGAACATGCCGTTCCACGCCGAACACCACCTCTACCCCTCCCTGCCCTTCCACGCCCTCCCACGGGCCCACTCCCTGATCGGCCCCCGCCTGGTCCACTGCGACGCGGGCTACCTGCGGGTGCATGGCCGTTTCCTTCAGCATCCTTCCCAGCTGGCCATGCCCCAGGCCAGCTCCTCATGAGGGGGGGCGGCAGCGACGCGGTGTTTCCCCTGGGATGCTTCCACTTCGCCTGCGGCCAGACCCTCGAGAACGCCCACGTGGCCTATCGGGTGTTCGGTGAGCTGGCGGCGGATGGCACCAATCTGGTGCTCATGCCAACCTCCTACGGCGCCTGGCCGGAGGACATCGACTGGGTGGTGGGGCCCATCCTCGACCCGGAGCACTGGTGTGTGGTGGTGGTGAGCCAATTCGGCAATGGCCGCTCCAGCAGCCCCTCCAACAGCGCCATGGGGCTGGCGGAATCGGGCTGGTGCGTGAGCCATGCCGACAATGTGCGCGCCCAGAGACGCCTGTTGGAGGAGGTGTTCGGGGTTGAATCGCCTGCCTTGATCTATGGCTGGTCGATGGGAGCCCAGCAGGGATATCACTGGGCCGTGCTGGAGCCCGAGCGGTGCCAACGGCTGCTGGCCCTCTGCGGCACGGCCCGCACCACTGCCCACAACCGGCTCTTCCTGCTGAGCCTGCGCCAGGCCCTCACCGCCGATCCCGCCTGGACCGGCAGTGGCTTTGATGGCGAACCACTGCAGGGGCTGCGCACCTTCGCCCTGGTCTACGCCAGCTGGGCCGCCAGCCAGCCCTTCTATCGCTCCTTTCCCCTGGCCGGCCATGGCTACGGGAGTGTGGAGGCCTATGTGGAGCAGGCCTGGCTGCCCCTCTACCGGCGGCACGACCCCCACAACCTGGTGGCCATGCTCGACACCTGGCTGGCCTGCGATGTGGCGGCCGCCGCCGGCTGCCCGGGCGCTCTGGCTGCAGCCCTGGGCCGCATCACTGGCCGGGTGAGCGTGGTGGCGGGACGCCACGATCTCTACTTCCCTCCCGCCGACTGCGCGGCGGAGGCCACCCTGATTCCCGGCGCCGCATTTGAGGTGATCGACTCCCATCTGGGCCACAGAACCGGCAACCCCCGCGACGATCCGGCGGTGCAGGCACGGTTGCGCCAGGCGGTGGAGGGCTTGATGCGGCGCTGACCCGACTTGGCGGCTCACCAACCCCTGCTCCTCCGTCCCTGAGCCTCCCCACCCCCTCTCCTGATTTCTCTCCTCCATGCGCTCTCTTGCCGCCGCCGCCGCCGCCCAAGGCTTTCGCTTTGTGCTCTTCTCCTTCACTGATCTCTTCGGGGTGCAGCGGGCCAAGCTGGTGCCGGCTCCAGCCCTGGAGGCCCTCGAGCAAGGGGGCGCGGGATTTGCGGGATTTGCAGCCTGGCTGGATCTTTCCCCTGCCCGGGCCGATCTGTTGGCCTTCCCCGATCCAGCGAGCCTGATGGCCCTGCCGGGCCAACGGGAGGTGGGCTGGGTGGCCACCGATCTGGTGCTGGATGGGGAGCCCCTGGCCCACTGCCCCCGGGGGGTGCTGCGGCGCCAATTGCAACGAGCCGCGGAGCGGGGCCTGCAGTTCCGGACGGGGGTGGAGGCGGAGTTTGTCCTGCTCAACGGGGAAGGCAACGCCCTGGCCGATGGCCGCGACAGCCGGCGCAAGCCCTGCTACGACCAGCTGGCCCTGATGCGCCACTACCCCCTGATCAGCGAACTGCTCAACGCTTTGCAGGAGCTGGGATGGGGCCCTTATCAGGCCGACCATGAGGATGCCAACGGCCAGTTCGAGATCAACTGGACCTATGACGACGCCCTGATCACAGCCGATCGCCACGCCTTCTTTCGCTTTCTGGTGCCCTGGAAGGCGGAGACCCATGGGCTCACCGCGAGCTTCCGCCCCCGGCCCTTCGCCGATCTCACTGGCAATGGCTGCCATCTGCACCACTCCCTCTGGGATGGCGGCGGCCGCAACCTGTTCCACGATCCAACCGGTGAGCTGGAGCTCTCCGCCACGGCCCACCACTTTTTGGGGGGCGTGCTGGCCCATGCCCCGGCCCTCTGTGCGTTCACCAACCCCACGGCGGCGAGCTATCGCCGCTTGGCGGGCGCGAACACCGCCTCAGGCGCCACTTGGAGCCCGGCCTGGATCAGCTGGGGCGCCAACAACCGCACCCACATGGTGCGGGTGCCCGATGGCCAGCGGCTGGAGCTGCGGCTCGCCGATGGCGACAGCAACCCCTATCTCCTGCAAGCAGCCGTGCTCGCCGCTGGGCTCGATGGCCTGGCGCGCCAGCTGGATCCGGGGCCCTGCAGCCTGGAGGATCTGCATGCCAATCCCCCCAGCAACGGGCGGCCCCTGCCCCGCTCCCAGGGAGAGGCCCTGGCGGCGCTGGCCGCCGATGAGGTGTTACGGGAGGCCTTGGGGGAGGCGTTTTGTCAGGCCTATGAGCGGATGCTGCCCCAACGCTCCGGGCCCTCCCCGCTGCACCACACTCAGGACCGCCCAACTGACGCGGTGCAGACCTGACCCCCCCATCCTGGGGGCGACTCAACGCACGGCCGTGGCGAGGGCCGGCCGGCCCTCCACCGGCGCCGTGAGCGCCTGCTCCAGGGGAGCTCTGCCATAGTCGCGCTCCAGCAGGGCCATCACCTGGCGGCCGAAATCCTGGGGGGCCCGATCAAAGGCTTCCAGGCAAATGCGGCCGAACACCCGCCCCATGGGCTCGGGATTCCACAGCAGTTTGCGGGCGGTCCAGGGCAGCATGCTCATCGGGTCGTAGCCGGGTTGCAGGCGGCCGGTGTCGAAGGCGTGCTGCTCCAGGTGGGTGTGGGGCTGGAGGCCGATGAAGAAGATGGCGGGCTCCACCTTGTCGGCACCGAAGATGGCTTCCAGCTCCCGGTGATAGGCCAGGGTCTGGCGGATCGTTTCGGGGCGCTCATCGATCACGTTGAAGGAGTAGTTCACGGAGATGTGCTCTCGGAAGCCAGCGGTTGCCAGCAGGCGGCAGTTCTCCAGAACAGTGCGCAGGTTGTAACCCATGCGCATCTTGCGCACGAGCTCCTGGGAGCCGGAGGTGATGCCGATCTCGAAGTAGCTCATGCCCGTGGCCACCATCAGCTCAGCGAGTTCGGCGTCCAGGTTGTCGGCCCGGATGTAGGCGGCCCAGCGGATGTCTGCCATGCCGGCGGCCTGGATCGCTCGCAGCAGCTGCTTGGCATCCTCGATGTAGCGGCGGGCGGGAATGAACTGGGCATCGGTGAACCAGAAGCCCCGCACGCCCCGGTCGTAGAGCTGGCGCATCTCAGCCACCACCTCCTCCACCGGGTTGACGCGCACCGCCTTGCCCTCGATCACGGTGTAGACGCAGTAGCAGCAGTTGTGGGGGCAGCCGCGCTTGGTCTGCACGCCCACGT
>JBJTQT010000141.1:0-14588 GCA_046075745.1 Cyanobium sp. | reverse complement strand
CATTGGGCCTGACAACGCCGCCGCCTTGCTGATCGCCGCGGGGGACAACCCGCAGCGCTTGCGGTCCGAGGCTGCCTTTGCGGCACTCTGCGGTGCTTCTCCGATTCCTGCCAGTTCAGGCACTCGCCAGCGCCACCGGCTGAACCGCGGCGGAAACCGTCAGGCCAACTGCGCACTGTTCCGTATCGCACTGAATCGGCTGCGCTGGGATCCGGCCACCAAGGCTTATGCCGAGAGGAGAACGGCTGAGGGAAAGAGCAAGCGTGAGATCCTGCGCTGCCTCAAACGATTCATTGCCCGCGAGGTCTACCGCCTGCTGCAGGCTGGGTCATTGCGGCCGGCAGCCATGAGCGCATGAAATCGGGGACAGGGTGCTCAGTCCCCCGATCAGGCTGGCCGCCGCGCTGGGAAGGGGCTCAGCCAGCCTGATGGCGGAGCCCCTTCCCAGCGTCCTCATGCAATCGGGAAAAGCCGAGAAGGGCTTGACGATGCATAGGAGCATCAACCTGGTGGGACTCCACAGCTAAGCTAACGTCCGGTGAACCCACGGTCATGCGAAGGCTCCTGGCCATCCTGTCCCTTTCCATCGTGGCCACAGTCCTGCTGATTGGCGCGTTGATCAATCCGTCCGCAGCAGCCATCACGGGTGGTGGTTCTCTCCCAGCCTTCAGCTTCCCCTTCAGCCAGCAACCGCTCACCCGTTACGACGGCGGTACCACCAAGCAGGTGGGAACCTATAACTTCCCCGTGAGTAAGGGCATGGCCGGGGTCTACATGACCCTGGATCCTGGGGCGCTGCGTGAGCTGCACTGGCATGCCTTTGCAGCGGAATGGGCCTATGTAATGGAAGGGCGCACACGGGTCACGCTCACCAGCCCGGAAGGGGAGGTGCAGATCGCCGACGTGGATGCAGGAGGTCTTTGGTATTTCCCCCGGGGCTGGGGTCACAGCATCGAGGGGCTGGGTCCTGGCACGGCCAAGTTTCTCCTGGTGATGAATGATGGCTCCTTCAAGGAGGGTTCCACCTTCTCGATCACCGACTGGATCGCTCACACCCCCCTGCCTTGGGTGAGCCAGACCCTCGGGCTCAATGCTTCACAGGTGCAGCAGCTGCCCCGTCGGCAGGTGTACATCTCGCGCAAACCCCCAGCGCCCGGCCCCCTGGGAGAGACCAAGTCCCGCGGCAGTGGCGTCAGGACGATGGGCCAGAGCCATGTGTTCAACCTGAAGGCCCAGCCGCCGCGCTTCGCCAAGGATGGCTCCGAGCTTCGTTTGGCCAGCGCCAAGGAGTTCCCCGCCAGCTTCAACATGACTGGCGCGATCATCCACCTGGAGCCCGGGGCGATGCGAGCGATGCACTGGCACCCCAACTCGGATGAATGGCAATACGTTCTGAATGGGTCCTACGAGCTCAGCGTTTTCGCCTCTGAAGGACAGGCCAGCCTGAGCCGCCTGCGCGAAGGTGATGTGGGCTATGTGCCGATGGGCTACGGCCATGCGTTGCGAAATGGCGGCAACACGCCGACCGACGTGCTGGTGGTGTTCAACAGCGGTGACTATCAGAGCATCAACCTCAGTGAATGGCTAGCCAGCAATCCCACCAGCGTCGTCGCCAACAACCTGCAGATTCCGACCTCCCTGGCTGATCGCCTGCCTAAGCATGACGCCGACTTTGCTCCCTGAAGCTCCCCAGCCATGATCTCTTTTCCGCTCCGGCGCCTCAGCCATGGCGCCATCCTTTTTGCCCTTTTTCGGATCGACTCTTCCGGTTGCCAGCCCAGTGGCAGCGGCCGAGCCTGTGGCCTCCCAGCAACCACCTGCCCAGGCCGGCGGGCGGCCGGTGAAGGTGGCGGCGGTGGACTTCATTCCCGCCTGGGGCGACCTGGACGGCAACATTCGCCGTCTGGTGCAGGCCGCCGAGAAGGTGGCCGCCGCCGTGGTGCGCTACGCAGTGTTTCCTGAGACGGCGATCAGCGGCTAAGACTTCACCGACCCGGCCCAGCTGGCCCCGTTTGTGGACACCATCCCGGGTCGCGCCACCGAGGCTTTGCTGCCTGTGCTGCGCCGCACGGGCATGTATCTGAGCGTCAGCATCGCCGAGAAAGACACGGGCAGCGGACTTTTTTACAACACCGCCGTGCTGCTGGGGCCGGAGGGGATCGTTGGCAAATACCGCAAGAACGGCCTTACCGTCCAGGACGTGCAGCTGTTCGCACCCGGCAACACCGATGTGGGCGTGTTCGACACCGCCATCGGCCGCATCGCCCTGATCATCTGCTACGACGACACCTACTGGCAGTATTCACGCCTGGCGGCCCTGCGGGGAGCCCAGATCATCGGCTGGCATGCGGCGTCTGATCGGGTGATGCCCGGCACGCCCCCTGCCCAGGCCACCATCAACCATTCCACGGTGGCGAGCGTGCAGCACATGAGCGCGCTCAACGGTGTGTGGGTGGTGGGCGCCACCCGCAGCGGCATCACGCGCAATCCAATCAATGGCTCACAGCTCTACTACAACGGTGGATCGAGCATCTGGTCGCCTGAGGGGCGCAAGTTGGCCCAGGCGCCGGTGGTGCCTCCTGAAGTGTTGCCGCCCGGCCTGAACACGTTCATCACGAGCACGATTGTTCCGGCCGCCGCTGATCCGGTGCGCGAGCGGCAGCTGGCCCGTCGTCGGCCAGCCCTCTACAACCCGCTGCTCGCTCTGCGTCGCTCCCCGGTCGATGTGACCGCCACCCGCAGCCCCCTGCCAGCCGTGCCCCTGGCCGCTGCTCAGTGGCCGCAAGGGCCGGCGCGGCTCGGGTCCGCTCTGCCGCTGGCCGGAGAACTGCTGGTGTTGCCTGAGCTCTCCGCCCTACCAAGCGGGCTGACGGCCAACCAGATCCGCGCTCGGGCGGAGCGGAGGGGAGGAACGTTTGAAACAACTCTGGGAGCCCGGGCCCGAGCCGGTGCCGGCTATCTCGTTGGAAGCTACCCGGAGCGCGATGGCGAGCGGGTGTTTCACACTGTGGTATTGGCAGGCCCAGCCGGGACGGTGTTGGGTCGATACCGCGGCACCCACCTGAGCGAGGGGGAAGCGTCCTGGGCCAGCGCCGGCGATGCCCCTCAAGTCGTCAGCACCCCACTGGGTCGGATCGGTCTGGCGAGCGCCGGTGATCTTGCTGTTCCGGAAATGGTGGGCCTGCTCCAGACCCTGCGGGCCGATGTGGTGGCCGTTCCTGCTGGCGCCCCGAGCCGATTGAAGGTGGAGATCGATCCCCGGCTCTACGCCGTGCCCAACCCGCCAAACGGCCGAGCCGATCTCCATCCCTTTCTGGCCGCCAAGCTGGGCCAGTTCTGGCTTGTGAGCGGCGGCCGTCGTCTTGGTCCCAGCACCGCCGCGGGGATTTACGGCCCGGAACCCGTCGTCTCCACCCCAACGCTCACGGCGGCCTCCGGCGCCGAGGTCATTCGCTATCGCACCACCCTCCCCGCTCCTGGCACATAGATCAACCAGCAGCAGCTGATTGACGGACAGCGCAACGACCTCTACAGACCGCTGGTGCTTGATTCCGGCAACAGCTGCTTTCAGAGGTGGAAGCTGATGGGCCATGGCTTGATGCGTTGCCCTTGAAGAGTGGAGCCTGTTCTACGCGGTGAACCTCTGAAGGGTCTGGGCACCACGTTCTCGGTGGCAGATCTGCTCCCTGTCACGATGGAGCTCTTCAACCCGTGGGTCTTCATGCGCCGTTTTCTTCCGCTTTGGGTTTCGCCAGCGCTCGTCTTGTTCGTCTCCCTCGGGAGCCTTGGTTGGGATGGGTTCTCTGGTGCGCAGGCCAGGCCCATCCGGGGGGGCGCAGGGGGGCCTGCCTCTGGCGCTGGGGTGGCACCGGGCGCTGGGTTCGGCCAAGCAGGGCCTGGATTGGTCAATCCCGCTGGGGCTCCTTCGGCAGCTGGAGGGGCAGGGGGGCCTGCCTCAGGAGCTGGGGTGGCACCGGGCACCGGTTTCGGCGGCCCTGGCCTCGGCCGCTGAAGGGTCAAAGCACTGGGGCCGCCCCACAGCCACCAGAGGAGACGACAGCTAACAAACGCTATTCAAGGCGAGCCATACCCCCTTGATGAAGGGTGTTCATGAGCTGGCCGTTCACTTGGATCCCAGTGCCAGAGCTTCCTGGCAGCGGTGCCGAAGGGTCCGAGCTGATCCACTGCTGCGGCAACCGGCGAAAAGCTGAAGGGCTCAAAGGGTTCGAGCACCATCCTTTCGAGATCGGCGATGGGAGCAACGCCAGTGGTGACATGGGGGCTGAACTGCTCACCGGTGTGCTGATTCACGAAGCTGGAGACGTAGTCAATCAAGGCGTTGTCGAGCGCTGGGTTCCCGTGATCGGCCGTGAACGACTCAATGGGACCCGTCTCCACCATGAACGGAGCAACAGCCGCGGTGATGCTCTGCTGGAGGTGGAGCAGTTCGGGGGTGGAGTGGGCCACGATCCCCGCCAGCCCAACCCCGCTGCCCGGTACGTAGTAGGTCTTGAAGGCCTGCAGTGTGATGCGGCTGAGATCGGTATCGGCAAAGACCTCACCGACAGCGGCAAAGATCTGCTCGAGAGTGTGCGTGCGGACAAAGCATTGCACCAAGGTGATGTGGGGACGATGCTGTGCGTCCAGGGCAAATCCCTGGGGGAAGACCGCAAGCAGGCGAGCGTTGCTGGTCTCGGCAAAGCAAAGCATGGTGGCGTCTGGCTCCAGCAGGACGTCGATCGCCGTGACCGGGTGTTGCAAGACAGGCTTGAGCTGGGCGCCCATCACCCTAAGGGCCATCGTCCTTCGCTCAAGCGCTGTTGCGGTTAAATTTTGCCCATCTCTTCCCTTCTCCATGGGTCAGCCAAACCTCAGCAATGTTCTTGTCCGGACCAACAGCGGTGAGGAGCGTCCTCTTGGAGATTGGGCCCCTCAGGTGCTGCTGATCGTGAACGTGGCCAGCCGCTGCGGGTTCACCCGCCAGTACGCCGGCCTGCAGAAGCTCCAGGACACCTATGGATCCAAGGGCTTCACCGTGCTCGCGTTCCCCTGCAACGATTTCGGTGCCCAGGAACCCGGCAGCCTCGAGGAGATTCAGACGTTCTGCTCCACCACCTATGGCGTCACCTTTCCGATCATGAACAAGGTGCCCATCAGCGGTGCACCGTTTGATTCCCTCATCTCCACGCCCCCTGCCGGCCCGGTGGCGTGGAACTTCGAAAAATTCCTCGTGGGCCGCGATGGCAGTGTTCTGGCCCGTTTCAGCAGCCGTGTGGAACCAGAATCCGCCGAACTCATCGGAGCCATCGAAGCCGCGCTTGCAGCCTGAGATCTCCAAAGAGCAGTCCCATGGGCCGTTCTGAGAGGGACTCTCCAACCTGGCCCCTCTGGCTTCTGCCTGGCCTTGCCCTGGGCCTGCTGATGGGACCCTACCAGTGGATGTCGGAACTCGGGTTTGTTCTGCAGCAGCGGCTCTGGCCCCTTCTGGGTCTGGCGGCGGGACGGCAACAGATCCAGGCTGCCCTGCCGAAGGGTCTGGCGCCTGGGCTGGTGTTTGTGGCCACCGCTGCCCTCCTCGCCCTTGCCTGGGGACCCCTTGCCAGTGGCCGGGGGGGTGGGCTCAGTGCCCTGTTGGCCATGAATCAGCGCCAGGCCAGCACAGAGGATGCGGTGCCGAGACCCTGGCTGCGCCAACTCGCTCCCATCAGCCAGCTGCAACGCCTGCTGCTGCTTGTCCTCACCCATGTCGGGGGGCTCACGGTGGGAGTGGAATCCCCATCGGCGGCCCTTGGTGCCACGGCCCTCCTGGCCTGGCGCAAACGTTCGGGTGCCCGCCATCCCCTCAACAGGATGCCCTTGGAGCTGGTGGGAGTGATCGGTGCGGCGGCAGGGCTGGGAGCGGCCTTCCGCTCCCCCTTGCTCGGCGTGCTCTACGGGATCGAGGAACTGGATCGGCGCTCCCGTCGCCAGCTGGTTGTTCCTGTGCTGTTGCTTGCCGGGGCCGGCTCGCTGATCGCCACCACCCTGGGACAGCCCGCCAGGCTCCCCGGGCCCAACTTCGGTGTCCTGCCCATGGGCCTCTGGCCCTGGACGCTGCTTCTCACGCTGGCGGGAGCCTGCCTGGGGGCCTTGCTGGTTCGGGCCCTGATCCCCCTGGCTGATCTGGTGAAGCATCAGATGGCCCTCAGGCGGTGGACCCTGGTGCTCTCTCTCTCCGCCCTGCTCACCCTTCTGGCCATCGCCAGTGATGGCCTCAGCCTGAATGATGGCTCCCTCTCCCTGGCAGCGGCCCTGCAGGGTGCTCCCGGCGGTGGCCCCCTCACCTTCCTCTGGCGTGCCTTGGCAACACTGTTGAGCGTGGCGGCCGGCGCTCCGGGCGGCATCATGCACGACACCATGACGCTCGGTGCCCTTCTGGTGACTCCGCTGCACCAGCTCGCCGGGCTGGATCAGGTGAGCCTGGCCCAGCTGGCGGCTGTGGGTGCCACGGCCCTCTTCGCTGGAGCTAATGGCACCCCCATCTTCTGTGCGGTGTTTGTGTTCACCTTGCAGGGCAATCCAGCCTCCCTGCCGCAGCTGCTCCTGGTGAGCGCCGTGAGTGCCTCCCTGGCCGCTCCGCTGCGGGGGGAAGAATGGAACCAGCACCAGGCGAATGGCCTGCTTGCGTCCATACTGGCTTCCTCCGAAACGGCCACCCATGAAAGAGATCAGCCTTCTGGAGGTCGTGCTCCGTAAGGCCGCTGGATTTGCGGCCGTCTCCGGTGTGATGGCCCTTCTGGTGTGGCTCACCTGGGTGATGCTGGATGTGAGCCACATGCAGAAGGGATTCACTCTCCCCAGCTGATCCTCAGCGCGGCGCCGAGGGCGAACAGCTCCATGCGCAGCTGACCCACCACCTGGGCCAGATTCGGGGTGAGTCGCAGCTCTGGATGGAAGGCCGCCTCGATGGCGCCGCAGCGCTCATGGCCGAGGACCACGATCAGGGCCACATCCAGGTGGCCTACGGCAAACTCCAGGGACGCGATGGCTGAGGCCGGCTCTTTCTGTAGCGGCTCAGTTGTATTCCCCGGGAATGTCGTTCTTGCGCACGGTCACCCGCTCGAAGCGTTGCCCTGAGGCGCGCAGCAGCTCATCACCTGAGAATTCGTAGCCCAGCTTCAGCCCGATCTGGGCCACATCATCAGCCGTTGCGGCTGAGAGCACCTGTTGTTTCAGCCCGTCATCCTGCTGCATGCGCAGGAGGAAAGCCTTGAGCTGATCCAAAGTCATGGTGGAGGGCCAGCAGACTGCCATCCTCCCAGCTTCCCGGTGGAACGCGCCACCCCCATCCGGGGGCACCCCCCCCCTGGGGCCACGCCCTTCCCCAGATCTAAGGCTTGGTGGAGGCTGGCTTGCGAGCGGGCCCCCAGGGTCTCGCCAGGGGTTCGCCGATGAACACTCCCTGCTCCGGCATGGCCACGCTGCGCCAATAGCTCTCGATGAGCGTGTCGCCCCGCCTGTAATAACTGAGCAACAGCCCTGGATCGGGGAATTTGCCCCGGTGGTTGCAGGGCTCCACCACCGTGCCGTAGCTGCCGGTGGCCCCGGCCTCCAGCCAGCGCAGCGCACTCATCTGTCCATTCCCCCCATCTGCCGACTGCCCCGAAGGCCCTGTGAGCATCCCCCCGAAGGACGTGAAGTGATCGCCCACCGCGCCAGGACGGAAGCGATTGCTCGTGAGATCCGGCACTGTCGTGACGCCCGTCATGTAGAGCATCACATCCTTTGCTCCACGTAGGGCATCCCCCTGGAGCAGCGCCACCCGGAATCCTGGTGCGGAGATGCGGAGCAATGCCGCATAGGTTTCGGCCCGACGGTTGCGGGCGGGATCACTGGAACTGAGCAGGTAGGCCGTGCCTGGCGGGGCCGTGCCATCCGCCGCCACGCCACGGTTGATGAGCGCCTCTGCTGCCGAGGGGCTTGTGGCGGCGAGCAGCATGGTGGGCCGTAGTCCCAGGGATGACCAGGGCCTGCGCACCTGGCCATTGGCGTAGTAGGGACTCTGGGGGGTGGCCCGGCAGGTGTCGGGGCAGATGGAGCGCACCCTCCCGCTGGCGAAGGCGCTGGTGATCGAGAGGCAGCCCACCCGCCAGGGTTGCGCCCAGGCAAGGGCATAGATCTGCACTTCTGGAGGGGTCTGCCGTTTCACCTGGCGGTAGAGGGGGAGGAACTCCCCCGCGGTGAGGCTCTGGCGGCCGGGGGGAAAGTGCACGCGGATCACCTGGCGTGGCTGCAGGTTCCTGGCACGGATGTAACGGGCTCCGATGGCTTCGCTCAGGGGATCTGCGCTGTTGATGATGAGAGCGAGATGGCTGCGTTCCAGTGGGGTCTGGGCGCCCTCTTCCTCACCGCGCTGTGGGGTGGGCCTTGCCGTCCAGGCCCACACGCCTGCAACAGCGGCCACCAGGGAGAGCAGCAGCGGCACCCAGGGGGTGGACGATGAGGGCTTGGAACGCAAGGACTCCTGGCGGCTTCAGCGGATTGCTGTCAAGGTATCCAGCTTGACTGGTGGAGCGCTTCACGGGCTGTTACAATTCGCTTAACACTCAGACACAACCCATGGCTGACCCCACCCCCCGCTTCGGCTTCGTTGCTTTTGCTGAAACCTGGAATGGCCGCCTTGCCATGCTTGGTTTCGTGATCGGGCTCGGCACTGAGCTCCTCACCGGCCAAGGCATCCTCTCCCAGATCGGCCTGGGCTGATCGGCACTTGCTGATCAACCGGTTGAATGATGTGAGTTGAACGGGCTCTCGTCCACGACGGAGCTGCGTTCAACTCAAGTGCATGGCTCACGTGGATTGCACAGGTGCATTGAATGTCACTGCCAAATGTTTTCGCTTGCTGCTCTGATCCCTGGATCAATCTTTAGGATTGATCCAGGGATCAGTTTTTGCACTTGTTTCTAAGCCACGTCTGGAGCCCACCCGACCTGACGCGTGAGATCATCGGTCCAGCCCTGGCAACGATGGGTGAGATGGGAACCGTGGGTGATCAGTCCCTGATGCAACTCGCAGGTGAGCATGGGAATGCAGTTTGGCCCGGCATGGTGCCGGAACCAGTGGCAGGTGAGGCAGACCTTGCGGCTGCGGGTGGTTCGCAACACCTCCTCATCGAGATAGGGCCACTCCTCGATCGGCGTGGGGGCAGACCAGCTGGGCATGGGGAAATTGAAGCCAGTACACCAGTACTAGCACGCATCAGTTGCTGATGGCCATCAGCTCTGTGGATCTTCCAGGTTGCAGCGGCGCAGGTCAGCTCCGTAGCCATCCACCGCAGCGAGGCGGTCGAGGATGCGTTGCAGATCCTCGCTGACCAATTCCCCCTCAGGGGTCCATTTGAGGCAGGTGCGGCTCAGGCAGGTGCTGTCCTGGTGGTTGCGGGTGCCGTTCATGGGCACCTCCGGTATCGCTGAGTCCATCCTCTCGCCAGGCTCGCGCGCAGCGAATCCCCAGATGGGGACAGTTTGTGCGGCAGTGAGGCCTCATCCGTTCATGGATTCAGCAGCTCCTCCTGCCATTGCTCCGCGGCCTGCCAGCGATGACGGCGATGGGGATGGACCGTGAGATCCAGCCATTCCACCTGGGTCAGGGCGATGCGCAGCAGCAGAAAATGCTCCGGGATCGGCGCCTCCGCCGGGAGCTGCTGCGGAAAGGCATCACCGTCGCAGCGCACCAGGGCCTCCCCAGGTGGGGGCCAGCCCCAGAGGGCCCGACCTTCCGGAGTGAGGCGCAGCCAGTGCCGCAGACGTTCGCTGCTCTCAAGGGTCCCGGGAAGGCTCACCAGCCGGCCGCGCAGCCTGAACTGGGAACGGGCTCGGGGAAGCAGCCAGCAGAGCTCCACCGCTGGTTGGAGCGCCAGCTCTCCGGGTTTGGCGCTGCGTCCATCGGTGAGCAGGTCCAGGGCGGCGGGCTCTGCCCAACCGCGAAACACCAGGGTGCGTACACGGGGGGTGCCATCGGGGGCAACGGTGGCCAGCTGCAGCCATCGGGCCTGGGGCGAGCGCCCCTCCCGCTCGCGTGCGCCGCGGATCAGCTGGCGCCAGGGGGGAAGGGGGATGGGCATCTGCAGCCTGATGAGCCGCCATTCTGATCGGGGACCGAGGGGCGAGCATGGGACCCAGCAACTGCTGGCGGCCCCCATGGATCTCCATGCCGATCTCCTTCAGCCCGTGGTGCTCGACACCACCGAGCTGCCCTGGAGTCCCTCCCCGATGGAGGGAGTGGAACGCCGCATGCTCGATCGCATCGGCGGTGAGGAGGCACGGGCCACCTCGATCGTGCGGTATGCACCCGGCAGCCACTTTTTGCGCCACCACCATCCAGGTGGGGAGGAAATCCTGGTGCTGGAGGGCACGTTCTGTGATGAGCATGGCCGCTATCCAGCGGGAACCTACCTTCGCAACCCTGCCGGCTCCAGCCATGCCCCCTTCAGTCCCCAGGGGTGCACGCTGCTGGTGAAGCTCAGACAGCTCCATCCAGCGGATCAACAGGCGGCGGTGATCCCCACCCGGAAGGCCGACTGGCTGCCGGGGTTGGTGGCAGGGTTGCAGGTGATGCCTCTACATGCCTGGGGATCGGAGCATGTGGCCCTCGTGCGCTGGGCACCAGGCACCCACTTCCCCGGCCATGGCCATTCCGGTGGTGAGGAGATCTTCGTGCTGGAAGGAGAGTTTCGCGATGAGTGGGGAACCTACCCAGTTGGCACCTGGCTCCGGAACCCCCCTGGCAGCACCCACAGACCCTGGAGCGACGCCGGTTGTGTGATCTGGGTGAAGACCGGCCATCTGCCTGCCACCACCGGACCTGATGGAGAGCCCTGATCCCCAGAAAAAAGCCGCCCTGGTGGCGGCATGGTGTTCCGATGAGGAGTGGGCCTACCAGCGGGATCGACCCCCACCGCCGCCACCGCCGCCACCGCTGCGGGGCTCAGCCTTGTTCACCCGGATGCTGCGGCCCATCCACTCCACATTTTGGAGATCATCGATGGCCTTGCTCTCCTCGCTGGCACTGGCGAGATCGATGAAGGCGAACCCGCGTTTGCGGCCGGTCTCCCGGTCCAGCGGAAGCACGCATTTGCGCACTTCGCCGTACTGGCTGAAAAGGTTCTGGAGGTCCTCCACTTCGGCATCGAAGGAGAGGTTGCCCACGAAGATGGTCATGAATGGAACGGGTGATGTATCAGACCGATTCGTTGAAAGCCCTGAAGAAAGTTGCTGACCGGGGGAAAAAGCCTGTGGAGCTCACCGCGCTGGGAGAAACCCGCTTGAAGAGTGTTCGATGAATCCCCAGCACCCTACACCGAGATGTTCAGAGCGGCCAAAGAGATCCAGGCTGGAGATCCTTTCACCATCGCGTTCCAACCACACATGGGGCGCGCGGTGACCCGGGATGGCCTCGGGGATGTAGTCGTTCTGCGGATCAGTGTGCACCTGAGGGGTGCCGCCATCGGATTCAACGGCGGCACTGCTATAGGTGATGCCGCAGTCCTGTCCATAGCCGCTGCCGCGCCGGCGGCTGTGGTTGATCAACTCCCTGGCCGTCGCCCAGTCGCCACCGATGGCTGCACCGACGATCTCAAACAGCTCTCCCGCGAACCTCCACGGGCACATCCGGCAATCCCAAGGCCTTCTGCACGGCGGTCGCCAGATGCTCTGTGGAATACTCCTCAGCCAGAGATCCGTGCCATTCGCGGACACCAGGGCTTCGTAGAAGTTGCTGCCCACCGTGTTGATCAGCAGGGCATGTCGCCCGGCTAGATGCTCGCCATAGGGTGCCTGGCGGAAGTGGCTCGGACCACAGGCCTGCGCTCCTTCCGCCAGGATTCGGGCATCGCCTAATCACCATGCTGCTCCTTAATCCCTTCTGTCCTCTGCCTGCGGCAAAGATCCTGGCGCTGAAGGCCACGGTGTTGCTGCTTCTCACCTTGCTGATCAAAGCGAAACTCCAGATCAAGGTGGCTTCCACCGTGGGCTGGCTGCTTCTGCTTCTGCAGACCATCCTCTTCCTTGCGGTTGCCGGTGCCCTGGGCGTTGCAGCCCTCGGGGGGGCAGCGGCCTATGGCCTGAACCGCCGCGAGCTTTAGGGCAGGGTGCGATGCCGCAGGCCAGCCGTCTCCAGGTACCCGGACGCTGTACCACCAGCCATCAGCCCGCCGCACCTCGATCGATTTTTACGCCTAGATCGATTTCTGCACCAGCTGGTAGAAGCGGGCCAGGGCGATGGCCGCCAGATCCAGCACCATCAGGGAATGCACAGCGACCAGACTCTTCCCCAGCCTGCTCACCCCCTGAAACATCGACATCCTCCCCTCCAGGATGGACATCAGGGAGGCGTAGTAGTAATCAAAACTTCCCTCGCCCTCAGCGGCGCTGGGTACGGAGACGATCGCCTGCGCTTCAGGTCCCGCCACCCGATCCAGCCGCCAAAAGATCCAACCCCAGGTCAGCACGAAGAACAATAGGTAGGTGATCACCTGGCCCAGCAGCAGCTTCGGGTCAACCGCCTCACTGAACATCAGCAGGTTGATCTTGATGAAGTGGACGAGCAGATTGAAGGTGGCCCACACGCCGAGGCCATCCAGAATCTGTGGAGCCACCTTGCGGCCGCGCAGAAGCTGCCCATAGAGCAGGAGCAACACCAGGCCATAGAGCAGCACCATGGGCGTGCGCAGCACCACGGCGAACTGCGTCGCCAGTTGCGAGAAAGAAACCCCCAGGCCGGTCCTCAGGGCCTGCAGGGCATCGGCAAACCAGAGCATGGCGATGCGGAGGGCCCCCAGCAGTGCGAACACATGCACTTCCCAGTACTGCTGTTGCACGGTCTGTGGGCAGCGCTTCAGCTGCGCCATGGGTGATCCACCCCTCTGAATCTTCCCATCCTGCCTCTACGGTGGGGGATACGAGCTCTCCAGCACCCCTTCCCCTGCCCACACCTTCCACCACCGGTCGGATTCCTGCCCCCAGGCGGCGAGGATCCCCTGCTGATGAGCCTGAGTCTGCCCAGGTGACATCCCTCTCGCCTGAGTTCCAGGCCCTGGGGCTGTCGCAACCTCTACTCAAGGCAGTGGAAGCCTGCGGCTATCGCGTTCCCTCCCCGATCCAGCTGCAGTGCATCCCTGCGGTGCTCGAAGGTCGGGATGTGCTGGCGGCTGCTCAGACCGGCACCGGCAAGACCGCTGGCTTCACCCTCCCTCTTCTGGAGCGGTTGCTCCATGGCCCCCATGCCCGGGAGGGAGTGGTGCGCGCCCTGGTGCTCACCCCCACCCGTGAACTGGCCGCCCAGGTGGCCGAGAGCGTGCGGGCCTATGGCCGCTATGTGGATCTGCGCTCGGACGTGGTGTTCGGGGGCGTCAGCGCCAACCCCCAGATCGAGCGGTTGCGCCGTGGTACGGACGTGCTGGTGGCGACTCCGGGGCGGCTGATGGACCTGCACCAACAGAGAGCCCTGAAGTTGGATCGGGTGGAGATCCTGGTGCTGGATGAAGCGGACCGGATGCTCGATATGGGCTTTCTCCGCGACATCCGCCGCATCCTTGCCCTGTTGCCGGAGCGTCGACAGACCCTGCTCTTCTCAGCCACCTTCTCCCCGGAGATCCGCCAACTGGCCACGGGGCTGCTCCATCAACCCGTGCAGTTGCAGGCGAGTCCGGAAAACCAGGCTGCACCGAGCGTGGAGGCGGTGCTCCACCCCTGCGACAAGGCCCGCAAACCCGATCTGCTCAGCCATTTGATCCGCAGCAACGGCTGGCAACAGGTGTTGGTGTTCTCGCGCACCAAGCACGGGGCCAACCGGGTGGCCGAGCATCTCTGCCGGGATGGGTTGCAGGCGGCGGCCATCCACGGCAACAAGAGCCAGGGGGCGCGCACACGCGCACTCTCGGGATTCAAGAGTGGGGAACTGCGGGTGCTGGTGGCCACCGACATCGCCGCCCGCGGCATCGACATTCAGCAGCTCCCCCATGTGGTGAATCTGGATCTACCGAATCAGGCGGAGGATTACGTGCACCGCATCGGTCGCACCGGCCGTGCCGGCTGCCAGGGCCATGCGGTGTCTCTGGTGGCGGCGGAGGAACATGAGCTCCTCCGGGCGATCGAGCGGCTGCTGGGGGAGAAACTGCCCCGGCGGGAGGTGCCGGGTTTTGAACCGACGGTGCTCTCCGCTCCACCCCTGGATCTCAGTGGAGGCCGGGGACGGCAACAGCCCAGGGGGGGGCATTCCCGCCGCAGACGCTGAAGCGCTGGCCACTTCAACGGTTCTTGATCTCCCTTGCCAGGCTGGGGCGCTTCCTCTGCCCCATCGCTGTCCTTTGCGAGGGCCCGGCCTATCGCTAGGCGGGGCAAGTTGCTGGAGCCCCTGCACGAGAAGCCCAGAATCCTGAGGACACCACCCATGGCGTGAACCAGATGAGCTATGTGATCGATTGAGAAGTGTGCTCATGGCTTGAGGGGTTCGATGTCGTTCAACTGCCAGGCCTTGCTGAAGTAGGCCTCGGTGGGTCCGTAGAAGCGGAAGTAGGCAAACCAGCCCTTGCCCGGGGTGGTCTTGATCCA
>JBJTQT010000140.1:0-22190 GCA_046075745.1 Cyanobium sp. | reverse complement strand
CCTCCCACCTGGAGCATGGTGGCTCGCGCCCTGTCGCTCTCGGATTTCCAGCCCGTCTCCCAGGATCAGGGAGCTCTGTACCTGATCGAGCGGCGCGGGGCCCTGTCGATGGTCGATCGCGGTGAGCTCACCCCTGAGCTCACGGCACGCCTGTCACCGGAATGGGCGTCTTTCCCCACCCTCGCCGGTTCGAGCTATTACGGCCAGCCGGTGAAGCGCTTTGATGAGCTGAGGCGTTTTTATGAGGACAATCTCAGCCAATTGCGTCAGCTCCCCCAGCAGCAGTGGGAGCGAGTGGCCATTCAGCAGGTGAACACCTGCAAAGGTGACAGCCTCGAGTGCCAGCTCGATTCCATCCGCTCAGGCCAACGCTGAGATAGCTTCATGATTCCCGATTGACTTTGATGACATACAGGGGGCTCTTGCAAGCAGCGGAGCCCTTTTTTATTGCTGAGTGCCAACCCCTTCAGGATTCTTCTTGTCGCAGTCGGTCTTTTCCTAATGTTGCCTGGGCAATCAGATAGGCGGCCACGGCTGCAGCGCCAAACCCCAGGCCATTGCGCAGCAGTGGCAGCACATCATTGGTGCGGGTGATGATCGGAGCCACACCGAAGACGGCAAAAAGAATCAGCCAGAGCGGAGAGAGCAACAGCACCCACAACCATTCCACCTTCTTCTCCGGTGAGCGGGGGAAGGCGGCAAATCCAACGATCAGTCCACCGAGGATCGATGTGCAGAGGGTGAGGATCCACTGCTCCTGAGGCAAGCCTGGCACCACCTGGCAGCCTCCCATGGCCAGGCAACCCTTGACGGTGTGCAGAGCGTCGAGCACTGCCCCATCCCTGCCGTGCTCTCGCACGTAGTACTGGTTGCCAAAGCGGGTTTGCAGCTCCACCCAGAAGGTTCGAGGCATCAGGGAAAAGAGGGCATCACCCACATTGAAATTGAGCAGGTTGCCGCCCCGTTCATCCGCCACGACCAGAAGGCTGCGATCGTCCAGTTTCCAGAATTCCTTCACCGCCAAGCCGGGGGTGCGGTCGTACTGCGTCAGCACCCGTAGCTTCCAGCCGCTGGTCTCGGCGAAATCGTTCAGTTCCTGCTCCAGGGCGTTGCGTTGCCCATCGGTGAGCAGCCGAGCCAGATCAATCACCGGGGTTGGATGATCAGGCAACAGGTCTGGGTTGTCGTCCGCCTGGGCGGCGGCCACCGAGAAAGGATTCCAGGCCAGCATCATGGTCAGCAAACAGGCCACCATCCCCGTCCAGAACCCACGCCACACCGATCCCTCCCTGCCGCCCTTCTCCCTGGAGCCCATGATGAACCTCATGTTGAATCCTGTTGTGGGCATTCTCCCTGATGTGGGGCTCCGTTCCTCGCTGGCTTGAAACCCGTTTGCTCCGTGCGGGGGGAGCGGTGTCTTTTCGCACCTACATGGAGTGGGTGCTGCATGATCCGGAGCACGGTTATTACGGGAGTGGGCGGGCACGGATCGGGCCAGGAGGGGATTTCGCCACCTCTCCTTCCCTGGGGGATGAATTCGGTGCCTTGTTGCTGCCCCAGGTGATCGAATGGCTGGAGCAGCTTCCAGAGCAGCAGCTCAGCCTGGTGGAAGCCGGCCCTGGGGAAGGCCAGCTGGCCGCCCAGCTCGCCCATGGACTGGCTGATCAACGACCCGACCTGGCCGGCCGCACGGAACTGGTGCTCGTGGAGCCCAATCCAGGAATGGCTGCAAGGCAGGCATCAGCCTTGGCTGAATCCCCGCTCCCGGTGCGCTGGGCAACCTGGGACCTCCTGCAGAGCTCCCCTGTCTGTGGGGTTGTGATCGCCCATGAGGTGTTGGATGCCCTGGCGGTGGAGCGCATCACCTGGGATGGCCTGGCCTGGCACTGGCAGCATGTGGCTCTGAGGGATGGCGGCCTCCGTCTGGAGGCTGGCCCGGTGCTGCGTCCTGAGGAGCTGGCAGCTTTGCCCTTCCTGGAGGCCGCTCAAGAGGAGAGAGCTCCGGGATGGTGCAGTGAAGTGCACACGGGCCTCGGCCCCTGGTTCCTCGCCTCTGCGGGGGCGATCAGCACCGGGGTTCTGCTGGTGATGGATTACGCGCTTGAGGCATGGCGCTACTACGCCCCCTCCCGGCTCCAGGGCACATTGCTGGCCTATCAGGAGCAGCGGGCCATCCCCAATCCCCTCATGGCACCGGGGGAGATGGATCTGACGGCCCACCTCTGTCTGGAGGTTGTGGCGGGGGCGGCCTCTGCCGTGGGTTGGGATCTGATGGGGGCGCGCCGTCAGGGGGAAGCCCTGCTGGCCCTCGGGCTGGCCCAGCGCCTGTCTGCCCTCAGCCAATCCAAGGCGCTGCGCCTCTCGGAGGGGTTGCAGCGAAGGGAGCAGCTCCTGCGCCTTGTGGATCCATTGGCCACCGGCGATTTCCGCTGGCTGATGTTTCACCGTGGGCCATCCGGCTCCACGGCAGGGCAGCGCCCCGTCTCCCGTTGCCTGAGCGATCCACCCCTCTGAATCTCTCTGAATCAGGCAGGAGCTGGCATGCTGTGGCAGCGGAGGGCATCGAGGATCGTGCCCTCGGCCACATCATCTCGAAGGCTCACCTTGCCGATGGCGGTGGGCAACACGAAGCGCACCAGCCCCCCCCGAACCTTCTTGTCGCTCTGGAGGGCGTTCAGCACGGCTTCCGCATCGAGGACAGGAAGGCGGAGGGGGAGCCCAGCTGCGGCGATCAGCCTCCGCTGCCGCTCTTCCTCATCAGCGCTCCAGAGCCCCATGCGGCGGGCGATCGTGCCCGCCATCAGCATCCCGAGCCCCACCGCCTCGCCGTGCAGGTAGGTGCTGTAACCCGTCAGGGTTTCCACCACGTGCCCGAGGGTGTGTCCGTAATTGAGCACCGCCCTCAGCCCCCCCTCCCGTTCATCCGCCGCCACGACCATCGCCTTGGCGGCAGCAGACCGTTCGAGGATCTCCTGCAGGAGAGCAGGGCCAAGGGCCTCAAGGCTAGCCAATCCATGGCTGCCCAAACCCTGCACATGGGCCTCCAGGCCGTCGAAGAGCATTGGATCTCCAATCACCCCGTATTTGATCACCTCAGCCATGCCGGCCCGGAATTCCCTGTCCGGGAGTGTGGCCAGCACCTCTGGATCGATGAGCACAGCCCTGGGCTGATGGAAGGCTCCAATCAGATTCTTCCCGCCAGGGTGGTTCACCCCGGTCTTGCCACCGATCGCCGCATCCACCATCGCCAGCAGGGTGGTGGGCACCTGCACCACAGGGATCCCCCGCAACCAGGTGGCAGCGGCGAACCCCACCATGTCTCCCACCACCCCGCCGCCAAGGGCCACCATCAGGGAACGGCGCTCCAGCCGATTGTGATAAGCAGCGTCATGGATCAGGGAAACGGTGGCCAGGGTCTTCTGCTCCTCCCCGGCTTCGATCACCAGGGAACTCACCTCCAGTCCGGCCTCCCTGAGGCTCTGCTCAGCCCTTGCGCCGTAGTGTTCATGCACCACGGGGTTGCTTACGAGCAACACCCTGCCGCCAGGGCGCACCGCATGGGTGGTGACCCAAGGGCCGAGCTTGTCCAATCCTCCGGCACGGATCACGATTGGATAGGGATCATGGGGCAGGGCCACCTGCAACACCCTCTCCGCTGCTGCTGAACCGGAGGCTTGCACTGGGGCACCCATGGGGAAAGACACGTAGGCTCTCGCGATGGCCCCATTCTCTGCTGCAGACCCTGCCGCCGAACGATCCCAGGGGCCGGGCACCGCCAGACAGGTCGTGCCCTGGCTCTTCATGGCACCGGCACTGCTTCTCTTACTCCTGTCCGTGTTGCTTCCGGCAGCCATGGCCCTGCTGCTGAGTTTCACCAGCAGCGGGCTGGATGTGGATGCGCCCCTGCAGTTCATCGGCCTGGCCAATCTGCGGCGACTGCTGAGCGATCCGATGATGGCCCGGGTCACCCTCACCACCTTCCTCTATCTGGTGGGCGTGGTGCCTCCCATCGTGCTCGGCTCCCTGGCCCTGGCCGTGCTGGTGAACCGCCGGCTCCCCGGCATCCATTGGCTCCGGGCGGCTTACTACACCCCGGTGCTCGTGTCGCTGGTGGTGGCGGCGATTGCCTTCCGCTGGCTCTACGCGGAAAACGGATTGATCAATGGCTGGCTGGCCACCCTGCTGGGCCCTGCGTTCTCCCCGATCGGGTTCCTCACCACTCCGGCTTTGGCCCTCCCTTCGGTGATGCTGGTCACCTTCTGGAAGGGGCTGGGGTACTACATGGTGATCTTCCTGGCCGGTCTGCAGGGGATCCCAGCTGAGCTCTATGAAGCGGCCGCCCTGGATGGCTGCGAGGGCTGGAGTCGTCATCGCCACGTCACGTTGCCGTTGCTCTGGCCCTACGTGACCCTCGTGGCGGTGATCTCCGCTCTTGGGGCAACGAAGATCTTTGATGAGGTGTTCCTGATGACCCAAGGAGGCCCGGCAGATTCCACCCGCACCTTGGTGTACTACGTCTACGACCAGGCCTTTGGGGAACTGGAGATCAGCTATGCCTGCACGGTGGGCCTGGCCCTGTTTCTGATTGTGTTGCTTCTGAGCCTGCTGCGTTCGGCGATCCCCGGGGAAAGGCCCCTGGGCTGAAGGCTGGGCCCAGCTATGCGATGGTGAGGGTGGGTTCGCTTCAAGGCGTGTCAAGCACCACGTCCACTTCCATCGGCATCGTGGGTGGGGGGCAACTGGCCTGGATGCTCGCCAGGGAGGCCCGCAAGCTGGGCGTGGCGCTCCATGTGCAAACCCCCGATCCCCTGGATCCAGCCACCCAGGAGGCCGCGAGTGTGGTGCTCGCCGGCCTCAACGACGTGGCAGCGACAAGGGCATTGGCGGAACGGGCGGGAAAGATCAGCTTTGAAAATGAGTGGGTACCCCTGGCGGAACTCCAGCAGCTGGAGCGGGAGGGGATTGCGTTTCTGCCGGCCCTCTCGTCCCTGGCGCCTCTGATCAACAAGCGCGGTCAGCGTCAGCTGCTGAATGATCTGAACCTGCCCACCCCCCACTGGGCTCCAATGGAAGCGGCACTGGCGCCACCGCCTCGACGGGAGGGCTTGGGCCATTCCAGTGCTCCTGCCCCCAACCGGACCGATGGGGGCTATGGCTTTTCCCCATCAGCCGGAGCGCAGGCCCCCCCCCAGCCCCGGCTGCCGGAGTGGTTGCACTTTCCCGTGGTGGCCAAGGCGAGCAGCGGCGGGTATGACGGCAAAGGCACGCGCATCCTGGAGAATCAGGAGGCGCTGGAGCAGCACCTGGCCAGCAATAGCGCCGGGGACTGGATCCTGGAGGAGCGGGTGGCCTTCGAGATGGAGCTGGCCCAGGTGGTCTGTCGGGATCAGCTGGGCCAGGTGCGCTGCTTCCCCCTGGTGCAGACTCACCAGCGCGATCAGGTGTGCGACTGGGTGGTCTATCCCGCCCCTGTGACCCATGCCGTGGAGGCCTACGCCCGCAACGTGGCGATGTCGCTCGTCACCTCCCTCAACTACGTAGGGGTGATGGGCATTGAGTTTTTCTATGGGCCCGGGGGCCTGCTGGTGAATGAGGTGGCCCCCCGGGTGCACAACTCCGGCCATCTCACCCTGGAGGCCTGCCGCACGAATCAGTTTGCCCAGCAGGTCCGCATCGTCGCCGGGTTGCCGATGGGGCTCACCGATCCCAGCGTGCCCGGTGCGCTGATGGTGAATCTGCTCGGCTATGAACCCCCGGAGGGAGCCGCGGCGAGCGGCGAGCACAGGCAGCAACGGGAGGCGCTGGAGACACTCGAGGGAGCTCAGCTGCACTGGTATGGCAAGGCCCCCAGGCTGGGCCGCAAGCTCGGCCACATCACCTTCGTGCTCCAGGCCGGTGGGCCCGAGGCCAGGGAGGAAGAATGCCAGCGAAGGCTCGCCCAGGTGCGAGCGGTGTGGCCCTGGCCTGAGATGGGCTGATGCGACGTTGAGTCTGCAGAAATCGCTTAAGATTTTCAGGAACTGCTGTGTTGGTGACTGCCTTTCACAGTTTTCTGATCTGACTCCTTTTCGACATGGGGAGTCTGCGGCGACGGCAACGTATACCGGCCTAGCAGCCGGAAATGAAGCCCCGCTCTTGAAGCCCCTTCTGGTTCTGCCAGGTCGAACACTGGGGCAAGACGGCACAGCGGTTCACCCTTTGTCCTCCCATTCCTCACAACAGTGTCAGGCTGCCAACGGCTTCAGGAGGCCGGGTGCAGCAGCTGATCCAGCCGCTGTTGCAACGCCTCTCTGCTGAGGCTGGTCACCACGAACACCTCCTGGGCCATGCTTGCCCGGCGGGCGTTCACCTTGTGCCCACCCGTGATCGGTGTGGACACCCGCAGGGACAACTGCGCGGAACGGCCCCGCACCCGGCTGATCACCGCGGGCGTCACCGTGCTGATGCCCGGATCCTCGGCCAGTTGCTTCAACAGGGGGATAAGCCCTTCGATATAGGTGCTGTGGGTGATCACCACGCGTCCCATCGTCAGCTGATGTCCAGTGGCGCCATGGTGAGGCCCTCTGCCCCGAGTTGCTGGTGGTAGAGCTCCCCTTGCTCCTGGGGCCCACTCCAGACCACCGCAGATCCCTCGCCGTCGATCCGGTGGGCCAGCTTCCAGGCCTGATCTGGGGTCATGCCAGGGATGTAGCGCACCAGCACCTGCACCACATGCTCAAAGGTGTTGACGTCATCGTCGAGCACGATCACTCGCACGTTGGGGTATGGCGCCTGCAGACCCGAGGTCTTGACCTGCCGTTCCGGAGTGGTGAGGGGCGAGCGGGACATGGCGATGGCGCCCTGGCGCGATGGTCGGTGCGGGGACTTTAGGTAAGCTTGCCGGAGTGTCATGATCGCTCCCATGCTGATCACCCTTGGTTGGGCTGCCCTGGCTGCCAGCTTCACCTTTTCGATCGCGATGGTGATCTGGGGACGCAACGGTGATAACACCCTCAATTTCTGAGGTTCTTCCCCCCACCTCCACCCTCCTGGCGGCCTTGGCCTCTGGCCTGCTGCTCTTCGTGAGCGCGGGAGTGATTTACCTATCCGCTATGGACTGGCGGGACCGACGGCGTCGCCGCGCTGAGACGGATCGCAAGCGTTGAGCCCGGCCGTGAGTGTGTCCAGCCATCTTGCCCCTGGGATCTGGGAGCAGGCCGCCCACCTGTTGGCCCTGCCCCCGGAGACCCCTGCGGCTGAACCGGCACCCCTTCCCCACCTCCTGGATGAGCTGGCCCAACTGCAGCGCCGCAACCTGGAGAATCCAGACGGTGCATTCCCTCAGCAGGCCTTTCTCCAGCTGGGCATGCGCTTGTTGGTTCGGGAGTGGACACCCAGCGAGCGTGAGCTGCTGCGCGCGAGAGCCGATCAACGGCGACGGGAGCTTGTGGGGGACACGGTGACCTACGTGGTGAACCGCAATCTCAACCCCAGTAACCACTGTGTGCTGCACTGCAATTTCTGTGCGTTCCGCCGGTCGCAGGGGGAGCCAGGAGCCTTTCGCATCAGACGCTCTGAGCTACGAGACCGGGCCGCGGAGGCCCAGGCCCTAGGTGCCACGGAGGTGTGCCTGCAGGCCGGCCTGGATCCCGAGGCTCATCATCAGGGAAGCCATCTGGATTTCGCTGCCTCCCTCCTGAGCGACCTGAAGGAGGCCGCTCCGACGCTGCACTTGCACGGGTTTTCGCCCCAGGAACTGCTCTTCATCTGCCAGCAGGACCAGCTTCCCCTGGGCAGGGTGCTCGACACGCTGCGCCAGGCGGGGCTGGGGTCCGTTCCCGGCACGGCGGCAGAGGTGCTCTCTGAACGGGTGCGGCGCCTGATCTGCCCTGAAAAACTCTCCGCCCAGGCCTGGGTGGCGGTGATCCACCAGGTGCATTGCTCAGGGCTTCCCACCACCAGCACCCTGCTGGCTGGCCACGTGGAGCACCCCACTGAGCAGCTGGCCCATCTCTGCACCCTGGCGGCCCTGCAACAGGCGGCCTGGGCCCATGGCCAGCCTGGCTTCACGGAATTCATTCTCCTGCCCTTCGTTGGTGCTTCCGCACCGGCTCCCCTGCGCGCCAGGGTGGGTCGGGATCAGCCCGACCCGGTGGCCATGCTCCTGCTCACGGCCCAGGCGCGCCTGCTATTGGGCCACTGGATCCGCCATCACCAGCCCAGCTGGGTGAAGCTCACCCTGCCTGTGGCGGCCGAAGCCCTGGATTGGGGTTGTGACGACCTGGGGGGAACCCTGATGGAGGAGCACATCAGCACCATGGCTGGCGCTGCAGGCGGCACAAGCCAGAGCATCACGGCTCTGGAGAACGCAGCCCGCAGCCGTGGACGGCCGGTTCATCAGCGCTCCACCCTCTACGGTGATGCGACCGCGCGTCTCTGAGTTGCCCGAGCGGATGAAGGTCCTTTCCAGGATTCCCCGTCTCTCCCTTGGCTGCACCCTGGCCACCACCCTTGCGCTGTTGCTCGCGCCAGCCCTCCTGCTGCGTCAGTTTCCCCGGGCGCAGGCGATCGGGCTGGAGCGGCTCATGGCCAATGTGAGCCTGTTGCAGAGCTTCCGGGCCACCCCCGATCGGCCCGTGCCGGAGCTGTGGCAACAGCGGCTGGGATCCCCCGTGGCAGAACAACTCTGGCGGTTCCAGACCCTCACCTGGTGGCAGTTCTGGGATGGACAGCCGGATGCTCAGCCCTATCTGGCCCTTTCTGCCCGCGGACTTCCGGCTGCCATGCTGCGCTCTGTGACGGTTCCACCGCTCCTGGTGGGCGATCTGGCGATCTTTCCTCCAGATCCGGTCTCCCGGGAGATCTTGCGGGTGCAGCTCCAGCCGCAGGTGCGCCGCTCCAGCGGCCTTCGCCTCCGCTGCCTGCCCCGGCTAGAGCGGGATCAGGCGGTGTTCTGGAGACCCTCCGGTCTGGGGGTGCTCCTGGGCCCCCTGGCGCCGTTCCTGCAGAACCTGCAGGAGGGTTGTCTGAGCCTGGCGATCCAAGGGAATGGGCTCCTCTGGAACGGGGAAGCAGCCTCCGTGGAGGGCATGGTGCTCCAATTGCCCCCCGGGGGACAGCCACTGCTGCCTCCGCAAATCCCCCCTCCAGCCAGCGATGTGTTGCTGCAGGTGCAGGGGGGATCCCTGGAGCAGCTGTTGTCCGGGCTGCTGGCCCGGGAACTGATCCGCCAACCCCTGGCAGATCGCTACGGATTTGGCCCCCAGCAGCTCTCCCTGCTGCGGGAGACCCCATTTCAGCTCGTGCTCCGGCCCAGGGCAGACGAAGCCTTCCAGGCGTCGCTTGAATTGACTGTGCCGATTGGCAACAAAGAAGCCGAGTGGAAGGTCGCCCTTGGCCGGCTGGCCGAAAGCCTGAGGAAGGAAGGTTTCCGTGCCGCCCCAACAGAGGCGCCTGGATCCGCCATCTGGCAACGAACGGATGGGGCTGTCGTGGGGGGGTGGCTGTGGCAGACCACCAGCAGACAGCTCCTGCTCTTTCTCGGCCCCAGACCCACCCCGCCCGTGCCCTACGTGCCATCCACCATCGAGACCGTGGGAATGGTTCTCCGTGCCCGGCCCACGGCTCTGGCCGAGCGGGGGTTGCTTCCTCCGGATCTTCCTGAGGTGGTGAAGCGCAGCAACTGGCTCTGGTTCACCTCCGCTCCAGTGCCTGGATTTGGACGAACGGCGGCCCTCAGCCGGCTTCAGGGTTCTCTGGTGCTTCTTCCGTGAGGCGTCGCTCCTTGCGCCTTCGATCAGCGGCAACGGTTTCCTCCATGAGTTCCACGGCCTGGGCGAGCTTCTCGAGATTGGTGGCATAAAGCGCCAGATCCTTGTCGACCCGATCCCGAAGCAGCCCCATGGATTCAGCGGTGTCATGGGCGAACTGCCGCAGGGCCTGGGGGTCCATGGAATCCGCACCCCTGGCCTCCTCCAGCAGGGTGAGCAAGCCAACGGCCATCAATCGGGAGTAGTGGAAATCGGCCCGCCGCACATTGGCCAGGGCCTGGCGCACCAGTTCAGGGGCGCCCTCCCCTTCCTGATCAATCCATTGCTTCACGTCCTCCACGGCGTGCGGGCCAATGGAGGCCAGGGCCTGGTCCCGTTGGGCTCGAAGGCTCGTGGCGTCCATGTTGCTTGAGGCACACAGGGCCGCAAACAGGCTCTCCCGCTGCTCTGGAGGTCGATAGCCACGGGTGCCGGTATCAAAAACCTGCACCAAACCGAGGGCGAACAAAGGGTCCGCCTGAAAACCCCGCTGCTTGCTGAGAAGGTGGAGCTCCACCAGCAGCTCATCCACCAGTCTCCGATAGAGCGGGCTGATCACATGGGGGAAGGCGGAATGGAACGCTCTCTTGCTGTCGGCAACAGTGAGAAAGGGGCTCACGCGGAGGCTCACTTGATCAGACGACAGCGACCTTAGCGGCGCCCCGCCCCAGGGGCGTCGTCCCCACTGCCCCCAGGGCTCGGATGGGTAGGATTGGCTGAGTTTGGGCAGTGCCTTCCATGATCCCGATTGTGATCGAGGAATCTGGACGCGGAGAACGGGCTTTTGATATCTATTCGCGGCTGCTGCGTGAACGCATCATCTTTCTCGGTGAGCCTGTCACTGCAGAATCGGCGAACAGGGTGGTGGCACAACTTCTCTTCCTTGAGGCAGAAGATCCCGACAAAGATGTGTTTATGTACATCAATTCCCCCGGCGGCTCTGTTTACGATGGCCTGGGAATATTTGATACGATGCAACATATCAAACCCGATGTGCAGACCGTCTGTGTCGGACTGGCGGCCAGCATGGGTGCCTTTCTCCTATGTGCTGGCGCCCCCGGGAAACGAAGCAGCCTGTCCCATTCCAGAATCATGATTCACCAACCCCTCGGCGGTGCCAGGGGTCAGGCCAGCGACATCCGGATTCAGGCGGATGAGATTCTCTTTCTCAAACAGAAATTGAACCAGGAGTTGTCTGAAAGAACGGGTCAGCCTCTGAGCCGAATTCAGGAAGATACGGATCGAGATTTCTTCATGTCCCCCGCTGAAGCTGTTGCCTACGGATTGATCGACAAGGTGATCGATAAAAGGGCCGTACGGCCGGTCTGAACCAGACCGGCCACTTTTTGCTTCAGGTCGCCGGGGAGGAATTCGCCGGCTGGTCCGCTGGAGTTGCAGAGGCAACCGGAGCAGTGGGTTCCAAGAAAGGGGTGAACCGTTCCTTGTCTGGAATCTGAGCGAACTCAGAGACAATGGCTCGGAATTCGTCCCCATCGAGGGTTTCCTTCTCGATCAGCACGTCGACAAGGCGATCCATGCAGGCACGGTGCTGGCCCACTAGGTCTTTGGTGTCCTGATAGCAACTCTCCACAATGTCCCGTACGGCTAGGTCAATCTTGGAGGCAACGGCGTCCGAGAGGTCGCTGCGGGTCATCAGGTCGCGGCCAAGAAACACCTCCTGGTTGCCCGCTTCGAGAGACACGGGGCCCAGGTCGCTCATCCCGAAACGGGTGACCATCTGACGAGCGAGGGATGCCACTTGCTGGATGTCGCCCCCTGCTCCTGTGGTCACCTCGGCATGGCCAAACACCACATCTTCAGCGGCCCTTCCCCCAAGGGCTCCCATGATCCGCGCCTTGAGCTGGGAGCGGCTCACGAGCATCTGCTCCTCATCTGGGGCGAACCAGGTAAGCCCCTGGGCCTGTCCCCTGGGGATCAGGGTGACCTTCTGGACCGGATCGTGGTTGCGCACGAGGGTGCCGACCAAGGCATGGCCGACTTCGTGGTAGGCGATCAGGCGCTTGCTGCGCCCATCGGTGAGGGGTTTGCCCTCCATGCCGGCGATCACTCGATCCACCGCATCGTCGATCTCACCGAGGGTGATGGCCTCCTTTCGACGCCGGGCCGTGAGAATCGCCGCTTCATTGAGAAGATTGGCCAGATCGGCACCCGTGAACCCAGGCGTGCGCCTGGCGATGGCTTCAAGAGACACATCCGGAGCGAGCTTCTTGTTGCGGCTATGAACATTGAGGATGGAGAGCCGGCCCTTGATGTCAGGGGCATCGACACTCACCTGGCGATCAAAGCGACCGGGCCGCATCAAGGCCGAGTCGAGCACATCAGGCCGGTTGGTGGCGGCAATGATGATGATGCCGCTGTTCCCTTCGAAACCATCCATTTCAGTGAGCAGCTGGTTGAGGGTCTGCTCCCTTTCATCATTGCCACCACCGATGCCAGCTCCCCGCTGCCGGCCGACCGCATCAATCTCGTCAATGAAGATCAGACAGGGGCTGTTCTCCTTGGCTCTCTTGAACAGATCGCGAACGCGACTGGCACCCACACCAACGAACATCTCCACGAATTCCGATCCGGAAAGGGAGAAGAAGGGAACCCCTGCCTCTCCAGCAATGGCCTTGGCCAGAAGGGTTTTACCGGTGCCGGGAGGGCCAACGAGCAGCACACCCTTGGGAATCTTGGCGCCAATGGAGGTGAAACGCTCGGGTGTTTTCAGGAAGGTGACCACTTCCTGCAGATCCTGCTTGGCCTCTTCCACCCCGGCCACATCCTCGAATTTCACGCCGGTTTCGGCTTCCATCAGGAAGCGAGCCTTGGTTTTGCCGAATTGCATCGCCTGGCCAGGACCGCCGGGCATCCCGGAGGAGCGTCTGGCCAGGAAGATGAGGGATCCGATCAGCAGGAGAGGGAAGAGAAGATTGCCAAGAATGCCGATGGCAGGAGGAGTGGGCTTGGGAGCGTGAATGTCAAAACTGATCGCTTGATCCTTGAGTTTTCCAAGCAGGTCTGGGGCAATGCCCGGAAGGTCAACCCGCAGGCGTTGAACCCTGTTATCAAGATCTGCATCGACAATCTCCACAACGGCCGTGCGGCCAGAATTATAGAAATCAACGGAATTAACACGCCCAGAATCCACATAATCCAGGAACCGTCCGTAGGTCATGCGACCCACAGCCGTATTCGCGGGTGACTTCAGAGGACTGTTGGACAGGCTCGAGCTGTTCCCACTCAGGAGTTGCCAACCCAGAAAACCTGCCACGAGCAGCGGAAGGGCCCAAAGAGCAATGAGGCGCCAGCGCTGATTCATGCAGATGAGGAAATTCTTCAACAAGTGTAAAGGACCCTCCCCGATCCCTGGGGATGATCCGGCCGGTTGGAGGGCTCAGCTTGCCCTGAGCCAGGGAGTGGTTTGCAGAGCTGAAGCACTGGCGGGGAACATTCCTGACTGCTCCGGGTGTGCGCTGTCAGAGGCACCCTCGGCAAGCAATTGCTCTGAAAGCAGGGATTCCAACAGCTCCGGCCCGTAGAGACCGTGAGACCAGATCTTCACCTCGCTCATCGGGGGGCAGGCAAACGCCAGAATCTCGAAGGGAAACACTACTCTTTCGAGAAAAAACGCGTTGCTCCCGCAACAACGCAGGATGACCATCCGATCTGATGTGTTGCGATAGGTGCAATCCCGCAGGGCCGGCTGGCCAGGATGCTGGCCCGACGGGGTGGTATGGGTCGCATCTGGTCGATCCAACGTTTGATAAAAACAGAGCTTGTCCCATACAGCCAGACCCCATGGGTGGACGTTTGTGTGGATGACAACACTTCTTCAGTCTTAATGTTTTTTTTGCCCTTTACCTGAAGGTCTAGAGGACCTACAGGGATCTGAGCGCAACAATCGGGTCGAGGGCTGCGGCTCGCCTGGCAGGCACGACCCCGAAAAACAGACCGATCGCACCTGAAAAGCCGATTGTTGCGATCACCATCGTTGGTCCCACCGTGGCAGGCAGGGGTGTCACAGCAGCCACGAGGCTCACGGCACCCACCCCAAGAAGGCCACCGATGCAACCTCCCAGGCTCGAGAGGATCAGAGATTCCACGAGAAATTGCTTGAGCACATCTCCGCTCCGGGCGCCGAGGGCCTTCCGCAGGCCGATCTCCTCGGTGCGTTCACTCACGGACACCAACATGATGTTCATGATCCCGATGCCGCCCACCAGAAGGGAAATGGCGCCGATGGCCCCGAGCAGCAGGGTGAGACCACCGGTGATGGTCTGCACGATCGAGAGCGCATCCTTCTGGGAGCGCACCACGAAATCATCCTCACGAAGGATGCGATGGCGCAAGCGCAGCAGATTGGTGATTTGGAAGGCCGCTGCTCCCATGCTCGCCTCATCCCTGGCCTCCACGCTGATGAAACTCAGACTGATGCCGTAGGTGGGATCACGTCCGCTGAGGCGGCTCACCATCGTGCTCAGGGGCAGATAGGCCGCCTCATCCTGATTGCTGCCGAAGACAGCTCCTTTGGGCTCCAGGATGCCGATCACCTCGAAGGATTGGTCGCGAATTCTCAGCCGACGCCCAAGGGCCTGGCCCGAGGGGAAGATCTTGTCCTTGAGATCCGGGCCAAGGACAACGACATTTCTTGCTGATTGCAGGTCGCTGTCGCTGATGAAACGCCCCTGGGCGATTTCAAAGCTGCGCACAGCCAGGAATTCTGGCGTCACCCCGCTGATCGTGGCTGACGAGGTGAGGGATCCAGCCTGCACCACCTCCAGCAAGGAGATCTGGGGAGCAACCCGCCGCACCGATGGCACCTGTTCGGTGATGGCTTGCGCATCCTCAAGGATGAGGGTTTTCGGGGATTCCAGCCCCTGGCGTCTGGTGTCGTTCCGGCCCGGGACGATAAACAACACGTTCGGCCCCAGGGAGGTGAGTTGCTGATCGGCAAGCCTCTGAGCTCCTTTCCCAAGCCCCACAAGGGTGATCACCGAGGCATTGCCGATGACGATCCCCAGCATGGTGAGCAGGCTCCTCAGCCGATGCCCCTTGAGGGTGGCCACAGCCATGGCGGCTGTCTCCCTGAGGGGAACCGCTGCTGTTGGCATCGACGCTTCACACCGCCAGAGAGTCCAGCCCTTATAGCGGATTCAGACCCTGCGGGAGCTTGTGGCTGCGGGTGCCTCGGTGCACCACGCCCTGGTGAATCTCCAGGGTGACGATCTCCCCCTGGCGCAGATCAATCGTGGCATTGGCGACACCCACGATCACCGGAATGCCTAGCCGCTCCGCAATCACGGCGACATGGCTGTGCCGACCCTCCATTTCAGCAATGATTCCCCTGGCCTTTCTGATGGCTTCCAGATAGGCGGCCGTGGTGTCGCGCACCACCAGAATCTCCCCTGTTTCCACCCTGGCCGCTTCCTCAGGGGTCTGGGCGAGGCGCACCTTGCCGCTCACCGAGCCGCTGCCGATCCCCATCCCTCGCCCGAGCACGGCGGAAACGATCCCCACCTTCACTAGATCGGTGGAGCCACTCACCCCTTCCAGGGTGCCTGCGGTCTGCACCACCAGATCACCCTCCTTGAGCAATCCCTTCTGCTGGGCCACACCCATGGCAAGGCTGAAGGTGCTCTCCGTGGAGGCCTGCTGGGCGATCAGAAGCGGATTGACTCCCCACACAAGCTGCAGCTGACGAGCAACGGACACCTCGCTGGTGATGGCGAGAATCGGGGTGCTTGGCCTGAATTTGCTGACGTTTCGGGCCGTCGATCCGGTCTGGGTGAGGGGCAGGATGGCCGCAGCGTTGAGCTGGCGGGCGATGCTGCTCACAGCCTGGCTGATGGCGTTGGGAATGGTGGTGGCCATCTGACCATCCAGAACCCGCTGGGGGTAATCCCGCTCGATGCGGCGGGCGATGCGGGTCATCGTGGCCACTGCCTCCACCGGGTAATCCCCCACGGCGGTCTCGTTCGAGAGCATCACCGCATCGGTGCCATCGAGAATGGCGTTCGCCACATCGCTCACCTCCGCTCGGGTGGGCCGTGGGGACGAGGCCATGGAATCCAGCATCTGGGTGGCTGTGATGATCGGAATCCCCAGGCTGTTGGCCTTACGGATCAACTCTTTCTGCAGCAGCGGAACCTCCTCAGCAGGCATTTCAACCCCGAGGTCACCGCGTGCCACCATCACGCCATCGCAGAGCGGAAGGATCGAATCAATCGCTTCGATCGCCTCAAACTTTTCAATCTTTGCCACCACAGGGGTGCTGGCACCCTGGCCACGGATCAGTTCGCGGATCTCCAAAATATCGGAGGGATTTCGCACAAAACTCAGGGCGATCCAATCCACCCCCTGGCTCAGCCCAAAGGCGAGGTCTTTTCGATCCTTCGAAGTGAGCGCACGGATGGAGAGCTGAACATCCGGGAAATTCACGCCCTTGTTGTTCGAGAGAACGCCACCCACGGTGACGCGACATCGCAGGCTTTGATTGTCAAGATCCACATTGTCAACCACCATTTCCACCCGGCCGTCATCCAGGAGAATGCGGCTGCCGGTGGGCACTTCCTCCACCAACCGGTCGTAGGTGACCGTTGCCATCTCCCGGTTGCAGGGCACATCCTTTGATGTGAGAGAGAATGGATCTCCTGTGGCGAGAGTGATCGGGCCGAGTTCAAAGCGTCCCAGTCGGATTTTCGGCCCTTGCAGATCCTGGAGGATGCCAATGTGCACACCCATCTCATGGGCAACCTGCCGGATCGTGGCGATCCGGTGGGCATGCTCCTCATGATCGCCATGGGAAAAATTGAGCCGAAAGGTTGTGGCTCCGGCCTCAATCAGCGCTCGGAGCATCTCGGGCGATTCCGTGGCTGGGCCGATCGTGGCCACGATCTTGGTGCGACGCATGGAACTGCCCAGGCCTGCTGCTTGCCGGAAACTACCATCCGTGCTTACCGACCCCGGCTCGCCATGGACCTCCAGACCTACCAGGCCCGTGCGGCCCACACAGCCCTTTACCCCGATGTGGGTGCCAATCCGATCTACCCCACCCTCGGTCTGTGCGGGGAGGCCGGAGAAGTGGCTGACAAAGTGAAAAAGGTGCTCCGCGACCATGGTGGTCATTTCAGTGAAGAGATCCGGGCCGACATCGCCCTGGAACTGGGCGATGTGCTCTGGTATTTGGCCAGGCTTGCCAGTGAACTCGACCTGGATCTGGTTGGCATTGCGGAGGGAAATCTCACCAAGCTCGCCGCGCGGGCGGAGCGTAACGTGATTGCCGGAAGCGGAGACAGGCGTTGACAAGCCAGGCACCCACAGGGTTTCGCATGGCCATGGCGGCTCTGCTAATGCTGTGGCTCTGCCTGTTCCCCTCCGCGGCGTTCGCCGCTGAGCTCAAGGTGGAAGGGATCCGGCTGGAACCCTGCCCTGCCAGCGATGCCGGTAATCAGCCAGGTCGCTCCTCCGTCGCTTCCTGCTACGCGCTGCGCGGGGAGGTGATCAACCCCACCAGCCATCCAGTGGTGGATACGGATCTTTTTGCGGTGATTCTCGACAGCAGCGGTGAGCCCGTGCTCCCGAACCGCACCCGGGTCGGGAGCATCGGCGATGTGCAGCCTGGCCGCTCCTCCTTCGCCCTGAGGCTTGCGGTGCCCGCTGGAACGCCTGGGCCTTTCCGCGTGGGTCAGGTGAAGGCCCGGGGATTCAATGCGCCGGTGCGGACCAGAGCAGGAGCCGATGTGGAGCAACTCCCGCTTGAACAGGATCTCAGCTGAACAGCTGCTCAGCTGACCAGGACCGGAGCTGCTGAAGACCCCCGTTCAAAGCCCTGGGGTCACGGAAGCAGCCAACAGCCCCACGCTTTGCTCCAGCAGGGTTTGCACCAGCTGCAGGGCCAGGAAGGCCACGATCGCTGAGATGTCCAGGCCTCCAATCGGAGGGATCAGGCCCCGGAACACATTCAGGAAAGGATCGGTGATGGAGGAAATGGCCGAGAGGATGGGATTTCCCCAGTCCAGATTGGGAAACCAGCTGAGGAGCACGCGAACGATCAACACCAGCGTGTAGATCTGCAGGGTTTTCACCAGCACAGCAACAATCAGCGCCAGTGCGGCCATGGAGAGGTGTGGGAACAGCCCTCAGTGTATGGAACCTCAGGCAGCTGTGTCCGCGAGCTCCGTGATGATCTGTGGGTTTCTCTGATCGACGTTCAGCTGCTCCGGGGGGGCCTGCTGAGGCGGAGCCCCCTGGCCTCGGGCTTCTGGTCGCTGCTCCAGGGCAAAGGTGCGGTGGAATTTCTCGCTGAGGGTCAACCAGTAGGAGCGGCCCTCACTCTGGCGCTTCCGTTCGATGAAGTTCTGGGCCAACAGTTCTTTGATGTGGTCGTAGGCGCCTGAGCCCCGCAGCTCCACCAGATCAGATTGCAGGATCCGTTTCTTCAGGGCGATGGTGGCAAGGGTTCGCAGGGCGGCGGTGGAGAGGTCGACAGGCAGTAACACCTGCACCAGATCGTTCAGCCCCTGGCGCAGCTGCAGGCTGTAGGTCTGTCCGTCCTGGAAGATTTCTAGCGCTGTGTCTCGGTGGGCATAATCAGCCATGAGCGTGATCAGGGCCATTTCCGCATCCTCAGGATCGAGGCCTGAGAGGCTGGCCAGTTCAGACAGGCTCATCGGCCGGCCTTTGAGATAAAGAATCGCCTCCAGCCGTGCGGGCTGAGAGAGGGCCCCCATCACCTCCGTGAGGGCCAGTTGATCCCCATCCTCTTTTTGTTCCGATGCTGGTTGGGGCTGGAGCGGCTGATCAGCTGTTTGCATGGCCGATCAATGGGGGATTTCCCTGGGAGACACTGGATCTTAACGGCGACTTCCGGCATGACAATGCTCTGCAAGCAAGAAGGAAGAGCAGGCGCCCAGAAACAATCGATAGGCCGGATTATCTGTTTCCTGCCAGTGCCGATAGGGAAGTGAGACAAGAAAAGCGTGCCAATCAGGCAATTCAGCTGGAGGGACCTGCACACCCACGACGATGCGTCCCACGTCGGCGCCGTGGTTGCGATAGTGAAAAATACTGATGTTCCAGCTGGGGTGTAAGGCCGTCACGAAGGCCATCAGGGCACCAGGACGCTCAGGAAACTCAAAGCGATAGAGATGTTCCTCCCCTTGCCCTTCCTCCTGGCTGCCGCGCAGGGGTAAGCGCCCGCCCACCATGTGGCAGAGGTGGAGCTTGGCCAGTTCGTTGGCCGTGAGATCAAGGCAGGGAAACCCTGCACCCTCCAGCAGGGCGATGAGTTGCTGCGTATCCTGCCGATCGCTGATCTGCACCCCCACAAAGATGTGGGCAAGCTTTGGATCCGCTAGCCGGTAGCTGAATTCCGTGAGACTGCGCTGGCCCAGGAGCGCACAGAAGCGCCTCAGACTGCCAGGCTGCTCCGGGATTTCCACCGCAAGAAGAGCCTCCCGGTCTTCCCCGAGTTCCGCCCGCTCCGCCACGAAGGCCAGCCTGTCGAAATTCATGTTTGCTCCGCAGGCCACCGCCACCAGGGTGCGCTGGCGGAGGGAGCGGGCTTCCACATCGGCTTTCAGGCCTGCAATGGCGAGGGCACCGGCAGGTTCGAGGATCGAGCGCGTGTCTTCAAAGACATCCTTGATGGCGGCACAGATCGCATCGGTGTCCACGGTGACCATGCGATCCACATAGCGCTGGGCCAGGGCGAAGGTGTGCTCTCCCACCTGGCGCACGGCCACGCCATCGGCGAACAGACCGACCGCATCCAGGCGCACTCTCTCTCCCCGCGCCAGGGAACGGGTCATGGCATCGGCATCCACAGGCTCCACGCCAATCACCTCCACCTGGGGCCAGAGACTCTTGACATAGGAGGCAATCCCCGCGATGAGCCCCCCACCTCCCACCGCGACATAGATGGCATCAGGAGGACTGGAGAGCTGCCGCAGGATCTCCATGCCAATCGTTCCCTGGCCAGCGATCACGTCTGGATCGTCGAAGGGATGAATGAAGGTCAACCCTCGCTCTTGCTCCAGCTGCCTCGCCTGGGCGTAGGCCTCGTCATAGGTGTCGCCATGGAGCACCACCTCTGCCCCGCGATGGGCGACGGAGCGCACCTTCACCTCAGGGGTGGTGACAGGCATCACGATCACGGCCCTGCACCCCAGTTTCTGGGCTGCCAGCGCCACCCCCTGGGCATGGTTGCCGGCACTGGCTGCAATCACACCCCGTGCCAGATCAGCCGGGGGAAGGCCCACCATCTTGTTGTAGGCCCCACGCAGCTTGAAGCTGAACACGGGTTGCAAATCCTCCCGTTTCAGCAGCACCCGGTTCTGCAGACGTTGGGAGAGGTGAGGAGCAGGATCCAGGGGGGATTCGATCGCCACGTCGTAGACCCGGGCCCGCAGAATGTGCTGAAGGTAAGGGCTGGGCTCCGGCGTGTCTCCCGGCAGGGGGGCCTCGGGCTGGATCTGGCTCATCCTCACAGTGTGGCAAGTTGTGGACCCAGCCACCAGCTCCGGTCCATGGATGGGCAAAACGTCGCGATCTTGGCTGCCTGCAGAGGCAAGAGTCCTAGATTGCACCACGATCGTGGGTCCTGCGGATGCATCTGAGCGAGCTGAACCATCCCAATCAGCTGCACGGTCTCACCACCGCTGAACTGGAAGCCATCGCCCGCCAGATCCGTGAGCGGCATCTTGAGGTGGTTGCGGCCACCGGAGGCCATCTCGGCCCGGGGCTGGGCGTGGTGGAGCTCACCCTTGCCCTGTATCAGACCCTGGATCTGGATGAGGACCGGGTGGTGTGGGACGTGGGTCACCAGGCCTATCCCCACAAGATGGTGACCGGGCGCTACCGGGATTTTCCAAGCCTCCGGCAAAAAAATGGGGTGGCCGGCTATCTCAAACGCTGCGAGAGCTCATTCGACCATTTCGGGGCGGGACATGCCTCCACAAGCATTTCGGCCGCCCTTGGCATGGCCCTGGCCCGGGATCGCCGCGGTGAATCCTTTAAATGCGTGGCTGTCATCGGGGACGGTGCGCTCACCGGCGGGATGGCCCTGGAGGCCATCAACCATGCGGGGCACCTGCCACGAACCCGCCTGCTGGTGGTGTTGAACGACAACGACATGTCGATCTCACCGCCTGTTGGAGCGCTCTCCACCCACCTCAATCGGATGCGGCTGAGCAAGCCCGTGCAGTTTCTTTCCGGAAATGCGGAGGAAGCGATCCGCAATCTGCCGTTCCTGCACGGCGAGCTCCCCCCTGAATTGAAGAACCTCAAGGAGAGCATGCGTCGGTTGGCCGTTCCCAAGGTGGGAGCCGTGTTCGAGGAACTGGGCTTCACTTACATGGGGCCGATCGATGGCCACGACATCTCCTCAATGGTGCGCACCTTCCAGGCCGCCCATCGCTGTGAAGGCCCCGTGCTGGTGCATGTGGCCACAACCAAGGGGAAGGGCTACCCCTATGCCGAGGCCGATCAGGTGGGCTACCACGCCCAGTCGGCCTTTGATCTGCGCACCGGCAAGGCCTACCCCTCCAGCAAACCGAAACCCCCCAGCTACAGCAAGGTGTTCGGCCAGACACTGGTGAAGATCTGTGAGCAGGATCCCCGGGTGGTGGGCATCACGGCGGCCATGGCCACCGGAACGGGCCTGGATCTCCTGGAGAAGGCTCTGCCGGATCAGTATTTCGACGTGGGCATCGCCGAGCAGCACGCCGTGACCATGGCTGCAGGCATGGCCTGCGAGGGCCTGCGCCCCGTGGTGGCCATCTACAGCACCTTCCTGCAACGGGCCTATGACCAGCTGATCCACGATGTGGGCATCCAGAAGCTGCCTGTCACCTTCGTGCTCGACAGGGCCGGGATTGTGGGGGCCGATGGACCGACGCACCAGGGTCAGTACGACATCAGTTACCTGCGGGCCGTTCCCAATTTCACTGTGATGGCTCCCAAGGATGAGGCCGAGCTGCAACGGATGCTGGTCACAGCCCTGGCCCATGACGGTCCCTGTGCCATCCGCTTCCCCCGGGGGGAGGGGGAAGGGGTTCCTCTGATGGAGGAGGGCTGGCAACCGCTCCAGGTGGGACGCGCCGAGCAGCTCACCGATGGCGATGATCTGCTGCTCGTTGCCTACGGATCCATGGTGGCTCCCGCCATGGCCACAGCTGGTTTGCTCCAGGAAAGAGGGGTGCGGGCCACCGTAGTCAATGCCCGTTTTCTACGCCCTCTGGATGAAACCCTTCTGCTGCCGCTGGCCCAACGAATCACCCGTGTGGTGACCATGGAGGAAGGGGCGCTCGCCGGTGGCTTCGGAGGGGCCATCGTGGAGAGCCTCAGCGACCATGGCATTCAGGCCAGTGTGCTGCGCATCGGCATCCCCGATGTGCTCGT
>JBJTQT010000139.1:0-2747 GCA_046075745.1 Cyanobium sp. | reverse complement strand
CTCACCCATGTCACCTGCGCCGCCCTGCAGGGCCTGAAGGAGGAGTTTCAGGCGCACCGACCCGCCCTGGTGCTCGTGCAGGGCGACACCACCACGGCCTTCGCCAGCGCCCTCGCCGCCTTCTACGAGCAGATCCCAGTGGGCCACGTGGAGGCCGGACTGCGCACCGACAACCTCTTTGACCCCTTCCCGGAGGAAGCCAACCGCCGTCTGATCTCCCAGATCGCCCAGCTGCACTTCGCTCCCACCGAGCGCTCGGCCGCCAACCTGCGGGCTTCCGGAGTGGTGGGGGAGACGATCACCACCGGCAACACCGTGATCGATGCCCTGCTGCAGATGGCGGAAACCGCCCCGCAGTGGGACGTGCCAGGACTCGACTGGGCCCATCAGCGGGTGCTGCTCGCCACCGTGCACCGGCGTGAGAACTGGGGGGAGCGACTGGAGCAAATCGGCCGAGGCTTTCTGGCCCTGCTGGATCTGTTCCCCGACACGGCCCTGCTGCTGCCGCTCCACCGCAACCCCACGGTGCGGGAGCCTCTCCAGGCCCTGCTGGGCAACCACCCCCGCGCCTTTCTCACCGAACCTCTCGACTACGACCGGCTGGTAGCCGCCATGCGGGGATGCACCCTGCTGCTCACCGATTCCGGCGGCCTGCAGGAGGAGGCCCCTGCCCTCGGCAAACCGGTGCTCGTACTGCGCCGCACCACGGAACGACCGGAGGCGATCGATGCCGGCACGGCCCGACTGGTGGGCACCGAAAGCACTTCGATCGTGGCCGAAGCCAGCCGCCTTCTCCAGGATGGCGAGGCATACGCCGAGATGGCCCAGGCCCACAACCCCTTCGGGGATGGCTATGCCAGTGGTCGGATTCTGGCGGCGGCCCGGAGGTTCATGACTTCCTCTGCTTCGCCCAGGGCGGCAGATCAATGAACACCCGGGTGCCGGGTTGCAGGCCCGTGAGGATCTCGGTGTCCTTGCCACTGCTCACCCCCAGCTCCACCGGCTGGAAGGTGGGCTCACGGTTCTTGCCCACCAGCAGCACACCCGGTCGTCCCCTCTCCGTGACGACAGCCACCGTGGGCACGAGGGTGCGGGCAGGCAGGGAGCCAGTCTTGAAATCGATGTCGGCCGTCATGCCGATCCGCAGCACAGGGGGGGGGTTGAGCAGGGAGAGCTTCACCTCAAAGGAGGTGACGTTGTTGAGCTTCACGGCGCGGGGGGCGATCTGGCGCACCCGGGCAGGGAAGCGGCGCTCCGGGAAGGCATCCACCCGCACATCGGCGGGCAGCCCGATGTGCAGACGGCCCAGATCGCTCTCGGGCACCTTGGCGATCACCTCCAGCCCCTGGGAAAGCTCCACGATCGAGGAGCTGGTGGCCCCGGCCGTGGCGGACGCTGTGGTGGTGGGGGTGACGAAGGCGCCGGGTTCGGCGAAGCGCTGGGAGATCACTCCGGAAAAAGGTGCGCGCACCACCAGCTCATTGCCCTCCACCTGCCGTTGCTGAATCCGCTGCAGGGCAGCGGCCACGGCCATCCGCTTCACCTCATAATCCGCCCGGTAGCGCTGCAGGTCGTTGAGGCTGATGGCGCCCTGGCGATAAAGAGGTTCATTGCGGGCCAGCTCACTGCGGCTCCGCTCCAGCTCGGCCTGGGCGGAGAGGAGATTGGCCTGCAGCTCCTCCAACCGATCCTTCAAATCGCCCGCATCCATCACGGCAATGGGTTGGCCCTCCTCCACCTGTTGCCCCTCCTCCACCAGCAGCTCCCGCAGCTGCCCCTGCCGCTTCGGGCTGACATTCACCCGTTCCACCGCATCCAGCTCTCCGCTGGCTGTCACCACCCCAGGGAGGCTGCCGCTGCGGGCCAGCACCGTGTAGGGCGCCACGTTCTGCCGGGCAACCGTGCGCTGACGATGCCAGAGGCCGAGGCCGGCCAAAAGGGCCAGAAGGGCCGCCAGAGCAAGCCAGAGAGGCCTGCGGGAGCGGGGTCGCCGCAGGGGCAAGGCTCGGGGAGGGGAGGGGGAGGGCACCACGACGGGCGAGGGAGCCACCGGCTCGAGGGAGCGGATCGGACGCGGGGCAGTCATCGGTGGGCCGGGTTTCACACCAGTCTCGCGGCTGGAGTGCTGATCCGCGGAGCCTAGATTTCCGACCATGCTCAAAGCCGGAATCGTCGGCCTGCCCAACGTCGGCAAGTCGACCCTTTTCAATGCTCTGGTGGCCAATGCCCAGGCCCAGGCCGCCAACTTTCCCTTCTGCACCATCGAGCCCAACACGGGCGTGGTGGCCGTGCCCGACACCCGGCTGCAGCAGCTCGCCGACCTCTCCCACTCCCGGGAGATCGTGCCCACCCGGGTGGAATTCGTGGACATCGCCGGGCTGGTGAAGGGGGCCAGCCAGGGGGAAGGGCTGGGCAACAAGTTTTTGGCCAACATCCGCGAGGTGGACGCCATCGTGCATGTGGTGCGCTGTTTCGAAGACGGGGAGGTAATTCACGTCTCGGGCTCGGTGGATCCGGTGCGGGATGCGGAGGTGATCAACCTGGAGCTGGGGCTGGCGGATCTGGCCCAGGTGGAGAAGCGGCGCGAGCGCCTGGTGAAACAGCTGCGCACCAGCAAGGAGGCCCAGTTGGAGGATGCCGCCCTGGCCCGCATCCAGGCGGTGCTCGAGCAGGGCGGTGCCGCCCGCAGTGTGGCCCTCACCGAGGAGGAGGCGCCGTTGATCAAACCCCTGGGACTGCTCACCGCC
>JBJTQT010000138.1:0-3506 GCA_046075745.1 Cyanobium sp. | reverse complement strand
CTACCAGGTGCAGCATCGCCACCACCAACACCCGCAGCGACTGGGGGGAAGAGAGGTTGAGTCCCTCCTGCAACAGACGAATCAGCCCGACCCCAAACACAGCCCCCATCAGCAGCACCAGGCCGGCGCAGCGGGTTCCATCCCGCTCCGCCATCCTCATCAGGCGCAGAAGCATGGAGAACGGCAGGGGAGAGGCGGCCCCAGGGTGACGCGAAACGCAGCCCTGGCAAGGGCTGGAGGGCTGCCTAGGCTGAGCCGATGCGTCCCCCTGGCCTGGCCCTGGCCCTGCTGGAGCCCACCAATCTCCTGCTCCTGGCCTGCGCCCTGATCTATGGCCTGATCGGTGAGGGCACGGAAGCCTGGATCCTCCTGGTGTTCGTGGGGGGCATCAGCCTGTTGGATCTGGTTCAACAACGCCGCAGCCAGAAAGCGCTGGCGGAGCTGGCCCGCCTCTCGGCCCCCAGGGCCCGGGTGCTGCGCGGCGATCAGGAGCTGAACCTGCCGCCGGAGGCTGTCGAGCCCGGCGATGGGCTGCGGCTGGAGGAGGGCGACAGGGTGGCCGCCGATGGGGTGCTGGAGGAGGCCATCGGACTCTGGGTCGACACCGCCCTGCTCACCGGTGAAGCTCTGCCGGTGCAGCTGGAGGCGGGGGATCGGATCCTGGCGGGCAGCCTGGTGGCCCAGGGCCGGGGCCGCTCCAGGGTGACGGCCACCGCTGGCGCCAGCGAGCTGGGGCACCTGGCGGCGAGCCTACAGCAGGTGGAGCCTCCCCTCACCCGGCTGCAGCGCCGTACCCGCCGGCTCACGGGCCGCCTCACCATCGGCGCACTGGGGCTCTGCACGGCCCTGGCCCTGATCCAGGGGGCCCGCACGGGCGATTGGCCCGGAGCCCTGCTGCGGGCCCTGGCCTTTGCCCTGGCGGTGTTGCCCAACGAGATTCCCGTGGTGCTGGCCCTGTTCCTGGCCCTGGGGGCCCTGCGGCTCTCGAAGATTGGGGTGCTGGCCCGCTGGCCAGCGGCGGTGGAGAGCCTGGGGGGAGCCACGGTGCTGGCGGTGGATAAAACGGGCACCCTCACGGAAAACCGCATGGCGGTGGTCGCCCTGAAGCTTTGGCCGGAGGGGAGCCTCTGGCGGGCCGGCAGCCCCCTGGAGGAGCCCTGGCACGACCTGCTAGAAAAGGCCCTCCTGGCCAGCCGCGGCGATCCGGTGGATGCCATGGAGCTGGCGCTGCAGCGGCTGGCGGATGAGGCCCTCACCCCCGGGGAGCATCGCCATCCCGATTGGCCCCTGGAGCGCGACTATCCCCTGCAGGCCGATCTGCTGGTGATGTCTCGCCTCTGGCGCGATGCCGAAGGCCAATGGCAACTGGCCGCCAAGGGGGCCCCGGAGGCGGTGGCGGAGCTGTGCCATCTGGATCCCGCAAATGCCTCGGCGCTCCTGGCCGCCGCCGATGGCCTGGCGAAGGAGGGGATGCGGGTGCTGGCGGTGGCCTGCGGCCTGGAGGGGACCCCCCTGCATGGCCAGGAGCGTCTCGGGCCCGGGCCGCCCCCTGAGCAGCTGCATGCCTTTCTCTTCCGCCCCGTGGGGCTGATCGGCCTGGCGGATCCCATCCGGCCGGAGGTGCCAGCGGCCATCGCCACCGCCCAGGCCGCCGGCGTTCGGGTGCTGATGGTCACCGGCGATGGTCCCACCACGGCCCGGGCGGTGGCGGATCAGGCCGGGATCCCCCAAGGCCCCGTGCTCACCGGCCCGGAGCTGGAGGCGCTGGGGCCCGGAGATCTGATGGGACAACTGCAGGAGGTGCCGGTGTTCGCGAGGGTGATGCCCCAGCAGAAACTGCAGCTGGTGCAGGCCCTGCAGGCCGCGGGCGTGGTGGTGGCCATGACGGGCGATGGCGTGAATAATGCCGCGGCCCTGAAGGCCGCCGACATCGGGGTGGCGATGGGGCGGCGGGGATCGGCGGTGGCGCGCGAGTCGGCCGATCTTGTGCTGGTGGGCGACAGCTTCGCCCCCCTGGTGGGCGCCCTGGGGCTGGCGCGGCGGGTGGAGGCCAACCTGCACCGGGCCCTCGGCTACACCCTGGCGATCCACCTGCCGATCGTCACCCTCAGCCTGATCCCCCTGCTAGTGAGCCGCCAGCCCCTGCTCCTGCTGCCTGTGCACATCGCCCTGCTCCATCTGGTGATCGATCCGGCCTGCACCGTGGTGTTCGAGGCGATGCCCGGGGATCCCGAGCTGCTGCGGCGTCCGCCCCGGGCGCCGAAAGCGCCTCTCTTGAGCCAGGAAGCCTGGCGGCGAGCGCTAGCCCAGGGCAGCGCCCTGGTGTCGGGGGTGCTGCTGCTAGCCTTCTGGCCAGGTGTGCCCCTGGAGAGCCGCAGAAGCCTGGTGTTTGGGCTGTTGCTCTTGGCAGGCGGGGGCCTGGTGTGGCTCAACGGCCCACGCCACACGGGCCATGGCGCGATCGGGCTGGGGCTGGGACTAGGACTTTGCCTGCTGCTGCAGGGCATCGCCCCCCTGCGGCGACTGCTCGAGCTAGGCCCGCTGGCTCCTTCCCAACTGGGGCTATTGGGGCTGGCTTTGGGAGTGGCCATGGGGCTGGCGGGCATACCCTTGGCCCTCTTGCCCCACGATCCCAGGGAAGCCAATGGGTAAGACAATCTGGGGCCTGGCTCTGGTGGCCTTCCTGATCCCCCTGCCTCTGCCGCGCTCCGCCCCCCGGCCCGATGGGCGGGCCTGGCGGGAGCTGCTGGCCGGCTTCCAGGCCCGGGGGGTGGTGGTGCTCACCACCCATCCCCGCTGCCGGGAACCCGATCTCGATGGGCTCTATGTGCACGGGCGCAGGGAAGTGGTGGTGTGCCCGCGGGGCGAACCGAGCACCACCCTGCGCCATGAGGGCTGGCATCTGGTGCAGAACCTCTGCCTCGGCGGCCGCACCTGGCTCACGCCCCAGTCGGTGGAGGCCCGCCTCAGCCGCCGCGATCGGGAGGAGCTGGCCCGGCTGGTGCGGCCGGAGCGGCGCCCTTGGGAAGCGGAAGCCCGGGTGATGGCCATGGTGCGTCCCGCCGATTACCTCCAGGCTTTCGATCGGGCCTGCCTGGGCTACTTCAGTCTGGATGGGCCACTTCAGCCTGATCAGAACGTCTTCCATCACACCAAATTAGAAACCACTGCGTGACTCCCGATATAACAATTGCCGTTCCTGCCTATCAAGGAAAACAAACCATCTGCGCTTGCCTCAAGGCGATCGAGCAGGCGGCTGAAGGCTGGAATCATGAGATTCTGGTCATCGAAAGTTCCAGAGACGGCAGCAGTGAACTGATTCAGCGAGAATTTCCCAACGTCAAGGTTATTGATTCCCCATGCCGCCTTTCAGCCGGCGAAGCACGCAACCTTGCTGTTCGCCATGCCCGCGGACGCTGGCTGGTTTTCGTCGACCAGGATTGTCTGGTTCCCGGCGACTGGATCCCAAGACTGATGCATCATCTTGAAACAAAGGGCGTGGGAGG
>JBJTQT010000137.1:0-2627 GCA_046075745.1 Cyanobium sp. | reverse complement strand
GACATCGGCCGTGTGCCGCTGTTGACCCATGAGCAGGAGATCACGCTGGGTCGGCAGGTGCAGGAGCTGGTGTCGCTGGAGGAGCTGGAGGCGGAGTTGACGCTGCGCTCTGGGGGTGAGGCGCCGAGCCAGGAGCAGCTGGCGGTGGAGGCGGGGTTGACGGTGCCGTTGCTGAAGCGTCGGTTGCAGGTGGGCCGCCGGGCGAAGGAGCGGATGGTGGCGGCGAATCTGCGACTGGTGGTGAGCGTGGCGAAGAAATACACCAAGCGGAACATGGAGCTGCTGGATCTGATCCAGGAGGGAACGATCGGGCTGGTGCGCGGGGTGGAGAAGTTTGATCCAACGCGGGGGTACAAGTTTTCCACGTATGCCTACTGGTGGATCCGTCAGGGGATCACGCGGGCGATTGCGGAGAAGAGCCGTTCGATCCGTTTGCCGATCCATATCACCGAAACGCTGAACAAGCTGAAGAAAGGGCAGCGTGAGCTGAGCCAGGAGCTGGGGCGCACCCCCACGGTGAGCGAGCTGGCGGTGGCCGTTGAGCTGCCGGAGGAGGAGGTGAAGGATCTGCTGTGCCGAGCGCGGCAGCCGGTGAGTTTGGAGACGAAGGTGGGGGATGGGGAGGATACGGAACTGCTGGATCTGCTGGCAGGGGATGGGATGTTGCCGGGGGAGATGGTGGATGGGGAGTGTTTGAAGGGAGATTTGCGGGCGCTGGTGGAGCAGCTGCCGGAGCTGCAGGGTCGGGTGTTGAAGATGCGGTATGGGATGGAGGGGGAAGAGCCCATGAGCCTCACCTCCATTGCCCGGGAACTGGGCATGAGCCGCGACAAGACGAGGAATCTGGAGCGTCGAGCTCTGGAGGGCATCCGCAGCCGTTCCCGGGATCTGCGCAACTATCTGGTGGCCTAGGCCCTGGTGGCTTAGGTCTGGTGGCCTGGGCGCGGGAGATGGGGATCGGATTCTCCCCTTTTCCTCCACCGGCAAACCGGCTGCCCCAGGGGGTTTGCTTTCCCTAGCCTGCGACCTCAAACTTTGGAGAGTGGGATGGCTGGCCCAGGCTGGCGAAAGGTCATCGGCGGGATGCTCAGCCGTGCCGGTGCCGAACGGGATCTTGCGGTGGCCCGTCGCAAGGGTTACTGGTTCACCGATGAGGATCGGCAATGGCTCCGGGAGCATCAGGCCAGCCTGGCCCTCGCGAGGCGCTCCGAGGCCCTCAACAAGGTGGCGCGGGTTGGAACGGTGGGGGTGCTGGCCGCTGCCTGGGCTGTTCCGCCACTCTGGCCGGTGGCCATCGTGGCCAGCTTCCGGGTGTTCCCTCGCACCAGCCGACGCGTTCTCTACGGTGTTCTCGGCCTGACCGGTGCCACTGTGGTGGGTTCCGGAGTGGTGCTGCATCAGGTGATCCAGTCTGCGCAGACGCCATCGCCGGCGTCCCTGCCCATGGCACCCCCGCCGGCCGTTCGCAGCTTCTGATTCGGGCCCCCTGATTCAGCTGAGGCTTTCGGCACGCTCGGCTTCGGCCCTCAGGCGCTGGAGCCGCTCCAGCAGGGATTCATTGCTCATCCGGTTCGTGAGCCGCTCCGCCAGCAGGGGAAAGGCCAGAGGGGTGGGGCGGGGTGTTTCCTCCACCAGCACACGGCACCGCCGCAACCGCGCAAGGGTTGCCACCAGGCGATGCACCTCCAGTTGCTCCCGGAGCACCTCGTGATGGGCCTGTTGCAGCAGCAGATGGCCTGGATCGTGCCGCTGGAAAACATCAAACAGCAGGGCCGCGCTGATTTGCAGCTGATTGCCGCTCTTCGCCGCACCGGGATACCCGCTGTGCACCAGCCCACACACCTGTGCAATCCCGCGGAAGCGACGCCTGCATAACTCCGAGAGGTTGATCGCCTGCTCCAGATCCCGCTCCAGATCATCGGTGTTCAGAAGATCTCCGATCCTGTCCTGCACCAGCTCGGCAAAGGGATAGCCGCGTGGGGCCAGCAGCTCGAATCCGTAGTCATTCACCGAAACCGTGAGGGTGCCCGGCTGCTGACGGGCCAACCGCCAGGCCCAGAGAAATCCCAGTCCCTCATGCACGAATCTGCCCTCGAAGGGATAGGCATAGAGGTGGCTGCCCTCCCGGGTCCGGCAGATCTCCACCAGCAAGTCATCCAGCCTCGGGATCCGGGAGAGTTCGGCCTGCCGTTGCAGCAAAGGGGTGAGGGCACGCAGCTCGGCCGTATCCAGCATCGGGCTGGTGCTGCCCTCCTCCATGGCCTCGCTGCAGCGATCCACCTCCCGGCGCAGGTGCTCGCTGAGCAGGTCGGAGAGGGCCATCTGGCCGCCGGCCCAGGCCGGCACGGTGGTGGTCTTCCTGCTGCTGGCCTTCACCTGGGCGGTCATCTCACGCAGCCGCACGAACTCCAGCTGGCGGCCGGCGAAGAAGAACACGTCGCCGGGCTTGAGCCGGCCGATGAACGCCTCCTCGACGTGGCCGAGCACGGCGCCGCGTACGAAGCGCACCGTGACCGCCCGATCGGCGGTGATCGTGCCGATGTTGAAGCGATGCAGGCGGGCGATCGCGCGCTCCAGCACTCGGTAGCGAAACGGTTCAGCCGGCCCCATAGGCTCCTCGCGCGGGC
>JBJTQT010000136.1:0-6043 GCA_046075745.1 Cyanobium sp. | reverse complement strand
CATCAATAGCGGCAACTGGGCTTCTTTGGGCTTTGCCCTGCCGGCGGCCGTGGGTGCCTGGGGGGCCCATCCCGACCAGCACCCTCTGGTGTTGGTGGGGGATGGTGCGCTGTTGATGAGCGCCATTGAGCTGGCCACCCTGGCCCGCTACCGCATCCCCGCTTTGGTGGTCGTGATGGACAACGCTGGTTACGGCACCGAGCGCCCCATGCTGGATGGCCCCTTCAACGATGTGGCGCCGGTAGACCATGTGGGTCTGGCTCTGGCCATGGGCTTCTCGGCCGCCCGGCGGGTGGAGCGGGAGGGGGAGCTGTGGGAGGCCCTGCAGACCTTCCTGCAGGATACGGAAGGTCCCACCCTGATCAGTGCGGCTCTGGATCCCCACGATGCTTCCGATGCCCTGCGCAACCTCACGGCGGCCCTGGGCAAGAAGGTGAGGGCGGGGGCCCAGGAGTAGGCCATGCCGTTGCTGCGCTATCTGGATCCCGAGGGGGTGGTGCACCATGCCCGTGGGGATGGCAACGGCCGTTGGGAGCGCCTGCGGGGGGATCTCTACTCTTGGGAGCCCACGGGTGAGGAGGCCCGCATCGCCCGGCTGCTGGCGCCCCTGCAGCCGGCGGCGATCTTCTGCATCGGCCTGAACTACCGGCGCCATGCGGCCGAAACCGGCGCGGCGCTGCCGCAGTGGCCGGTGCTCTTCATGAAGTCGCCCGGAGCGGTGCAGGATCCCCAGGAACCGATCACCCTGCCCACCACTCTGGCCAGCGGCCAGGTGGATTACGAAGGGGAGTTGGTGGTGGTGATCGGGCGGCGCTGCCGCAATGTGAGCCGCCAGGAGGCCCTGGGGGCCGTGCTGGGCTACACCTGCGGCAATGATGTGAGCGCCCGCGACTGGCAGAAGCAGTGGGGCGGGGGCCAGTGGTGCCGCGGCAAGACCTTCGACACCTTTGCTCCCCTGGGGCCGGTGCTGGTGCCCCTCGACGAACTGGAGGATCCCCTCCGCCTGGGCTTGCGCACCACCCTGAATGGCGAGATTGTGCAGAACGGCGACACCAGCGACATGATCTTCGACGTGCCGTCGCTGATTGCATTTCTCAGCGGCAGCACCACCCTGCTGCCCGGCACGCTGATCTTCACCGGCACCCCCGAGGGCGTGGGCATGGCGGCCAATCCACCGCGCTGGTTGCAGCCGGGGGATGAGGTGAGTGTTTCGATCGAGGGGATCGGCACCCTCACGAATCCGGTGCTGGCGGAGGGGGATTGTCCAGAACGAAGGAGCTGAGGGAGTAGCCATTGCGGGCCAGAATGGCGGCGATGGCCCTCCAGGACGCTTGATCCAGCTGTCGGGTGCGGGCCAGCACCCAGCCGTAGCGTCGGTCCGGGGTGCCCACCACCGCCCACCGGTAGGACTCATCCAGGCCAATCACCCAGTAGTCCCCCCAGAAGGGCCGCCAGCCCAGGACGCTCACCAGGCTCACCTTCAACCGGGCCCGGCTGATGGGATCAACGATCCGCGCCACGCCGCTGGCCTGATTCAGGATGCCGTTCCGCGTCAGGCATTGATTCACAACCTTGAGCTGGCCATCGGCTCGCAGGGTGTACTGGGCCAGGGTGTCTCGTGCACACTGCCTCTGGAAGGGGTTGGGGATCTTGGCAAGCTCCCGCCAGACGCCCGCATAACGCTCGAGATTCACTGACGCCACGGGCATCACCGAGGGCGTCACCACGGGCGGGATGGAGGGCGCTATCGAGGGGAGAGCGGCGGGTTGGGGGCCCTCCAAAGGGGTCTGCACCTCCCGGGCGGCCATCGGCGCGCGATTGGCGGTTGCCCCCAGCAGCAGCACGCAGAGCGGCCAGATGAGCCGCAGGTTGGCCCTTTTGATCGGCATCAACTGAATGGGGCGAGTGAAAGCGCAGGCTTCAAAGCTCCACCCTCAGGAGAAAATCCTCCCGGCGGTGAAAATCTGCCACGGGTCCTCCATGGCCCAGCGCCCAGTAACTCAGCGTCCCGCCGCGCTGTTCGATCACGGCGGTCACCCCAAGCTGCAGAGGCCCCTGCCGGCAGGTTTCAGCCAGCTCCTTGGGCAGAAGAAGATCGAGATCCAGCCTCAGCTGGCCTGCCCCCTCGGTCACGGCGAAAGGCAATGCCTCCCGATCCGCTTCGGGCCTCAGCCCCTGCCGGTAGCCCCCCAGCCGGTAGAGGTTCCAGTGGCCATTGGGCGCCAGGTTCACCTCCCAATAGGGCTCGGCGCCCTCGGCAGCGAGGAAGAGCTCGAAGCAGGTGTGTTCCCAGAGCCCATCGCACCGCTGGGGCCCTGCCGCGGCCTGGGGGGACGCACCACGGAGGCCAGGTTTCCCGTGAGCTGATAGGTGAGGCGCAGCCGATCGCCTTGCCGAGTGAGATCTCCCTCCAGCTGAAGGCCCAGTGCGTCTGCAGACTGGCCGAAGGGCTCCAGCACAAAGGGCAACGGATCGTTCATCGCGCCTCCTGCAGCCGCGCCAGCAGCCTCCGGATCTCCCCTTCCTGCGCCTCGATGCTGGCGGCCAGCTGAAACTGCACGAGGGCCCGATCCAGGTTGTGTCCTGGCCGTTGGGTGTGGAAGTAGACGTTTCCGGCCAGGTGATCGGTGAAGAAGCGCAGCCCCAGCTCGAAGCTCAGCAGGCGGATTGCGTCGTACAGATAGCGGTGGTCTGCCCGGCTCAGAAAGCGATGGGCCACGGCCCCGTAACCCTCCAGCAGGGCCTCACAGAGACCCAGATCGAAGTGCACCTTCTGCGGATCGCTGGTCTCCTCCCCCAGGGGATTGCAACCCGAGCGCAGGCAGTCGCCGATGTCGTAATGCACCAGCCCTGGCTTCACCGTATCCAGATCCACCAGCGCCACCGCCTGGCCGGTGGCTGCATCGAGGAGCACATTGTTCACCTTTGGATCGCCATGGATCGGCCGCAGGGGCAGCTCTCCTCTGGCCTTCGCCGTTTCCAGCACGCTGGCCCAGCGCGCCCGCTCGGCCACGAAGTGGTGCGCCCAGGCTTCCCGATCCGGATCCCGTCCTGGCCCATCCCCAGCCCCTGAAGCCCCCTTGGCACCAGCGGCGGCGCAAACGGCCTGGTAGTGCGCCAGGTAGCCCGGGGTGATGTGGAAGCCCTCCAGCGTGTCTGCCAGCTGCTCGCAGGGCAGATCGTGCAGCAGCTCATGAAACTTGCCGAGCCCGTAGCCCACCTCTCTCGCCTGGCCCGGGGTTTCCAGGGCATCGAGGGAGGTGGTGGCGGGCACGAAGCTCATGGCACGCCAGAACCCCTCACCCTCCACCAGCCAGGGCGTTCCCCCGGTGCTGGTGAGCACCCGGGGGAACGTCCAGCGGGGTTCGGCTGCCGCCTCCCGCCGCAGGCGCCCCTCCACATGCCGGCTGATGGCGAGCAGGTTGCCCATCACGAGCTCAGGCTGGGGGAAGACGGCGGTGTTGAGCCGTTGCAACACGAATGGCTCTATCGCTTCCCCTTCCACCAGATAGGTGCTGTTGATGTTGCCGTTGCCCAGGGGGCTCACGGTCTGTGCGGGATGGGGACCGCAGAAGGTGGACGCGATCCGGATCAGCTCGCTGGTGGGTTCGGCCATGGTTCAGGTGTCCCGCGTCGCGTCGTAGGCGCCGCGCACCCCCTCGCCGTTCCAGGGGGTGAGGCGGGTCATCAGCAGGAAGGCCGGCAGTGCGGAGGCCACCGTGAGCAGGAAGAAGGTGCTCCAGCCCACACCCTCCGCCACGAAGCCCGCCTGGCCTGAGAGGATCGAACGGCTCAGGGCATAGACCCCCGAGAGCAGGGCGTACTGGGTGGCGGAGAAGCGTGGGTTGCAGAGGCTCATCAGCAGGGCCACGAAGGCGGCGCCCACCATCCCTCCGCCGAGATTTTCCAGCCCTACCGCCGCCAGCAGCGCCGGCATGCCCCCCCTGAATGTGGCCAGGGCCCAGTAGGAGAGGTTGCCCAGGGCGCCGATGACCGCAAACAGCCAGAGGGAGCGGTTCAGCCCCAGCCGGCCGAAGAGCACGCCCCCCAGAATCGTGCCCACGATGGTGGCGGCGATGCCCCAACCCGCCAGCACCGAACCCACCACCTCCGGTGAGAATCCCTGCTTGATCAGAAAGGGCACGGCCATCACGTTGAGCAGGCCATCAGGCCAGCGATAGAGCAGGATCAGGGCTAGGAGCATGGCGGCCCGGGGAGCGCCAGTACGGGCCAGGAATTCTTTGGCCGGCCCGATCACGGCCTGGCGCAAGCTGGTGACGTTTTGGGCCAGGGCCGGCAGCTTGGGTGCGCTGAAGGTGAACGGCAGCACGATGGCCATCAGCACCGCGGAGGCCACGAACGCCTGGGGCCAGCCCTGGCGGCCCGCCAGGATGAAGCCCCCGGCTCCGATGGCGAGCATGGCGGCCCGATAGCCCAGGTTGGCCGCCGCTGCGCCCGCGCCCCGCTCCTGCTGGGGGAGGAGGTCGGTGCGGTAGGCATCCACCAGAATGTCCTGGGTGGCACTGACCACTGCCAGCAGCAGGGCCATCGCCCCCACCGCCGCCAGGCTGGCTGAGGAACGGCTCGGCTGCAGGAACGCCATGGCGCCGATCACCGCCACCAGGAGCAGCTGCACCAGCAGCAGCCAGCCGCGACGCCTGTCGGGCCAGGGGATGGGCCAGCGATCCAGCGCCGGCGCCCAGAACATCTTCAGGGTGTAAGGCAGTTCCGCATAGGCCAGCAGGCCGATCAGCCCCACCGGCACGCCGCTGGCCGTGAGCCACCCCTGGAGCAGTTTGGTGCCCACCATGTAGGGGGTGCCGCTGGCCACCCCTTCGGCCCCCACCGCGAGCAGACGCCGCCAGGTGGTGGCCGAAGGGGCGTTTTGGGGCATGGAACACCATTCGTGACGGGTTATCCTCCGCTGCGCGGCTCTGGCCGTCAACGGTGGGGGACGGTCTGCAGCAAGATGGATCCGCCACCCGGAGGCTTCTGTGTCGTTTCTGCGCTCCAAGCTGCTGCCGGCGGCCATCGTGTTGCTCTTCGCTGTGGCTCTGGTGGCCGTCAGTGCCCGCATCTGGCTGCCTGGCGACATGGCGGCGCCCGCCCCTCTCTCCTGAGCTCAGCAGGGGCCCCACCTAGGATCCCCCCGCGGAGCGCGCCTGATGCCGGAGGACCCCCAGCCACCCTTTGAACCCTTTCCGGAGACCCAGCACCAGCTGGCCCTCGATCCGGATGTGTTGGCGCGGGAACTTGCCGCCGAGCTGCTGGGGGATCCCCTCGATGAGATCGACCCCCGGGAACCCACCGCGGCCGATGTGGCCCAGGAGTGTGATCAGGGTTTGGAGTGGCTGCGGGGGGGGAAGGAGGAGCGCATGCAGGGGCTGCGCATCTTCTGTGAGCATCGCGACTCCCGGGCGGTGCCCCTGCTTCTCCCCCTGCTGCAGGAGAGCTGCCCGATCCTGCGGATGAGCGCCATCTATGCCCTCGGCCGCAACCCCCACCCCATGGCGGTGGAGCCGCTCCTGGGGCTGCTGGCCAGCGATGACAACGGCTATGCGCGCAAGGCCGTGGCCTGGAGCCTCAGCAACTACTGCGACGCTCCCGTGCTCAACCCCCTGATCCGGGCCCTGCAGGTGGATGTGGCGGCCGTGCGGCTCTGGGCGGCCAGTTCCCTGGCGGATGTGAGCGCCAGCGCCCCGGCCAAGGCCGATCCGGCGGCGGCCCAGCTGCTGCAAACCCTCCGGATCGACAGCGAGGCCGCCGTGCGCAGCAACAGCGCCTGGTCGCTGGGCCAGCTCTACCCCGATTTGGTGGAGCCCCGCCAGCAGGAGGTGGTGGAAGCCCTGCTCCACTGCCTGCTGCTGGATGAGGATTCCGCCGTGCGCGATGAGGCCCGGATGGCCCTGGAGCAGCTGGAGCGCCCGGAGGTGCTGGAGCGTCTGCAGACCCTGGTGGAGGCGGGGCTGCTCCGCTTACTCCTTCCGTTTCTTCGTCTTGTCTTTTTTCCCCCTTCCGGTGCCTCTCCTCTCCTCTCCTCCCC
>JBJTQT010000135.1:0-4214 GCA_046075745.1 Cyanobium sp. | reverse complement strand
GCGGCTTTTTTGACACCGATCCCACCACCGGCCGCGTGACCATTCCGGCGGAGGGCGCTCACCTGCATTTGCATGGCTGCAGCGCGGATCTGCGCCATGGCGGCCATCTGCACCATGAGCATCCCGGCACCAAGCTGCTGCGGCTGGAGCGGCTCAGCCTCTACCCACTACAGCAGCTGAACCAACTGGTGAGCGATCTGGCGGTAGTGAATCTCTGCTGGAAAGAGGGCTGCGCAGAATTCACCGTGGTCAACCAGGGTCGCTTGGATGTGAGTGACCTGGGCGTGGCCGTGGTGGTGGACGACTGCTACAGCAGTCATTCCTATCTGCGGCTGCCCTGGCTGGAGGCCGGGGCCGCAGAGCACTTCAGCGTGCCCCTGAGCCTGGCCAGCGGCCATCACCAACTGGAGGTGATCGCCGATCCAGAGCAGGACATCCTGGAAAACCCTGTCATGCAGGCCAACAATCGGGCCGCACTGGAGCTGCACATCCCCTGAATTCAGCCCTCAGACAGGCTGGCCGGCCAGCAACTTGCGCAGATCCTCGTTGAGTTCCCGCAACACCGAGCGGGGGCTCACCTCATCCAGCAGCTCCACAATGCGCTGCACCTCCGCTGCACTGAGGGATCGGTTCCCGGTGACAGCCTCAAAGTTGGCCTTCACCACATGGTCGCGAACCTCCTCGAGGGAGGCACCGTCGGCCACCCTCTTCGCCACGAAGGGGTTGGAGCGGGCGGCCTGGATCAGGGCCTTGTTGAGCAGCTCATAGGACAGCTCTCCCTTTTTGTTGGTGTAGGCCTTCACGATGGCGGCGTAATCCGCGCTGTTCACGGTGGCCATGGCTTCTGGCGATGCCTCCTCACTCAGCTCGGCCGGCAGGGGCGCATCACCACTCGAAACTGCTCCAGCAGCGGCGGGAGAACGCACGGGCCCACGGCTCGAATAGGGCAGCCCGGAGGTGAGTTCAAGGGCCTCCTCAAAGGCCTCCATGGGATAAAGGTCAGAGGAGGTGTTGTGAGCGGGATCGGCGGAACCACTCTGGCGGTTGAGGAGGGCCAGGCCGGGTTGGGCCGTGTCCTGCCTGAGGATCACCACGCCCACTTGACCACCCCGCAGTTTCTGGCGGTAGGCCACGGCCTCCAGGGTTGAGAGCTCCACGAGGCGGGTGCGGATGACCATGGGGCAAGACAGGACGAACGCCTGCCAACCTAGAAACAAGCCTGACCGCTGCCCACAGAGAGGGCGAAGGCTTCAACGGCTGAAGTGAGCCTTCGCGTCATAGAGGGTCTCGGCCGTGATGGCACTCAGACCCCTCTCCCTGGCGAAGGCTTCAGTGTTGCGGCGCACCTTGCCTCTCACGAAGAAGGGAATCTTGTGCAGCTCCGCTTCACCATCGGCGGTCCACACCAAATCGCCTGCCGCGGCTGGAGCTTCAGCCAGCGCAACGGCTCCGGAAGGTTCCATCGCTGCCATGCCCGTGGAAACGGCGCCCGCCGATTCCGCCCCAAGGGGCTCGTGGACTGGATCGGCACCAGGGCTCACCGAAGGCGCCCCATCCCCCAGGTGGCTGCGGTGGCCGTCCACGAACTCGAAGTCGTGGCGGAACATGCCAATCAGGTGTTCCTCCAAGCCCATCATCAGAGGGTGCACCCAGGCATCGAAGATCACGTTCGCTCCCTCCCAACCCATCTGGGGGGAATAGCGAGCGGGCACATCCTGCACATGGAGCGGGGTGCTGATCACGGCACAGGGGAGGCCCAGCCGCTTGGCGCTGTGGCGTTCCATCTGGGTGCCGAGCACCAGCTCAGGAGCCGCCTCAGCCATGGCTTTCTCCACGACCAAGTAATCGTCGCTGATGAGGGCTTCGATCCCCAATTCCTTGGCAGCGGCCCGCACCTCCCGGGCCAACTCACGGCTGTAGGTGCCCAGACCCACCACCTCGAAGCCCAGCTCCTGGCTGGCAATGCGGGCGGCAGCAATCGCATGGGTGGCATCCCCAAAGATGAACACCCGCTTCCCCGTGAGATAGGTGGAATCTACGGAGCGGGAATACCAGGGGAGGCGCGAGCGCCGCTCGGCCTCCGCCGCGGCACCCTCCTGGGGCTCCACTCCGAGCAGGGCCGTGATCTCCGCCAGAAAGGCCGTGGTGGCGGCGATACCGATTGGCACCGTTTTGACCGTGGCCATGCCGAAGCTACGCTCCAGCCAGCTGCACACGGGGGCCGCCACCTCCGGATAGAGGCACACGTTTGCATCGGCGCTTGGAATCCGCAGCAGATCTGCCGGCCGGGCCCCCAGGGGGGCCACCACGGCCACATCAATGCCGTGCTCGGCGAGCAGGCGGCTGATCTCCCGCACGTCGTCGCGGCAGCGGAAGCCCAACAGGCTCGGGCCCAGGAGGTTCACCCGGGGGCGGCGACCCTCCTCCTTCCAACGGGTGGGCGCGATCTTCGGGCTGCCGGGCGGGGGCACCTGCTCCTTCAACAGCCCCCTGACCAGTTGGTAAAAGGTTTCAGCCGCTCCCCAGTTTTCCTTCTTGGAATAGGCGGGCAGCTCCAGGCTCACCATCGGAATGCCCCCCAGATCCATGCCAGCGGCCAGAGCCCCTGGCTGATCCTGAATCAGCTCGGCAGTGCAGCTCTCTCCCACTAGCAGCGCTTCCGGTTGAAAGCGTTCCACAGCCTGAACGATGGTGCGCTTCACCAGCTCCGCCGTATCGCCCCCCAGATCCCTGGCCTGAAAGGTGGTGTAGGTGACGGGGGGGCGCTTGTCGCGCCGCTCGATCATTGTGAAAAGCAGATCGGCATAGGTGTCGCCCTGGGGGGCGTGGAGCACGTAGTGCACGCCCTCCAGGGAAGCGGCGATGCGCATGGCACCCACGTGAGGGGGGCCTTCATAGGTCCAGAGGGTGAGTTCCATGGGTCGCCGGAAATGAAGGTGGAGAAAACGAAAGGTCTGAGGCTGCTCCGCCCTCAGGAGAAAGCAAGGGCCCCGCGGCGGCGCAGGGGGCGGGCGAAGAGTTCGGCCAGTTCACCGGCCTGGTCGCAGCCGTGGATGGGGCTGAACACCAGCTCGATCGACCATTTGGTGGCCAGACCCTCCGCTTCCAGGGGATTGGCCAGGCCCAAGCCGCAGACCACCAGATCAGGCCGCTCGGCCCGCACCCGCTCGAGCTGACGCTCCACATCCTGGCCTTCGCTGAGGCGGGTGCCGGCTGGAAGCAGGGCCTGCTCAGCAGCCATCAGCTGGCGATCGAGGTAGGGCACTCCCACCTCCACCAGCTCCATGCCGCACTCCCGGGAGAGGAAACGGGCCAGGGGGATCTCCATCTGGGAATCGGGCATCAGGAAAAGGCGCTTGCCCTCCAGCACCCGCCGGTGGGGCTCGATGGCCCGACGCCCACGCTCCACCAGGGGATCGAGCACCGCCGCCACAGCCATCGCATCCATCCCGAAGGCGGCGGCTGCCGCTTCCATCCAGAGGCGACTCCCCTCCACGCCGAAGGGATAGGGGCTCTCGATCAGCTGGCCGCCTTTGTGGGCCAGGGCACGGGCAGTAGCACTCAGAAACGGCTGGGCAAGCAGCAGCCTGGTGCCCTTGCCGATGGGGGGCAGGTCGGTGGAGCGGCGCGGCGGCAAGCTGCGGACCATCGGGATGCCCATCCGCTCAAACAAGGTGGTGAAGCGATCCTCCACCGCATCCGCCAGGGTGCCCACGATCAGGAGTTGCTCCTCGTTGCTCTCCGGCAAAAGGGGCAACAGGGCCATCAAGGCCTGATCTTCCCCCTGGGTGAAGGTGGTTTCAATGCCGCTGCCGGTGTAGTTGAGCACCCGAACGCGGCCGGCCATCTGCTGGGTGAGGCGCTCGGCGGCCCGGGCCAGATCCAGCTTGATCACTTCACTGGGGCAGGAACCCACCAGGAAGAGGGTGCGGATCTCGGGGCGGCGCGCCAGCAGGTCGGCCACCAGCCGGTCGAGCTCGTCGTTGGCATCGGCCAGGCCGGCCAGATCGCGCTCGCCGAGGATCGCGGTGCCGAAGCGGGGCTCGGCGAAGATCATCACGCCGGCGGCGCTCTGGATCAGGTGGGCGCAGGAGATCGGAAGAGCACATGGACGCCGGATCCGGTGCGCTTTCCGCGCGGGCTGCGCCCGGTGGCGGACGCCGCGAAACAGCACGGGATGGACTTTCTCGTTTGGTTCGAGCCCGAGAGGGTGA
>JBJTQT010000134.1:0-16848 GCA_046075745.1 Cyanobium sp. | reverse complement strand
TCAAGGCAGGCGTGGCGGCGAGCTCGACCTCAGGGGAACCGGTTGCCATTTGGCAATGGTTAGCAGGGCCATTTGGCAGGAAGACCTTTTTCTCCCGGTCCTGACGGCCCCTCCGTCCTGATGGCTCTCTTGGCCCGGGGTGTCACCGCGCCGCCCCCTCCAGCACCGCCAAGGTGCCCCGTGCCCGCGCCGAGAGCTGCCGCTCCCCGCCATGGCCCCCCACCAGCTCATGGGGACAGGGCAATCCCTCTCCCCCCAGGGGCGCGCGGGCGGTCTTCAGCGCCGGGTCCCGCCGGAAGATCGTGCGGCCCTCCTTGATGGTTTCCAGCACGGTGATGTCCTTGATCGTCGCTGGATCCACCTTCAAGGGATTGCGCGCCAGGATCACCAGATCGGCCAGCTTGCCCGCCTCCAGGGTGCCCTTGCTTTTCTCCTCCTTGATCTGCCAGGCGGCATTCGCCGTCACGGCCTTGAGGCCCAGGTAGGGCGTCACCCGCTGCTCGGGCCCGATCACCAGGCCTGAGGGGGTGCGGCGGTTCACCCCCGCGTCGATCAGGGGCAGGATCCAGGGTTGGGGACTCACCGGTGCGTCGTGGCTGAAGGTGAAGGGGATGCCGGCCTTTTGCATGCTCATGGCGGCCATGGCGTTGCTCGCCCGTTCCATGCCCCAGAGCTTCACCACCGTTTCGCCGCCGGGGATCAGGCCGCTGGTGAGGAAGCTTGGCACCCCCCCCACCGCCTTGAGCCGCTGGATCTGGTCGGGCCGCGTGTAGCTGGCGTGGATGAACACGGGCCGATGGTCGCTCATGCCGTGCTTGGCCACCGCCTTCTCGATCGCCCGCAGGGCCTGCTCAGCAGCAGCATCGCCGTTCATGTGCATGTTGATCTGCACGTTGCTGGTCCACCAACGATCAAAGGTGGCCTCCAGCACCGCGTCGGGGATCTGCTGGTAGGCCCGGTAGCCCGGCTCGGTGCCGGGAGGATTCACGGCATAGGGCTGGCTCATCCAGGCGGTGGGGATGGAGCCATCCAGCCAAAATTTGATCCCCCCCAGCCGCACCCGGTTCACGTACCGCTTGTCGAGATCGGGCCGCAGTTGCAGCAGCAACCCCGTGGTGTTTGCCGGCCGGGCTGCCGCATCACTCACCAGTTGTTCCTGCCGTTGGAACTGGGCATCGGCGGCGGGGTTCACCCGGCCGTAGTCCTTCACCACCTTCGCCGCGGCGGTGGCCATCGCATCCACGTGTGAATCCTTGGCGCAGAGATAGAGATCCACGCTCAGCAGCCGCTTGTCGATGGCGTTGCGCACCAGGGAGATGTCGTCGCTGCCGAGGCCAACGCCGCATTCCTGCGCGGTGGTCTGCCCGTAGCTGGCCCAGAGGCCGCTGGCCCTGGTGGCCACCGCATCTGCGGTGGCGCCCTGGAAGGCGGGCCGCTTCTCCCGCACCAGGTTGAGGGCCGTTTCCTCCGCCTTGCCCGCCAGGCTGCGGCCATCGGCGTCTCGTTCAAACTTGCCCCCCGCCGGATCCGGGGTGGCGGCACTCACCCCGGCGGCGCGGAAGGCCGCCGAGTTCATGGCGCCGGCATGGCCGGAGCTGTCCACTACCATCACCGGCCGATCGGGCGACACCGCATCCAGATCAGCCACGCTGGGGTAGCGCTGCAGGGCATTGCCATTGAAGCCGAAGCCCACGATCCAGTCGTTCGGCCCCACCTTCGCCGCCTGAGCCTTCATGCGCCGCACGATCTCTTCGATTGAGGCAGCGCCGAAGAGATCGGCATCCACCAGGTTCTTGCCGAAATAAATGAAGTGACCATGGGTGTCGATGAAGCCGGGCAGCAGGGTGCGCCCTGCCAGATCCACCGTTCTCGCGCCGGCTCCCGCCGCCTGCCGGGCTCCGGCCATGGGCCCCACGTAGACGATGCGCCCACCCTTTTCCACCAGCGCCTCGACGTAGGTTGGCTTGGGCCCCGCCATCGTGAGAATGTCACCGCCGCTGTAGAGGGTGGCGGTGGCAGGGGTCTGGGCGAGGGCAGGGCCCAGGGGGGTGGCTGCCAGCAGGAGGCCGAGGCTCAGGGGGCCATTGCGCCGCAGAGCACCGAGCAGGGGGTGGTGATCACGAACAGGGGCAACAGGTCGCATGGGTGGCGGGCGATGAGACGGAGCGTGAACGGGGCCTTGCTCTCAGGGTGAGGCCGTTCGCTCAATGTGGCCGCCGGAGCAGGCATAACTTCAATCTCTGCAATCTGGAGTGCCCGCAATCCCCTGGCGGCCCCTGGCTCCCATGGATCCAAGAGATCAAAATCCTGCAATGATTCCGCGACAGTTGTCTTGGGGACAGGCGCGCAGAGGCGTTGGCTTGGTGATAAGAATCTGCTCATGATTGAACCATTCAAGATGGTGCATGCTTCGGCCTGATTGCACCCCTCTGGACTGGTCAAATCCCATGGGGATCGGGATGATGCGCCCACGTTTTCAGCTTCGGCCTCTGGTGCAGCTCGACCCCTCCGCTCTTCCACGCTCCAGAGCGATCTGGCGGATCTCTGGGCATCTGGTCGTCTTCGCTGGAGCTCTGCAGGTCTGCTTCCCCCTCTGGGCCGGGCCAGAGGCCACGCCGGGGGACCCGGACGTGGCCCATCAGGCCGCCCTGCTCAGCCTGGCCCTGCCAGGGTGTCGAGCTGCCCTCGGACTGCCGGCGGACTCCGCTGCTGCTGATTTGTTGCGGTCCGACCCCACCCTGGAGGCCAAGCTCTCCCGCACCCCGGCCTGTCAGTCGCCGTCCCAAGCCCTGGTGCGCCTGGAGCAATTGGATCGGGAGCTGGCAGCGTCCCGCGAGCGGATGGCGGCTCAGCAAGCCGAGCTGGCTCGCGAAACCGCCCGGCAGGATGCCCTCGCCGCCGAGCTGGCCCAGATCCGCCGGCAGCTCACCGCCCAGCCCGCAGACCTCCAGGCCAGGCCGGGCCAGTCGGCAGCCGTGCCGCCGACCCCCACCCCGACGACCGCACCCCAGCAGAGCGCAACCCTGCCGGCCCCTGCCCCGGACCCCGTGACCTTCACCCCTGGCAAGGGCGTGACCCTGCAGGCGGGCGGAAGCCGGCTGCAGATCTGGGCAGAAGCCAAGCTGCTTGGTTTTTCCAGCAGCCGCTACGTCTTCAATCCAGGCCAGCCCCTGGTGGTGAGCCCCAAGGATCCAGCGGCCTCCTACGACCTGTCGGCCCAGCAGAGCACGGTGACCGCCGCCTTCCAGGGCCCGAAGTGGGGCTCCTGGACTCCTGGAGCCTTCGCGCTCTTCACTCTCCAGGACAACCTTTTGGCGGAGGGTTACAGCTTCACACCCGTCGCGTTCTATGGGGAGATCAGCGATGGGCGCTGGCGGATTGCCGCCGGCCAGAACTTCGATGTGTTCGCCCCTCGCGATCCGGACACGCTCCCGAGCGGCAAGCTGGCTGCCACCGGTAATCCTGGGGCCTACCGTCCCCAGTTCCGCCTCGAACGTGCCTTCCAGGCCGGACCAGGGTTCGGCGGTGTTGTGCAGGTGGCGGCCTCCTCGCCGATCACCACAGCCCTGCCGAAGGAGGTGGATGTGGCCAACCTGCAGGTGGCCGAGGTGGTGGAGGACAACGGCTGGCCGAACGTGGAGGCGCGCATCAGCCTTGGTTTCGGTGAGCCGGCAGAGCGGGCCGGCGGGCGCCGGCTGCGGCCGGTGGAGCTGGGGGCCTCCGGGGTGGTGGGCCAGTTGCGGGTGCTGGACAACATCCGCCCCACCGATCCCCTCACCCTGGTGTCTGATCGTTCGATCGTTTCGGTGTGGGGGGCTGCCATCGACGGCCAGATCGCCCTTGGCCGGCGCTTCGGGATCAGCGGTGAGCTCTACACCGGCCAGGGTTTGGGGGAGTACATGGCCGGCATTTTCCAGACCTACAACCGGGCTACCAACAAGCCCGTTCCCACCTCCGGGGGCTGGGGTCAGCTCTTTTTCTATCCTGCTGAAAACCTCCGCTTCAACGTTGGTTACGGCATGGACAATGCCACTGATGCAGGCCTGTTCGGCCTGGAGGTGAACAACACCATCTTCGCCAATGCGGTGTGGGATGTGAACGCCTGGTTGCAGCTCGGCTTGGAGGGGAATTACAAGCTCACTACCTACGACAGCTTCGGTGAGAAGGAAGCCTGGGTGGTGATCTCGGAGGTGTTGATCCGCCTCTGAGCCTTATTGCTGCACCGGCAGGGGCACAGGGCCCAGGGAGCAGGTGCCGGTCCGCAGTGAGCAGCGGCCCGAGCCATCCGGATCACCGGCCGCCTGATGGGATTCGAAGTGATTCAGTCCCTCCCGTATCCATTGCTCGCAGACAGCGGCGATGGACAGACCACTGGCGGCGGCTGCAGCCTGCACCCTGCGGTGCAGATCCCCAGCCAGCCAGGCCGTATCCAGCTCCTCCGGCCGTTCGGACGGTAACGCTGGCAGCGAGGACGATTGGCTCGGTCCTGAGGACGTTTCCTCCGGGGAGCTTGAGGGCGCAACGGTCATGGCGGCAGGGGGCGGATGGCCGAAGAAATAGCCGAAGCTCCATTCTCGCCCCGTCCCACCCCCGATCCCCCTCGCCTGGAACAGGATTCGTAACGGTGGAGGCGGAAGGCGCGGCTAAAATCATAAAAAATCATGTGAATAGATGGCAACGCCAACAGTTCTGCGAGCCATCCGCTCAGAAAATCGAGAGAATACCGTCCTTCTTATCCACGGGTTTACTGGCGATGCTGCCAAGACCTGGGAAAATTTCGCCGGGTTTCTGATGGAATGCAAAGAGCTGTCTGGATGGGATATTTTCAGTATTGGTTACCGAACCAGGCTCGCCCCCGATTTTAGAGGGATATGGACCGGGGATCCATCCATTCAGACACTAGCCACCTATCTCCACACCAGGGTCTCCCAAGCTGAACTGCAACCTCACAAAGCCCTCGTTTTCATTGCCCACAGCATGGGGGGTCTGGTGGTGCAACGTGACTTGCTTGATCACCCTGAGCTGTCTACGCGCACCAGCCATGTGTTCCTGTTTGGTACCCCGAGCAATGGGCTCAAGAAAGCGGGTTGGTTTCAATGGTTCAAGCGCCAGGTGAAGGACATGGCCGCGGACGGCCCCTTTGTGCAGAAGCTCAGATCGGACTGGAAAGAGCGTTGGCCCAAGGGGAAGCCGCCCTTTCGCTTCTGGGCCGTTGCCGGAAGCACCGATGAATTCGTCCCGGTTTCCTCCTCCCTTGCTCCCTTTCCTAAGGAGCAGCAGGCCGTTGTTGATGGCAATCACCTTGAGATCATCAAACCGAAGAGTTCACAGGATCTGCCGGTGAGGATTGTTGTGGAAGGAATCCAGGGAAAGGCAGCCCCTGCCGGCCCATGGAATGCTGCCCGCGTAGCCCTCCAGTTTCTCGACTTTCAGAGAGTCGTGCACACCCTGAGCCCCCATGCAGAAGAGCTGGATGATGCGCACTTGGTGCAACTTGCGCTCGCCCTTGAGGGACTCGAGCAGACCGATGAGGCTCTTGCCGTGCTGGAGAGGGCGGGTCGTCGCGGCACCGATGCGCGTGGGGTTTTGGCGGGCCGCCTCAAAAGGCGCTGGATTGCAGAGGGTCGCGAAATGGATTATGGCCGTGCCGTGGAACTGTATGAATTGGCATATCAGCAAGCGGTTGCCAACAATGATCATCCCCAGGCCTACTATCATGGCATTAACCTCTGTTTTCTCTCCAGCCAACGGCTGAGCTCAGCCGGCAATGGCAAGGAGCGGGATATAGCGGCTCTCGCCAGAGAGGTGCTCGTGCATTGCAGCCAATCGCCCAGAGATTTTTGGTGTCTGGGAACTGTGGGGGAGGCCAACCTGGTTCTGGGGAAACAGGAGGAGGCCCTCGCTGCTTATCGCTCCGCAGTTGAATTCACCCCCGAACCTGAGCCCTGGCAAATCCAGTCCATGCATAGCCAGGCCTCCCAGCTTGCAGCGGTGCTTGGATACCATACCCTGTTGAAGACACTCGATCACATCTTCCGCCCCAAAGTTTAGGCCAACTGAATCGTTCCCCCATGTCGCTCAGGCCCCTGTGTTTCATTGTCATGCCCTTCGGGGTGAAGCCTGATCCAGGCGGTTTGCCAGATATTGATTTCGATCGTCTCTATGACCTGGCCCTCAGGCCTGCTGTTGAGGATGCGGGGATGGATCCGATCCGTGCCGACCATGAGGCCACCGGTGGTGTGATTCACAAGCCCATGTTTGAGCGGTTGGTGTTGTGCGACTACGTGCTGGCTGATCTGACCACAGCCAATGCCAACGTGTTCTACGAACTGGGAGTTCGTCATGCCGCCAGGCCATCCACCACACTGACCATTTTTGCCAAACATCAAAAGATTCCTTTTGATGTCAACTTCCTGCGCTCACTCCCCTATGACTTGGGCACGGACAACGTATTTGGTGAAGTAGAAGCTAGAGCCCTGCGAGAGGCTGTGGGAAGGCGCTTGCAAGAACTACGTGAACTTGTGATCTCGCAGGCTCCGGTGGACAGCCCGCTGTTTCAGCTGCTGAGCGGTTGGAAATCTCCTGATATCGCCCATTTGAAAACAGATGTTTTTCGTGAGCAGGTCCAACTGAATGAGGGCTTCAAACGCCGCTTGACAGCCATTCGCAACAAGGCCAAACGTCCTGATCTGTTGCCTGAAGCCAAGCTTGATCTCTCTCAGCTCCGGCAGGACATCGGTGCTCTCGATGCTGTGGATGCGGGCACGACCATTGATCTCTTCCTCTCCTATCGAGCCCTCGAAGACTGGGAGGGCATGATTGCTCTCTACCACCAGATGCCTGAGGTATTGAAACATCAGATCCTGGTGCGGGAGCAACTGGGTTTTGCCTACAACCGCAAAGCTTCTCAAAGCAAAAACCCTGCCGATCGCGCCGAAGCCCTCCGTTTGCTGGAGGACGTGGAGGATCAGCAGGGACCCAGTTCCGAAACCTGCGGCCTCATCGGCCGGATCCACAAGGATCAGTGGAGTGAGGCCCTCGCTGCCGGCCGGGGGGTGGAAGCCAGAGGCCATCTCAATCAGAGCATTCAGGCCTATCTGCGGGGGTTCCAGGCCGATCAGCGCGATGCCTATCCCGGAATCAATGCTCTCACCCTGTTGGACATCAAGGGTGATGCGGCTTCCCTGGAAACGAAGACCAAGCTGCTGCCCATCGTGCGGTTCGCAGTGGAACGGCGGCTGGGTGATCAGCCCACCTACTGGGATTACGCCACGCTGCTCGAGCTGGATGTCCTGGCTGAGAATCGGGAGTCCGCAGAGGAGGCTCTGGCCTATGCGATGGCAACGGTTCGTGAGCCCTGGGAACCGAAAACCACGGCGAACAATCTCCGCCTGATTGCCCAGGCTCGCGGCGCTCGCCAGGTCGATACCGCCTGGTTGGAGGAGATCATCACAGCCCTGGAACGGTGGCAGAGCTGAGCGGCTCCTCCACCACTGGCCAGTGGAGCACCATCGGTACAGCCCCTTCCAGGCTCCTCTTCACTGGACACCCCTCACCGGCTTCTCGCAGCAGGGCCTGGGCCTGAGGATCCAGGCCAGCGGGAAGTTCGATCCACACCTCCAGCTGGGCGATCCTGCGGATTCCGTTGGTGGTCATCGTTTTCTCCACCCTGGCCCTGGTGCCCTCCAAGGTCCAGCCATGGCGCTGCGCCACGATGCCCATCACCGTGAGGATGCAGGTGGCCAGGGCCGTGGCTACCAGATCGGTGGGGGAGAAACGCTCTCCCTTGCCCTGGTTGTCGGTGGGGGCATCTGTGTCCAGCTCGCTTCCGGAGGGCCCATGCTGGGCGCTGCAGCGGAGCTCCCCGGCGTAGGTGCAGTGGATGGTGGTCATGGGGGGTGATCGCGGGCGAAGCGCTCCTCACTCAAGCAGCCCCAGGCTTTCAAGCCGTTCCCGCTGTTGCCTTGCCCCCACGAAGCCATGGGCTGCCATTGCTCCGCTGACGGCGACCGGCGGAACGCCGATGCCGGGAAACACCCCGGCACCGCAGAGCACCAGGCCCTCCAGGGGGGTCTGGCCCCCGGGGAAGGGACCGCGATCGGCGGGCCAGGCTGGGCCATAGCTTCCCTTGTGGACCCGTAAGTAGTGCTGGTGGGTGAGGGGGGTGCCGTAACGCTCGATCACGAGCCGTTCCCGCCAGTCGGGGATCAGGGGATCGAGAAGGTGGGCAAACACCCTGCAGCGGTCTTCCTTCTGAGCCTCGTAGGCGGCAGACCCCCGTTCCAGGTGTTGCCACAGCTCCCAGGGTTCGTTGGCGGGGGTGTAGCCATGCACCACCTGATGGCCCGCCGGTGCCAGGCCTGGATCCAGCAAGGAGGGCATCGAGAGCACGGCCATGTTGCGTTCCGCTCCGATGCCCCGTTCCCAGTCGCCCACCCACACATGGTGGATCGGCAGGTGGGCGAGGTCGTCGCCCCGCAGGCCCAAGTGACAGTGCAGAAAGCTGTTGCACGGTGGTGTGGCCTGTTGCCTGTTTCTCCAGCGGGCCGGCACGGAGTTCTCGTTCAGCAAGGTGAGGGTGTCCCAGGGGCTGGCGTTGCTGATCACACCCCGCCGCGCCTGCAGCTCCTCTCCGTTCTGGAGACGCACACCCCAGGCCCGACGCTCCCGCACCACGATTTCCTCCACCACAGCGTTGGTGCGCAGCTCTCCCCCATGGCGCCGCAGTCCCCGCACCAGGGCTTCCACCACGGCAGGGCTGCCGCCGATCGGGTAATCGAGATGGGCTTCAGGGGTGAACCACTCCCCGAACAGGGTGGCCATCGCCGCCGCGCTGGTGTGGGTCATCTCCAGCCCGGAGATCAGGAAGCAGAGCAGGTCCACCCAGTGGAGCAGGAAGGGGTCCTGGAGCCGGCTGCGGGCAAGGGGGCCGAAGGCTCCCCCCAGCTGGGCCAACCGATTGGCCTGTCCGAGGAGGCCCACTCCCCGGGCCCCAAGCACGGCGGCTGTGCCAAGCCCGGGCCGTAGGGCCAGCAGCGGCAGGGCCTGGGCTGCCTGGCACAGGGGCTCCAGACTCTCCATGAACGTCTGCCACTCCTGGGCAGCTGCCTGCCCCCGCAGCTCTTGCACCACGGCCAGGAACGGCTCCAGACCCACGCCCACCCGCAGCTGACCCTCAGGGAGCAGCAGCCCCCAGTCGCTGTAGCTGGCCACGGGCACCGTCTCGCCGATCAGCCGAAGCACCTGAGCCAGGGGATTGGGGCTGGGCCAGCGGGCCAGGCCGCTCCAGAGGGAGGGGCCCGACTCGAAATGGAACCCTCCCTGACGGAAGCCGTGGGCAGCTCCCCCCGGCTGGCTGTGCGCTTCGAGCACCACCACCTCCAGGCCGTAGGAGGCGGCCACCGCGCCGGCGCAGAGACCCCCCAGACCGCTCCCCACCACGATGAGATCGGTGGTTGTTGCACCGGCCCCCATGCTGGGAACGGCCATCACCCCTGCTCACTGAGGGGGCTGCAACCCGAAGGGCTGCAGATCCCCTCTCTGGTGCGGCACAGCTGCTCCAGGCTCGGACGACCTGTGACAAGAAGACGGATCCGCGCCCAGAAGGCGTAGGCCGCCTCCGCCAGGGGGCCCACCATCGGCCAGCGTGTTGGGGCATAGACCCAGCCAAGGCCGATCAGCTCGTAGGCGCGTCGAAACACGGCCAGATCCTTGAGCACCGTTCCATCCGCTTCGATGGCGTGGATGCGGCCCATCGCCTGCCGATAGGTGACCCCCTGATGGACATCGGGGTCGTAATCGGCATGGTCAATGTCGATGAAGGCGAGACGTGGACTCTCTGAATGACGCTCAAGGTCACGTCGCACAAGAAAGATCACCTCCCTCATGCACAGGGGGCAGCCGCCATCGTAGAGAATGGTCAAATCAGCCATGGGTGCCAGGTTAAAGGCTCCGAGCATGGATCGGGACCCTGGTGCCACGGGACGGAGGGCTCGGGCCCATTCATCGCGACTTCAACCGCCGCTGATCAGGGTGCCGGGCACCTCATAGCGCTCTTCTCCAACCCGCAGCAGGACAAGCTGATCTTCCCTGGCCCTCTGAATTCTCAGACCACCGCATCCGCCACGATCCACATGGCAGCCCTGGAAGTCTCCATCACGAAACACCAGGGTGCGCACAGCTCCATCTGGATGGCTCACGCGCATGGCAGCTGCGTTCACCCCTGCTTGCTGCACCACCACACTGCAGATCTTCATCGCCTGGCCGCGGAACCGCGTGCAGGGAATCTGTCGTCCGGTCTCATCGCGTTGGCTCTCCAGCCCCATGGAGCTGAGGGAGAGGGCACCGAGTCCGATGGCCAACAGGCCTGTGATCAGGCCCCCGCGGTCCAGTCCTGGCGGCCAGCGCAGACCAAAGAGATGTTCCATCTTCTGATGCCCTTGTGGGATCACTCCTTTCCCATAGCCAGTGGGGGAGGGTGGTGTCAACGCATGGTTCTGAGCACCACATCAAACCCCTTACATTGAGGCCCCGACTGGCGTGAGTCTTCATGTTGCAGCAACTTCTGCGCCATCTGGAGGTGAACACGAGCGGGGAAGGGTTCACCGATCTCACCGCAGCCCTCAATCGGGAGATCGGCTCCAGTGGTCTGGCTACAGGGCAGGCGCTCATCAGTTGCCTGCACACCAGCTGCTCCCTCACCATCAATGAAAATGCTGATCCCCGGGTGCTGCAGGACTTGACGGCCTATCTCCAGGCCCTGGTGCCCCGGGAAGGGGTTCGGCCCCTCAGTGGCCAGGGTTCCCTGCGCCCCTATGTGCACGACGATGAAGGAGAGGACGACATGCCGGCCCATATCCGCACGGCCCTCACCAGCACCAGTCTTCAGCTGAGCTTCCACCGCAGCCGTCTGGTGCTGGGAACATGGCAAGCCGTCTATCTCTGGGAACATCGGGCCCGGCCCCATCGCCGGAATCTGTGCCTGCATCTGATCGGGACGTAGGGGCTTGGACAGCCAGTTCCGGCTGCACCACCACCCGAATCCAACCCTGATACAGCATCAGCCCCAGAACCATCGTCAATCGGGTGAACATCATGGCTGTGGGCTGAGCCGGCTCGTCAAGGCCCATTGCCCTGGGACAATGGGCCCAGGCTTGTCACACTCCCCATAGCCATGGCCAGCACGGATCTGATTCGCCGCTGGCAGGCACTCGATGATCGGGCCCTGTGGTTGCTGCTGGCGGCGCTGATGGCAGGGTATCTGCTGGTGTTGACCCTGCTCACCCAGTCGCCGGACGAGGCCGTGAACATGCTGCTGCTGATGGGCGGGGCGGTGTTGTTAGCTCCAGGCTTGCCAGAGGGGTGGCAGCCCAGGCCGGGGCGCCTGGGGCGCTGGTTGGGGTTGGCATTGCTGCTGGCGGTGTTTTGGCGGGGGCAGCGGATCGTGGCCTTTGATTTCGGCTCCAGCCTCCTGTTGCCGATGGCTGGATTGGCTCTTGTGCTCTTGGCGGCGCCGGTGGGGCGATGGCGACCCTTCGCCTGGCCGCTGGCGGTGTTGGCGGCGTTGCCGTTGTGGCGCGCGGAGAGTTGGCTGACGCCTTTGGGGCCACTCTCAGAGCTCACGGCCTGGCTCAGCCGGCTATGAATAGTATTGTGTAGCTTCTCCGTCAGCCAGAGCGGGTTGTTTCTCTATTTGCCCGGGGGTGGGGTGAAGGTGGCGGGTGCTTGCGCGGGGCTGAATATCCTGCTGCAGCTGCTGGTGGTGGCGCTGCTGTTTGCCAAGGCCTTTCCGATGCGCCGCCGCTGGCAAAACGGCTTGATGATCCTTGTGGCACCCCTTTTGGCGGTGTTGATCAACGCGATGCGCATTGCGCTCTTGGCCTGGATCAATGCCAGTGGCTTGCCCCAGAAGCAATGGTGGTTTGATTTTCTGCACGATTCCTGGGGCGGCTTGGTGTTTGCCGGGGTGGCGATGCAGTTGTTTGTTTGGCTGTATGTGTATTGGCTGGCGCGGCAGGTGGCCGCCCTGGGCAGCCGATGACTATCTCACCAGGCGAGCAGAGCAAGGCGGAGGCCCAGCGCCCGGGTGCCCTGCGGCCCTGGCTGCTGGGTTTGGCCCTGCTCGCGGTGGCGGCCACGGCGGAGCGGGTGGTGGGGCTCTCGGCCCCGATGCCCACCATGGAGGCGCCCTCCTCGTTGCGGCTGGCGGGCTATCGGGTGAGTGCGCTGGAGGGGGAGCCGCCGCGGCAGGGCCGGGAGCTGAGCCATGGGCAGCTGCGGCGATTTCGGCTGGAGCCCCACGCTGGGGGATCGCCGTTGCTGTTGAGCCTGCTGCCGATGCGCAGCCGCACGGGCACGGAGCTCAGTGAGGGCAGCCAGGAGCGCAAGGGGCTCAACCTGGTGGCGGTGGCCGAGCAGGTACCAAGTTTTGCCTTGAACGACAGGCGCCTGTTGTCGCTGCCCCGGCCCAACGGGTTGGCCGTTGGCGGCAAGCCCGATCAGATCGCCCTGGGGCGCGGGCCAAAGGATCCAGCGGGCACTATCACGCGCTTGCAAACCTGCCAGACGCCCTCAGGACACGCGGAGGTGAGCGCCTCCACGCTGGTGGGGGAGGAAAGAAGGGCCAATGAGAATAGCCGCGCAGCAGCCCTGCAGCGCCGGTTGCTGCGGCTGGCTGGGATTGTCCCGGCCCGGCATGAGTGCTTGGCGGTGCAGGTGGCGGGTGAAACGCGTGGGGAGCGCCCCTTGTTGGCAGCTTGGCAGGATGTGCAGAGGGTGTTGCTGGTGCCTTGAGGGCCAAGGCGTTGATGGCCATGGCCAAGGATCAATGATCAATAAAAATCTTGCTAATTGATCTGAAGAGAATACAAAAAAAGCTCCTAGAGACCCCAGGAGCTTGAAGTTATGCCTGCTTGGATGAAAACGGGGAGTTAGGCTTTGGGAATCGGCTTCAATAAGGACGAAAGTTTCTTCGCTCTCCGGATGGAACCAAAGGCTGCCGCAGCCCCAAGAATAGGGAGAGGTGCAGGCACAGGCTGTTGAACCTCAACCGTGTTGGAATTGAAAGTGCTGATGACTGCATTGGGGAAGAGGATGGAGGTAAGGCCACTATTTGTGCCTGTGAAAGAATAATCAGATAACCCGTCCCCTGGGAAAGGGTTCACGCCTGTGCCAACAAATGTGATGGTGTCGAGGAGGAATTCGCCCTGTGGCGCCACCAGATTAGTGATGGCACTCCTATGGCTGATGGTGAGAGTCCCTAGACCCGGAGTAATTGTGCTCCCGCATGGCCCACCGACAAGGCAGCTGTTTGAAATTTTGTTAGGTACATCCAACACCGAGCTTACGTATGAAAGCTCGGTAGGATCATAAGTTATGACATAATCGATTGAGCGTGTAGCTCTAGGAATAGAACCAATGATGGGAAATGGACCAAAGATATCGCTCGAATTATTGAAATAATTGGAGAAGGTGATCGTCTCGCCGGGTTTTAAGAGGATGTCAAGAATTGAATCCCCATCGAGCTGACTTCCAGCAGGAGTGAACCGCATCGTGGCTGCTTGAGATGGGACACAAGCAAGACCTGCAATACCTGCAGCTATGGCGAATGCCGAAAGATTTCGAGTGAGAGTCATCGAAAAAAAGTGCAACACACTTTCAACACTGCACAACTACAATTGAATGGCCCCAGTTAAGCCGGTTTGCAAAGTGAATAATTGTTGTGGTTTTTGCTCTGGGGGGAGTCAATGGTTCCTGTTTGCGTCTCAAGTCACTGGCTGATTCGCGGTCACTCTTAGCGTGGAGTGAGCATGACCTACCCGAGTGGAGGATCCCAACGCCTGGCGAAGGCTCCCGCGCTCCCAAGTCGCGGTGGCGTTGGCCGCCTCGGGCGCGGCACTGGTTGCCGCCACCTGGTTGGCGGCCCAGATGAGCTGGCAAGCGCGATTGCGCACCCTGGAGGCTGAAGTGAGCTTTCTGCGTCGCACCCGACAGATCGATGTCCCCCAACTGCTGAAGGATCTGGAGCGCCTTGCCGGACCTGTCGAAGAACGGCTGGCACTCCAGGATCTCCGGCAACGGCATGCCACACTTGAGCGGGAACACAGGAGCACCCTGCAAGCCCTGCAGGCACTCCGCCAAAGCCGTCGTCTGGAGGAACGCTTCACCCTTTCCTCAGGCGCTCCCAGGGAATTGCTGGAGGGAAAGGTGCCTCTGGAGGTGGAGGGGGTGGAAGCCGATGGTGCCCGGGTGAGCCTGGCGGGTGCTGCGGCCAGCCTCTGGCGTCCAGGGGATTTCCGGGATCTCAATTTCGGTGGGGGCCGTTATCGCCTCACCCTGGAGTCCATCCCCTCAGGAGCGGGCGGGCAAGCGGATTTCCGCTTGGATGCTCTGATCAACCCCTCTGTGGTGCCCTCAGCTACGGCCCCAGCGCCCTTTGTGCCCTGAGAGGGCACCCCAACGGCTGGCTACCCTCCCGTTCGTGAATCCTCCCACTTTCAGCCATGGCTGCCGTTGCCCTCACTCCCCAGCAGATCGCTGCCCTCTCCCACTCCTTGCCCGCCTGGAGCCTGGAGGAAGGCAAGCTGCAACGCCAGTTCACCTTTACGGATTTTTCTGAGGCCTTCGGATTCATCACCCGGGTGGCACTGGCGGCTGAAGCGATGGGGCACCACCCCGAGTGGAGCAATGTCTGGAACCGGGTGAACATCGCCCTTACCACCCACGACACCGGTGGGCTCTCCAATCTGGATGTGGAACTGGCAGGGCGCATTGATGCCTTAGCGGTCTGATCTGAAGTTGCGATAGACTTGCCTTAAAAGGTCAACGGCCTCGATGGGAGCAAATTCGTTGGCCAGGCCTCTGAGGCCAGTCAGAAGATTGTTTTGTTTTAGATAGAGAATGATATTGCCAATAATGATCCCTGTTTTGTTTCTGTTGCGTCTTTTGATAATGCCAAAATTCGTGACCACCTCGTTTTCAAATCGCTTCTCCTCCTCTCTTATCGTGTCGGCATAGGATTGGAAATCGCTGATGCGAGTCTCGTAGTCCCTCAGGCAACTTTTGATACAGGAAAGAATTGCCTCCGCATCCATTTGCTCCAGATCGAAACGATAGCTTTCGGGGATGGGGATATCCTCCGTAAATCTAGCCGATCCTCGTCGCCCCACAATCACACAACAGCCGTTCACCGCTGCTTCCCGCGGTTGTCTGTCTTTTCCAGGATGGCTGCCAAAATCCACATAGACTTTTGCTGTTCCCAAGGTCTGGGCGTGTTTTTTTCGGATCATTCCTTTCAAGGGCTGCCATGTGATGGAGCTGTCAGCCTGAATCAATCGGTTCACAAAGGCGTCAGCACCTTTGATGGGTGTATAGAGAACGAGGTCTCTCTTTTGGCGAGACGTGTTTTGCAATGGGGCCTTTAAATAGGTATCATGTAGGAAATCGGAGAGGTACTGCACCGTGCGGATACCCTTTCCGCTTAAGTAGGAATAGGCGTAGTAACTTTGAACAAAATGTGAAATATCTTGATTGGCTTGGCTATTAAAATCAAAGGGTGCACCGAGATTCTCATGGTTGTCGACGCTGAGCCACCAGATGGCTTTCTGAATTGCAGTGTATGGCTCCAGGGCCTGGGGGTTCACTTCCGTCGTAATCAGAATATTGGCCGCTGAATCGATGATCTCAGAGGCAAACTCAACCTCGTAGTTTCTGTATTGGATTAAGGTTGGATTGCTTACAAATGGCATGGTAGCGATCATCGCTTTATGCCCATACTTTCTTAGCTTGTCAACCAGTTGATGAACCGCTTCAATGCCCCCCGTCACGATGTGTGCAGGGCATAAAACATAGATGAGAGTGTCTGGATATCTGTTGATCATGTCTCAAGCCTTCAGCCACAGGATCACTGTCGCCCTGCTTTCTGGCAGCGTCAACCTTCCCAGGACCAGCTGATTCAGCGGTGAGGCGACGGATTCCGGAAGGGCAGGGATCAGAGATCTGCGCTCTGCAGCAATGGTTTTCTGAGCTGTCTGAGCAGGGCTTTATTCAGCGTATTTTCGCAGCTGAGCCATACGATCGGATATACGGAGCCTCCTTTCGCCTTGGCTGCTGCGATCTCGCACACTCCCCGTCGCGTGGTTCGCCACTGCTCCAGACGCTCCGCATCCTTGAGAACCTCACCCAAGGTGGCATCCACCTGATTGCGACGTTCCCAGAGACAAGCCACCATCTCCTGGGTGTTCCCTGCGCAGTTCGGCGTGAAGGGAAAGGAACGGATCTGCTCCTGAGACCGCTGGAGGCTGTCCTCCATCCCCAGGACCGGGGCCCCTCCTGTGACCAGCAGTCCCAGGAGAGCCCCGGCCGAGATTTGCACTGCAAGGGTGATGGCCATGATTCAGTCAGACCAAGGCCGGCATGGGCCCTGTCAGGCTGGCGGTAGCGGCCTGCTGGAAACGCAACCGCTCGTTCTCCACATCCACCGCGATGGTGGATCCGGCCGGGAAGGTGCCCGCCAGAATCGCCTTGGCGATCGGCGTTTCCAGCTCCCGCTGGATGGCCCGTTTGAGGGGCCTGGCGCCATACACCGGGTCGTACCCGACGCCAGCGAGCCAGTCGAGGGCCTCGCTATCCAGCTGCAGGCCCAGCTTCTTCTCCTCCAGGCGCCTGGCCAGCCGCTTCACCTGCAGATCCACGATCTGGCGCAGCTCCTCGGCCTTGAGGCTGTGGAAGATGATCGTCTCATCGAGGCGGTTGAGAAATTCCGGGCGGAAGTGGGCACGAAGGGCCTCATTCACCCGTGATTCCATCTCGCCGTGGCGGGCCGGGTCGCCCGCCAGATCGAGGATCGAG
>JBJTQT010000133.1:0-3232 GCA_046075745.1 Cyanobium sp. | reverse complement strand
GCCGAAGTGCTTCACGATCACCTCGGTGCCGCTGAAGCGGTACGCCTTGGGCAAGCCACCGGGATCCATGCCCATGCTGCGTAAAATCGGCAACGACGGTGCATTCCCCCTGCAGATCCGCCCCTATAAGGCGACCGACTGGGCGGCGTTGTGGGCCCTGCTGGAGCCGGTGCTCCGGGCCGGTGAAACCTTCCCCCACGACCCGGCGATCACCGAGGCCGAGGCCCGGCTAGCCTGGGTGGAGCACAACCAGGCCGTGATGGTGGCCGTGGATGCGTCTGGCGCCCTGGTGGGCACCTCCTACATCCGGCCCAATGCCCTCGCCCTCGGCGCCCATGTGGCCAATGCGGGCTATGTGGTGGCCGCGCACTGCCGGCGGCAGGCCATCGGCAGCCACCTCTGCCAGCACTCCCTGCAGCTCGCCCGACAGCTGGGGTTTCGGGCGATGCAGTTCAACCTGGTGGTGAGTACCAACACCGCCGGTATCCGCTGCTGGCAGCGCAACGGCTTTGAGGTCGTTGGCACTTTGCCGGGCGCCTTTCGCCACCAGCAGCTGGGCGATGTCGATGCTTTGGTGATGTTCCAGCAGCTGGTGGAGGAGCCAACTCCATGAAGGTGGTGCCGTTGCGCCTCCAGCCCGGCGATGATCTGCGCCGGGCGCTGGAGGCCTGGATGGGCGGGGCGACCGAGGCCACGGCGATCCGCGGCGATCTCGAGATCCTCAGCCTCTCCGGCACCCTGGCGCCCGATGGCGCCCACTTGCACATCGCCATCGCAGGCAGCAGCGGTGCGGTGATCGGCGGCCACCTCGGCGCCGGCTCCTTGGTGCGCACCACCGCCGAGCTGGTGGTTGGCCTGCTGCCGGACTGGCGGTTCAGCCGGGAGCTGGATCCAGCCACGGGCTACACCGAGCTGGCGATCAAGGCTCAGCCAGAGCTGTGATCGCCTTCCAGGCGTCTTTTCAGTAATACCGCCCCGGGTACTCTCCCGGATGGTCGATCCGCGTCACCTTGATGCCATCGGCTGACTGGCCGGCTGATTGGCCGGAAAAGCGCAGGATGTCGCTGCCCGACACCGAGTAGCCCAGCTCCTGGGCCAGATGGGCCACCTCATCGGCGGTGATCGCCTCCTCCACCTGGCGTCTGAGCGCCGGATCGCGCTGCACGCGCGACAGGAAGTGCCTCAGCTGCTCGAAGGTCACCCTGCGCGCCCGATGGTCAGGCGAGGCTAAGGGCGCTGGCGCCCGATCCGTCCTGCAGTCCTAGGATGTTGCACGAAGTGTTTCACGGCTATCCCGATGGTGATCGGCGTGCGGATGGATTCTGAGCTGGAGCGGCAGCTCGATCTGCTCGCCCAACACCAAGGCAAGACCCGCAGTGCCTGCATCCGCGAGGCCATCCAGCAGTACCTCCTGCGCCATGGCGACAGCGAGGAGGCTCGCCGCCAATCGGAGCACCTGGCCCAACTGGAGCAGCCGAACTGGAGTGAGCAGGTGCCCGACTGGAGCGACTGGACCGCATGACGTCTGCTGTCCAGGGGCTGAGGGCAACGCTGCGCCGCGGCACGGTGGTGACGGTGGCCAGCCCCGGGGTCTATTCCGGAAAGCCACGGCCGGCGGTCGTGGTCCAGGCGGATCGCTGGCTGCAGGCCCATCCCAGCGTCATCCTCTGCCCCCTCACCAGCACCCGGATGGAGGCACCACTGGTGCGGATCGCGGTCGAACCATCGCCTCGTAATGGGCTGCGCAAGCCTTCGCAGCTGATGGTCGACAAGCTGTTCACCGTGCCGATCGAAGCCGTGGGAGAGGTGGTGGGGCAACTGGAGCCCCAGGCCCTGATCGAGCTAGATCTGGCCTTGCGGGGGTGGCTGGAGCTGGCGTGAGACCAACCCACCGCCATCTAGGTGCTGGCCAGCCTGCTGCCGCTCGCCCGTTCCTGATCCGCTGCCAGCGGCAGTTCCGCCGGTGGCCGATTCAGGAAGGTCTGGCGGAGTTGATAGGCGCCATCGCTGGAGAGGTCCACCTGCCAGCACGTGGTGCCGCCTGCATCGGGGAGATCGCCGCGCCAGCTGGCCGGCAGCCGGCCCACCGGTGAGGTGATTTGAGACAGCCGCGGGCCGTCCCCCACCTGCACCAGAGTCAGATTCAGTGGCTGGCTGGGTTCACCGGTGAGCACCGGATGGATCGTGTCGGTGGTGAACAGCAGCCGCTCGCCTTGGCGCACCGTGGCGCGGACGGAGTAGCGGCCCTGGGGCGTGATGTCGCGATCGCGGTAGGGGATGGAGAAGCGGAAGGGCGACTGGCCGGCTGGCTGGAGGCGCACGCGGCCGAGTACCACTGCCGGGGCATCAGCGCGGGCGATGTCGATCAACACCGCCTCGAAGACCGCATCCGTCGGCAGGGCAATCCGCTCCCGGATGGTGGCCGTGCCGGTGAGGGTGCCTGCGTGGGCGGGCTGCATCAGCACCACGGCTGCAAGCAGGGCGGTAGACGCGAAGGCGGTGGTGCGCAGCGGATCCAACGTCTGTTCAGGGAGTGGGGTCCCAGCATGCTGATCGAGGCGTTCCCCCGCAATGGGGGCTACCACGCTCAACTGCGCCCTCAACTGAACCACAACAGCCCTGCCCACCACCGCGGCAGGCCGAACCAAGCAGGAGAGCGAGCGCCAGGAACGTCACTGGTGATCGCCTTCCTGGATGCCAGCGCCGTGATCTACGCCGTGGATGGAACTTCGGTGTGGGCCGAGGTCCTGAAGCACCAGCTGCGGCAGCTTGCAGATAAGCCTTCCTCAGGCGGCCTGCAGCTGCCGCAGCTCACGCAGGTCGTCCACGATTAGCTCGGCTGCCCGTTCAGCCGCATCGAGAAACGGCAACAAGGTGCGATGGGCACCGAGCCATTCCAGCTTGACCACCTCGGCCTCGTCATGGGCGGTGGCAATGAAATGGCGCTGAAAACCCGCCGATTCCAGGCCATGCCGAATAGCGGCATTGCTCTCTACAGAGGGCAGGGTGCTCACCACCACCGTGGCCGATGAGAGCGGCAAGGATGCCGTGAACTCAGGATCCTCCGAATCGCCGTACTGCACCGGCAGCCCCTGTCAAGCGACATCGAAAACTGAGCCACTTCCGACACTGAAAACTGAACCACCCCTGGGTTGCTCTGGGGCTCTGTAGTCGGAGTGTTTCCGCCTTGGTTTCGGTGGTGCTTCTTCCTGCTCATGGTTTCTGTGATGGC
>JBJTQT010000132.1:0-5209 GCA_046075745.1 Cyanobium sp. | reverse complement strand
CTCTCCCAACCGCTCGGCCGCACGCTCGGCCTCCTCTTGGTTGGCGCCCACCACCAGCAGATCGGTATCTGAAAACCCATCCCAATCGCCCCGGGCCAGGGAGCCGAACAGCCAAACGCTGCAGTCAACAGACCCAAGGGTGTCTCGCATGCGCTGGCGCAGCTCCGCGATCCGCCGCTCCCGTTCCCGGCGGCGCAGTCGCGCGAAGGGGCTCTCATTCGCAATCATCGGCCCATTTTATGGCTGGTGGCCCCTGGGAGATCCTCCCCAGCCCCCCATAAACTGAAGGTCCCTATTGGCGTCACCCCATGGCCCTGGCGCCCTCTCCCGCCCACAATCCACCGGCTCTTGAGCCCGCGCCGCTGCTGCTGCCCCCTGATTTGCGGCTGACGCTCGAGCAGTTTGAGCGGGTGTGCCAGGCCAACCCCGAGGCTGTGCTCGAACTTGCCGCTGATAGAACCCTGATCGCCATGACAGCCACAGGCGGCGAGACAGGCAGCACCAATGGCGAGCTTCTCTATCAGCTGCGTGCCTTCTGCAGGCGGCACCCCGACTGGCTCATGTTCGACAGCTGCACCGGGTTCCGGCTTCCAGACGGCTCCGTGCTCAGTCCCGATGGGTCTTTGCTGCGGCAGGACCGTTGGCTGGCCCTGAACTCTGCGGATCGACGATGCTTCCCGCCCCTCTGCCCTGATCTGGTGATCGAACTGGCCAGTGGCAGCGATGAAGGCCCCCGGGGCATCGTTGCCCTTCGGCAAAAAATGGACCTCTACCAGGCCAACGGCGCCCGCCTCGGCTGGCTGCTGCTGCCCCACGAGCGGGCAGTGGAGATTTGGCGGGGCGCTCAGCAGGGCATGGCCGAGCGGTTGGAGAACGCCTCTCGCCTCGATGGCGGCGAGCTGGCCGAGGGGATGGGGCTGGATTTGGAGGAGATCTGGGCGGTGTGAAGGGGCCCGTTGGCGGCCACCACCAGCGTGCTCACCTTGAGCAACCGCGACCGATCGGCGAGCAGGACAGACTGCATCGCTCCTGTCTCAGCTCATCGCCACTGCCGTGAGGAGTGCATAGGCAACTTCCGGTTTGCAGATGTCGCCATGGCTAGTGATGAAGGCATCGGAGCGCAGGTTATGCAATTTACCCGCTGTCAGGGCGTAGGGTTTTCCTACCGGTTGCAGTGAGAGGCCGGAGATGGCTTCAGGTGTTTTCAAAGCTCCGTTGCTGCCAATGGCTCCGTAAATATCGTCCGCGTCCCCTAAGCCGGCGGCATTGTCCTTGGCCAGGGCCGAAGCGATTGGATAGGCGAGTCCCACGGCTTTGTCCTTCTTTGAGTGGGTGATCATGGTGGCGCCGGTAATGCAATGATCATCGACAACTCTCCGGAAGAAACCATCCTTCTTGCCATCAAACCTTTTCGCGAAACCGTAGTGGGAAAATGCGGATTGCAACAGCAAAAGCGTGGTTAAAGTGAGGGGTGCTTGTTCTCCGGTGCCCAGTGCTGCGGCTGAAACAACCCTGCCGCCAGAGCTGTGGCCCACAAGATGCACTCTCAAGTCAGGATTCTCGCTAAGGATGGTGTGCAACAGGGGATGGAGGCCCTTCATGCCTACAGTGCCCGCTCGCTCTTTCATCTCGTAGTAGGTGGCCAGGTTCAAGAGGTTGGCGGCCGCGCCGAAGAAGCCCCCGGCGGAGAACAGACCAGCGGCCCCTCCTTCTCCCTGATCTGAAAGCTCCCCAAGATCTGCCGCACCTCCTTCGCCGCCTGTCTGCGGTTCCGCAAAGATGGGCTGGTTCAAACTTTGCATGAGCTCATCCCCCTTCATCGCAAACAATGCCGCAGAGCCATCCTCTTCATCGGTGCTGCCTTTGGTGAGGAGATCGCGAACACCATTGGCGAAATCGGTGGCCGCTGTTTCATTGTCTTCGTCTTCAAGTTGCGGTATCAGGGCTTTGAGCGCGGCAATCTTCGTTGAGAGCTTCGGGTCGTTGAGCAGTTCCTCCAGCCCTGCGAGCTCCTCTTCCACGCCCTGCTCCATCGATGTGTCAAGCCCTGCGGCCCCGCCTGCAGTCTCGTCCTTTTCTGAGAATTTCTTCGATGGCCAAAGCACCCCGAGCACAGCGAATTGGCGTTGACCCATTCCGGGAACGCTGCCGTCATCGATGATTTTCCGCACCTGCTCAAAGAAGTTTTCATACAGGTGTCTGGCTCCTTGCATATCCGTGAGCCACCCATGAGAGATCACGAAGAGATCGCTTGGCTTTTCTTTATTTAGATGGCTGGTGAGAGCCTCAACCTCGCTGGAAAGATATACCTTCCCATCCTTCGTGAATTGGATTTCGAAATAGGGGAAGCCGGCAATGCTGCTCATGGTGCTGCTCCTTAAGAATAAGGGTGGTTAAACGGATTGAATGGATCGCATCAGATCCACCAAGCCGTGGCCCTGAAAATAGGAATTGCGCTTGAGATCCGTCGCTGAGTTCAAGAAGATCTCCTTCACTTTTTCTGGCTGTCCGATGAATTCGCGACGCACCGACAGGAAGGCAGCGATCACTCCCGAGACGTGCGGTGCGGCCATGCTGGTGCCGCTGTCTTCCACATAAAAGGCTGTCTTTTCCGGATCCAACCCCGTCTCATTGGCCTCGGCGAGTTCGAGTTTGCGTCCTGCCGCGCAGGAGAGAATCTTCTCGCCAGGGGCCACCAGGTCGGGCTTGGCGCGGCCGTCGCCCGTGGGGCCTTTCGAGGAGAAGAACGATACGCCATAGACGTGGGGCATGTCTCGATGGGTGGAGCCCACCGTGATGGCCAGTTCGGCATTGCCTGGATCATTGATCGTTACATCCATGCCGGCTGAAACCGTCTCGCGGGTGGTCAAGGCAAAGCCTCCATAGCCTGTGTTTCCTGACGCCACCACAACGACGACACCGGAGCGCACCAATCGATCCACCTCAACGCAGAGGGGGCTCTGACCGCAGGCAAACCATTTCGGCTCAAAGTCATAGCCCACGCTGAGATTGACGCCATGAATGCGCAATCGGCGACCATACCCGTTGATTTCTTGAATGTATTCCAGGGCTGCAATGATGCCACTGGTCTTGCCTTTGCCACGCTCATCCAGCACCTTGAGGCTGAGCAGCTTGCACTTGGGCGCCATGCCAGACATGTGCTCAAGATTTGAGATGTCGCCATGGACCGTTCCCGTTTCATCCCGTTGGCGGGAGATGCCGACCAGCTGCAAGTCGTCGCTGGCAAACGTTTCTCCCGCGATGATCCCGGCCACATGCGTGCCATGGCCGTAATCGTCCTGGTTTGCCTTGTCTTCGCCGTCGCCAAGGGCGGTGAAATCCATCGACTGCAGGGGTGGTTCCGTGATCAGGTTTTGATGTCTGATGAAGTGGGGATGGTTGGCAGCAATGCCTGAATCCACCACCGCCCACACAATGGTTTCACCCATGGCGGAGAAGGCGCTGCGTGCGGCATCGGCTTTGACCGTGCTGATGGACTTGTTGATGAAGGCTTCCACCGCAAAGTCGGGCCAGATGCGAAAAATTGCGCGGTGAGTGCAGACGATCTTGTCGTTCCTTTCGTTGTCTTGTCTGACCAGAGTTTCGAGGGAATCCTTGCTCAACCTGGCAAACAGATATTGTTGACTACGTTGGCTAATGGCTCGCTTGATTCCCTGGGCAGAATCTCCCGCAGTGGTCTCTTTGATGAGTGTCTCGACTTCAGCGCGGGCTCCATTCCTGCCGCCAGGGTGATCCAGATTCAGATCAATGATCACGTCATACGTCTGCTCGCCCGTGTCCTTCCGCATGAGCTCCATCAATGGCAGAGCTATCACCATCTTGTCCAGCACATCTGGATTGAACCGTTCCTTGGGTTTCTCCCCCTCCGGCTCTGCCTTTCGCCCTGGCTCTCCTCGATCGGAGGTTTTTCCTCGCTTGGTTGCCTTCTTTGGTGGCTCGGGCAGCTCTGTTGGGGAGATCGACATCCTGATTACCTGTGGAAGAGTGGGATGGAAAAGCATCCTGGACGCTCTCGTCTTGGTCTTCGCTGGCCGTAACAGCTGTGCATAACCCATGGGATGGCGGCCCCAGGGACATCTGCCCCAGCCCGCCATAAACCCATCCCCCGAATTGGCGTCACCCCATGGCCCTGGAGTCCTGCGGTGCCACTGGGGAGCGCTGGATTTCTGGCCTCCCCCTCTTGCAACGACAAGGAGTTGAGCCGTGCCCTGGAACGCCACCAGGCCGACTGGCGCAACACGCCCCTGGCCAAACTCCAGGCCCCGCCGGACTATTCCACTCCGGTGACCAAATGGAGCCACCGGGATGAAGCGTTCCTCTCCATTGCCCGTGGTACCCGGGAGGTGGCCAAAAGGCTTGCTGAGCGGCCAGGCAGGGTGGCTGGCGCAGCTGGCAAGCCCGGCGGCCCTCCCACCCCCACACCGGCCCCTGCTCTTGCCAGCGCCCTGTCGCCCCTCATGCCGTCTTCGACTCACCCTGTCGCAGCAGTGGCTCTCGAGATCCCGGTTGGCCCCGTGCCGCTCGATTCCGCCTTCTACATCTACCCCGCCGATGAGGTCCGCTGCACCGCAGAACTGGACAAGCCGGGAGCCCTGATTCGGATCAAGGGCCCCATGCGCTTCGGCAAGAAGAGCCTCTTCGTCCGCCTCCTGGCCCATGCCAATGGCAAGGGCTGCGCGGCGGTGGGCAAGGGCCTGGGGCTGCGGATGCGCAAGGAGGAGTAATGGGACGCCATCTTCGGCGCCAACGACAACAGCACCGACCACCTGGGATCTCATCCACAACTGGGAAGCGCAGGATTCGCTGGTGCACCTGCGCAAGCCACATGATCACAGGAGCGGCCCTGGAAGAACCCCTGGGTCGGGCCAAGGGCAAGTGACTCCATGATTGACAGCTGGAGGATTCGGGGAGTTATGGATCCTCCGCTAAAGCCACCTCTTCCCAGACCAGTGGCCCGAAGGTGGCGATCACGGCGGTGAGGGAATCCAGCTCGGCTTTGCTGCGGCCATGGAAGCCGAGCAACACCTGGTTGGTGGCGGGTTGCCAATCCAGGGGGGTATTCCCCTTGTCGCCGCCGCCGCCACGGCGCTGGCCATCGCTGGTGGTGAGCTCCAGCTGATCCACCCGTCCGTTGGGGATGCCAGACAGGCCTTTGCTGCGCGCGATGCCCTCCCCCGAACCCAGCTCC
>JBJTQT010000131.1:0-59333 GCA_046075745.1 Cyanobium sp. | reverse complement strand
GAATCAAGCGGCACTTCGTTGTGCTCCGCCTGCTCGGTCGCCTGCTCCAGCTGCTCATCGTTGAGCCGGCGCGACACCTCCAGGAACGCCAGGATCGAATTGCCGGCCCGCTTGCCGGCGGGGGTGGGCGTGATGCCGTGCTTCTGGTTGTAGGCGTGCTGGATGGCGCGGCGCCGTTCGGTTTCGGAGATGGCCTTGGCCATCGAATCGGTGAGGTTGTCGGCGTAGAGCAGGGCCACCCCCTCGATGTGGCGGGCGGCGCGGCCGATGGTCTGGATCAGCGAGCGTTCCGCCCGCAGGAAGCCCTCCTTGTCGGCATCGAGGATCGCCACAAGCGACACCTCCGGCAGGTCGAGCCCCTCCCGCAGCAGGTTGACGCCCACGAGGATGTCATATTCACCGTTGCGCAGGTCCTGGATGATCTCGATCCGCTCGATGGAATGAATCTCGGAGTGCAGGTAGCGCACCCGCACGCCATGCTCGGCCAGATAATCCGTGAGGTCTTCCGCCATCCGTTTGGTGAGGGTGGTCACCAGCACCCGCTCCTGCTTGGCTGCCCTGATCCGGATCTCACCGAGAAGGTCATCCACCTGCCCTTCCGTCGGGCGCACCTCCACGATGGGATCGAGCACTCCGGTGGGGCGGATCACCTGCTCCACCACCTCGGTACCGCTCTGGGCCAGCTCCCAGGAGCCGGGAGTGGCGCTCACGAAAATCGTCTGATTGGCCTTCTGCCAGAACTCCTCCCCCTTCAGGGGCCGGTTGTCTGCAGCGCTAGGCAGCCGAAATCCATGCTCGATGAGCACCTGCTTGCGGCTCTGATCGCCGTTGTACATGGCCTGCAGCTGGCTGCAGGTGACATGGCTCTCATCCACCACCAGCAACCAGTCCTTGGGGAAATAATCGATCAGGCACTCGGGGGGGAAGCCGGCCTGCCGTCCAGCCAGATGACGCGCATAGTTCTCCACCCCGTTGCAGTAACCCACCTGCTCCAGCATCTCCAGGTCATAGGCCGTGCGTTGCTCCAGCCGCTGGGCCTCTAGGAGTCGCCCCTGGCTGTGCAGCTGCTCCAGCCGCTCAGCGAGCTCCAGGCGGATCGCCTGGATGGCCGCCTGCAGTCGCTCCTTCGGGGTGACGAAGTGCTTGGCTGGGTAGATGTTGATGCTCTCCAGGCTTTGCAGAATCTCACCCGTGGTGGGATCCACATAGCGGATGGCCTCCACCTCATCGCCGAACAACTCCACCCGCACCAGTCGATCTTCATAGGCGGGGCCGATTTCAAGTACGTCCCCCCGCACACGGAAACGTCCGCGGTTAATTTCCAGATCATTGCGGGAGTATTGATTGTTCACCAGCTCCCGCAGAGAAGCCCGCAGATTCAAGGTGGCTCCCACCTCGAACTTCACAGCGGCTTTCAAGTATTCAGAAGGAATGCCCAAGCCATAAATACAACTGATTGAAGCCACAACAATCACATCGCGGCGCTCAAACAGGGATCGGGTGGCCGAATGCCTCAACATATCGATCTCTTCATTGATCGATGCGGTCTTGGCGATGTAGGTATCCGAGACCGGCACATAGGCCTCAGGCTGATAATAATCGTAGTAAGAAATGAAATATTCAACCGCGTTATTTGGAAAGAACTCCCGCAGCTCATTGCAAAGCTGGGCTGCCAGGGTCTTGTTATGGGCAAGCACCAGGGCAGGCCTGCCGGTGCGGGCGATCACGTTGGCGATCGTGAAGGTCTTGCCGGTGCCGGTGGCTCCCAGGAGGGTCTGAAACCGCTCCCCACCATCCACACCCCGCACCAAGGCCTCAATGGCCGTGGGCTGGTCCCCCTGGGGGGTGTAGGGAGCCTGGAGCTGGAAGGGCATCACCCCATTCTGACCGCAGGCAACCTGGACGGAGCCGCCGTTGGGCAGGAAGGGGAGGCGTCAGGCCAGATGGCCGGTGAGCAGAGCGATGGCGCGGGTGAGTGGCACCTCAAGCCCGAGGGCGCGCAGCAGGAAGAAGCTGATCAGGCTGTACACCAGAGACCCAAGCACAGCACTGGTGAATCCGTTCCGCAGACGGAACCCCTGAATGAACCAGGCCGTGAGGGCGAAGAGAAAGATGGAGATCAGCCAATCGAAGAGGAAGCCCACAGGGATCAGGCCCCCCAGCGTGGTGACCAGCTTGAGGGGGGCCAGGATGAAGCGCAGAGGCCACATCAGGAGGGTTCCCAGCAGGCCGATGACGGCGGCGGAGAGGAGGGCCACCTGGAAGTTGGCCATCTCCACCCCCAGCGGCAATCTGGAGATCAGCAGAAGGATGGCGGCTCGGATCGGCCACTGGAGCAGCCAGAGGAGTGAACCGACCATGGGGCCCATCAAAGCAGAAGTTCAGACACCATAGGCATGGGTACCGGGGGCAGCAACGAGAGGGGAAGCCGCCTCCCGGAGACCGCGCACCACAGCCACCATGGCCACCTCATCGCTGAGGCGATTCACGGCAGAACCCACACCCACCCCGGAGGCCCCTGCCGCCAGCGCCATGGGCACGGTGACAGCGGAGAGACCGGAGGCACAGAGCACAGGAAGGGGTTTCTCGGCAGCGGCAAGGGCCCGGCTGATGGCGAAGGTGGCCGCCAGGGTGGGGGCAGCTTTTTCGATCAGGCCGAGAACGCCGGCGCTGTGGGGCCTTGCACTGGTGCCCCCTTCCGTCTGAATCCAGTCCGCACCGGCATGGGCGAGAGCCACGGCCAGCTGTTCCTGTTGATCGAGGGGAAGCCCATGGGGAACGGTGACGGACAGCACCACCTCCGGCAGGAGGGCTCGGGTGCGCTCGGTGAGGCGCAGCACCTCCTCCGCCTCAAAGCACAGGCCCTGGGCATAGAAGGCATCGAAGTTGCCGATCTCCACCATGGCGGCACCGGCGGCCACGGCTGGGGGAAACAACTCGGGATCCACCGCGGAGACGCAGAGCGGCAGCCCCGGAGCCACGCCCTGAATGTGCCGCACCAAGGAGGCATCACAGGCGAGATCGAGAAGATCACCGCCTGCCGCCGCCGCGGCCCGGGCAATTCTCTCCACCGAAGCCTGGTCGCGGTTCGTCAGGCCGGCAATCACTTTGAGAAGCCGGCGCTGCCCGATGGCCTCCTGGAGGGAGACAGGCAGGCTGGAGTGACGCGACATCTGCAGGCACGCGAGGTTGTGACCCCGATTCTCCCATCCGATGCCGCGCCTCCGGAGCGCCGCTGGGGAGCCGACCAGGACAGATTGCACCGGCATCTGCTGCGCCGGCCCTGCTTGCTGCCGAAGGGCGCCAGTCTGCTGGTGGCCCTCTCCGGCGGGCAGGACTCCATGGCGCTGCTCAGGCTGCTCCAGGATCTGCAGCCCCTGCACCACTGGGAGCTGGCCCTCTGGCACGGCAACCATGGCTGGCACGGGGCCGCCTCCGGCCAGGCCGCGGGCCTTTCCGCATGGGCGGAGGCGGAGGAACTCTCCTTGCGCTGTGACCGGGCAAAGCCAGTGCCGGCCAACGAGGAACAGGCCCGCCAGTGGCGCTACAGCTGTCTGCAGCAGCAGGCGGATGCCCTCGGTTGCAGCCATGTGGTGACGGCCCACACCGCCACGGACAGGGCCGAAACCCTGCTGATGCATCTGGCCCGCGGCAGCCACCGCCGAGGGCTCGGGTCCCTTCGGGCGATGCGCCCGCTGGCCGGGGGGGTGATGCTGGTGCGACCGCTGCTGCCCTTCACCCGCGCCGACACCGCCAGGATCTGCCGCGAGATGGAGCTGCCCCTCTGGATTGATCCCAGCAACGATGATCCTTCCTTCACGCGTAACCGGGTGCGGGCCGAGGTTCTTCCTGTGCTGGAGGCCCTCCATCCGGGTGCCACCCTTCGCATCGCAGCCACGGCCGAACGGATGGCCCAGGAGGAGGAGCGCACAGAGGAGCTGCTGGATCTCGCCCTCCTGGCCCTCTCGGTGCCGGCAGAACAGCAGACGGGCGAAGCCTCCCTGGCCCGACGCCCCCTGGTGGATCTTCAGCCGGCCATCCAACGGCAACTGCTTCAGCAGTGGCTGCGACAGCACTGGGGCCGCCCCCTGGAGGCCCCAGTGCTGGAGCTTCTGCTGGCACGGCTACCGCTGGATCGGGGTCCGGGGAGACATGATCTGGCCCAGGGCTGGCACCTCCGCTGGGATGGGTGCAGTCTTCACCTGATTCCCCCCAACGACGATGGCGAGCTCTCCTGAAACCAGCGACTGGCAGAAGCGTTACGCCGTGATCGAGAAGGTGTATTGCGAGGGCCGCTGGGCCACCGTGATGGAGGCAGGCACCCTGCTGTTGAGAGAGCTTCTGGAGGCGGGCACGGCACCGGAGGTGCTGGGCCTGCGCCATCGAACCCAGCTGTTGATGGCCCACACCCTGCTCCATGGCTATGGCGACAGGGATGCGGCCGAAGATCTCTATGAGGTGATCCGCAGCAGTGAGGCGGAGCCTGCTCTGCGCCAGATGGCGGAAGACGGGCTGGATCAGTGTCACCAGCCCCTGCAGTCCACCAGGGTTCTGGAGGAAGACGAGGAGGAGGCCTTCGTGCAGGAACGCCCGGAGCTGTTCCTCCCTGAGGCCGAGCGCACCGATCTCGAGAACGAGGACGACCGCCTGACGGTCCAGCCCCCCACCGCGGCCGCCCAGATGCCTCTGCGACCCCTCACCCTCAGCCCACCGGAGCCCTCGGATGCCCCGGAGCCCGAGCCGGATCCGGCCATGGCCGCGGATCCCTTCCTGCCGAGGAATGGGGCCCAACCTGCAGGTACCGGCAGCGGAGACACCCCCGTCATGCCCTGGCTGAGTCAGCCTGCCCCTGACCCGACGGCGGAGTCTTCGGCAGAGCCCATGGACAGCCCGCTCCCCTGGCTCGAAGACTCCCCTCTGGACACTGGGATTGCCGCGAGCTCCCTGATGAGCTCCCCCTCGGAAACACTGATCCCCGACGTGGTGGAGGAACCTGAGCTGATCGAGGTGCATCAGGCCACCCCCTCCCTGGCGGAGGAGGTGGATCTGCCGATTCAGGCTGTGGCCCCCTCAGAACTGATCAGGAGGCCGGTTCCCGAATCCGAACCCGACAAGGATCTGGACTTGAGAACCGGCCTGCTGCTGGTGGTGGTGAGCTGAGGGCTCTCAGCCCGCGATGGCGGCGGAACGACGGCGACGGGTGCGACCGGCCTCCAGTTCCGGCTCCTCCGGCTGGGGAGGGGTGGGCTTGCTCACGTTCATGGCAGGCACAGGCCGGGGACGGCTCTCTGAGGCCCCATCCCTGCCCCCATCGCGGCCGCGGTCCCGACCCACCTGCCGGCCCTTGGGCGAAGGCCGGTTGTCGGGCTCCGCATCCGCCTGGCCCTTGTAGGCAGGGCTGCCAGCCGGAGCCGGCTGCACCAGGCAGATGATCAGGGGATCCACCTGGAGCTCCCGCCGCAGGCGACGCTGCAGGCCCACCTCCACTTCCCGCTGCACACCGACCCAGTCCACATCGGGAGCCTTGCCTCCGGTGTTGCGGCACAGCTGATTCCAGCGATTCTCCAGCACCCAGCGGATCTCTCGCTCGGTCCAGAGGGAGAGCTTGCGGGGATCGGCAGTGGTGACGACCCCGCGCAGGTTCACCCGGGGGGGTGCCGCCATCACTCCATCCGTGCTGATCACGGCCAGGAGGGTGATCACGCCGTCCTCCGCCAGCTGCTGGCGCTCCTTGAGCACCCGGGCATCGACGATGCCGTTGCGGGAGGCATCCAGAAGCTCGATCCCCGCCTTCACCGCTTCCCCACGACGGATGGACTCCGGCGTGAGCTCCACCACTTCACCGTTGTCGATAATGAGGATGTTGTCGGCAGGCACGCCCATCGACTGCGCTGTCTTGGAGTGACAGACGAGCATGCGGTGTTCCCCATGGACGGGAACGAAGAATTTGGGACGGGTCAGGGCCAGCATCAGCTTCTGATCCTCCTGGCTGCCATGGCCGGAGACATGGATGCCTTCACCTTTGCCGTACACCACCTTGGCGCCGAGCATCATCAGCCGATCGATGGTGTTCACCACGGAGATGGTGTTCCCTGGGATGGGGCTCGCCGAGAAGATGATGGTGTCGCTGGCTTTCACCTGCACTTGGGGATGTTCGCCCCGCGAGATCCGACTCAGGGCCGCCAGCGGCTCCCCCTGACTCCCGGTCATCAGCAGCACCACCTCCCGGTCGGGGAGGTCGCGGATCTGCTTGATCGGCACGAAGAGTTCATCGGGACACCGCATGTAACCGAGTTCCCGCGCCTTGGCGATGACATTCAGCATGGAGCGCCCCAGGAGGCCGACCTTGCGGCCGTGCTTCAGGGCAAGCTCGAGAATCATCGACACTCGGTGGACAGAGCTGGCGAAGGTGGTGACGATCACGCGACCTTCCGCCTTGGCGAAGTGACGGTCGAGATTGGGGAACACCGAACGTTCCGGAGGGGTAAAGCCTGGTAATTCAGCATTGGTGGAATCACTGAACAGGCAAACCACTCCCTGCTCTCCATAATGAGCGAGGCGCTGAATGTCAAACGTTTCCCCATCCACCGGGGTGTGGTCGAACTTGAAGTCGCCCGTGAACACCACCACTCCCACCGGCGTTGTGATAGCCAGGGTGAAACTGTCGGCAATGGAGTGGGTATTGCGGATGAATTCCACCTTGAAATGCTGGCCAACCTGCACCACATCGCGGGGGCTCACGGTTTGCAGCGTGGTGCGATCCGCCACGCCAGCCTCCTCCATCTTGCCCGTAAGCATGGAGAGGGCAAGCTTCGGACCATAAATCACAGGAATGTTGAAGTTCTTGAGGTGATAGGGAATGCCACCGATATGATCTTCATGGCCATGAGTCACAATCATGGCCCGGATTCGTTTGTGATTTTCCCGGAGATAACTGGTATCCGGAAGAACCACATTCACACCATGCATGCCATCACTGGGGAACGCCAGTCCGGCGTCCACCATCATCAGATCATCTCCATATTCGAACACACAGGTATTTTTGCCGATCTCATGCAACCCCCCCAAGGGGATCACGCGAAGACGCGGCTGCTTGCCATCAGGTGAATTGACTTGGGTCTGGTTTCCGTTGGAACTGGTCATAAAAAGAGGGATGGGTAAGAAATACGGTCTGGTCTGTTGCTGGGCAAAGCCTTGGCGTCAGGTGGGACGCAGGGCGGCGAGGATGGAGGAAAGGCGTTCACGCACGTGGCTGTCAGCTGGCAATAGGGGCAGACGAGGGGAACCGACAGGCCAGCCAGAAAGTTCAAGTGCAGCCTTGACGGGGATGGGGTTGGTCGTGCAGAAAAGGGCTTTAAACAGAGGAAGAAGCTTGTCGTGGAGGCTCAGAGCCTCCCCATTCCGGCCGGCCTGGAAGGCCTGCACCATGGCCTGGATGGTCTCCCCCACCAGGTGGCTGGCCACGCTCACCACCCCGACGGCTCCCACCGAAAGCATGGGCAGGGTGAGGGAATCGTCGCCGCTGTAGATGTCCAGCTGATCGCCGCAAAGCGCACGCAACTGCTGCACCTCCTCCGTGGTGCCGCTGGCGGCCTTGAAGGCCACCACATTGGGGGAATCGAGCAGGCGCTCCACCGTTTCCGGGGCCAAATGGCAGCCTGTTCGTCCCGGGATGTTGTAGAGCATCAGGGGCAATTCAGGGGCGGCCGCGGCCACCTCTCGAAAATGGGCCTCCAGGCCGTCCTGGGGGGGCTTGTTGTAATAGGGCACCACCACCAGGGCACCATCGGCGCCCAGGGCCCCAGCCTGGCGGGTGGCTTCCACCGCCTCTGCCGTGCAGTTGCTGCCACTTCCGGCCAACACCACCGAGCGGCTGCCCACCGCGCCCTTCACGGCCGAGAACAAGGCATGCTGCTCCTCCCAGCTGAGGGTGGGAGATTCGCCGGTGGTGCCACACACCACCAGCCCATCGGAGCCGTGGCGCACCAGGTGATCAGCCAGCCGCTCGGCCAGGGGAAGATCCAGGGCGCCATCGCTGCCGAAGGGCGTCACCATGGCGGTGAGCACCCGACCGAACCGCGGCAGACGATCCATGGGGTGTGGGCTCAAGGCTCCCCTCCTGCCATCAGAAGTTCAGCGATCTGAATCGCATTCAGGGCCGCCCCCTTGCGGATCTGGTCCCCGCAGAGCCAGAGCTCCAGGGCCCGGGGATGGCTCAGGTCCTGACGGATGCGCCCCACGGCTACTGGATCCTGGCCCGTGACATCAATGGGCATGGGGAAACGGTTGGCGCCGTGGTCTTCCAGGAGAAGGACGCCTGGGGCATTCGCCAACAGACGCCTGGCCTCCTCAGCGGCCAGCGGGGCCTCGAATTCGATGTTCACGGCTTCCGAATGGGCACGGAGCACGGGCACGCGAACGCATGTGGCACTCAGCAAAAGATCTGGGCGGCCCATGATTTTTCGGGTCTCGTAGAGCATTTTCAGCTCCTCCTCGCAATAGCCATTGCTCTGAAGAGGCGAGTTGTGAAGGAAGAGATTGAAGGCCAGGGAGTAGGGCAGCACTTCGCACTGGGGCGTGCCCCCCTCCAGCATGGTGCGCGTGAGCTGACGCAACTCATCCATGGCCCTGGCCCCGGCGCCGCTGGCCGACTGGTAGGTGCTCACCACCACCCGATGGATGGGCTGCCGGGCCTCAAGAGGAGCCAGCACGAGGCAGAGCAGGATTGTGGTGCAATTGGGATTGGCGATGATCCCCCGGTGGGTAAAGGCCGCCTCGGGATTTACTTCGGGCACCACCAGGGGCACGTCCGGATCCATGCGGAACGCACTGGAGTTGTCGATCACCACCGCCCCGCTTGCCAAGGCCTGGGGCGCCCACTGCTTGGAAACCGAACCCCCGGCGGAAGCCAGCACCAGATCCAGCCCCTCAAAGCTGGAGGGCTGCACAGCCTGAACCGTCAAGGTGTCCTCACCCCACTTCACCTCTTGACCGGCAGAGCGGGGTGAGGCCAGCAGGCGCAGCTCCTCCACCGGCAGCTGTCGTTGCTTGAGCAGGAGAAGGATCTCCTCTCCCACGGCGCCGGTCGCCCCAAGGATGCCGATGCGGAGGGGGCGGGACGGCAGACCTCTCTTGGTGGCGTCAGAGGGTTGGGCGTTGGAGCCGAATGGGGAGAGGGTGGTCACCGATGGAAGAAACAGATAGGAGCCTGGGAGGCGTTACGGGACGATCCCGATAGGGGAGACAGGGAACTGGGGAGCAGGGTGAAACGGCTCCGGGACTGGAGCAGAGTGGGAAAACCACGCACCAAGTTGGTGCTGGCAGCGGGTATATCGATCGACTTGACCGTCTTTCAAACAATACGTGGCCGAGCCGGCCGGAGGCCACTTTCTAGAATGAGGGATTGCCCGCCGTCCGGCCCCGTCCATGACCCCAGCCGCCAGCTCCTCCACCGGCCAGGCCTCTGGTCTGAAGGTGAGCACCCAACCACGCCCCGGAAGCCGCGTGGCCCTGGAGGTGGCGATCCCCGGGGGACGCTGCCAGGCCAGCTACGACGCTGCCGTTGAGAAACTCAGCCGCAGTGTGAAATTGCCGGGGTTTCGCAAGGGGAAGGTGCCTCGCTCGATTCTGATCCAGCAGCTGGGCCCGTTGCGAATCCGTGCCACCGCCCTGGAAGACCTGGTGGAAAGCGTGTGCCGCGATGCGCTGCAGCAGGAGCAGATCGAGGTGCTTGGACGGCCGGAGCTGCAGGAGGGTTTTGAAGCCGTGCTCGAGCGCTTCTCCCCAGGATCCGAACTGGTGCTCATCCTGGAGATGGATGTGGAGCCCTCTCCCACACTGAAAACCACCCAGGGACTGAAGGCGGAAGCCGCCCCGGTGGCCTTCGATCCAGCCAGGGTGGAGGAACTGCTGGAGCAGTCGCGCCGCCAAGTGGCGGCGCTGGTGCCTGTGGAGGGAAGGCCAGTGGCCATGGGTGATGTGGCCAGGATCAGCTTCAGCGGCGTGTTTGCAGACACCGGTGAGCCCATCGATGGCGGCAGCAGCGAAGGAATGGAGGTGGAAATGGAGGAAGGACGCATGATTCCCGGCTTCGTGGAGGGCATCGTCGGGATGGAGGTGGGGGCCAGCCGGGAGGTGAGCTGCTCCTTCCCGGAGTCCTATCCCCAGGAGGAAGCCGCAGGACGACCCGCCACCTTTTCCATCACCCTGATCGATCTCAAAACCAGGGAACTGCCAGAGCTGGATGACGCCTTCGCCCAGCAGGCCAGTGACAAGGCCACCCTGGCGGAATTGAGGGCCGATCTGGAAACGCGCCTGAAGGAGGATGCGGAGCGGCGCCATCAGGCCAATCGGCACGAAGCCCTGCTGGAGGCCCTGGTGGAACAGCTGGAGGTGGAGCTGCCGGAAACCCTCGTTCAACAGGAAATGCGCAACCTGGTGGAACAGACAGCCAGCCAGATTGCCCAGCAGGGCATGGATGTGAAGAAGGTCTTCACCGCCGATGTGGTGCGTTCCCTGATGGACACCTCCAGACCCGAGGCGGAAAAACGCCTGCGCCGCAGCCTGGCCCTGAGGGCCCTGGCCAAGGCTGAGGCGATCGCGGTTCCTGACGCAGAGGTCACCACCCGGCTGGCTGAGGTGCGACGCGAACTGAGCAACCGGCCGGACCTGGATGAGGAACGCCTGCGGCTGGCCGTGGCCGATGACCTGCTGCAGGAGAAGCTCCTGGAGTGGCTGGAGGCCAATGCCACCATCAGCGAAACGCCGCCAACCACTGAAGGAAGCGAGTCGGCCAAGCCCGCAGGAAAAAGTCAGGACGGCCAAGAAAGCGGAAGCCGGAAAGGGGGCAGCCAAGACCACCTCCGATTGAGGGATCATTGCTCATAGATTGATTGGGCTTTCTTCGTCGTCCCAGGCTCCCTGCGTGTGAACCAGGCCATTTCCCATCCCGTGCACAGCCTCTGGCAGGGGCCACGTCCCTGGGCTGCCATTGAGCGACCAGGGGCCTCGCCCGGCGTCCTGCCGACGGTGGTCGAACAGTCAGGCCGCGGCGATCGGGCGTTTGACATCTATTCCCGTTTGTTGCGGGAGCGGATCATCTTCCTGGGCACCGGGATCGATGACCAGGTCGCTGACTCCCTGGTGGCGCAGCTGCTGTTCCTAGAGGCGGAAGACCCGGAAAAAGACATTCAGATCTATGTCAATTCACCAGGTGGTTCCGTCACGGCGGGCCTGGCCATCTACGACACGATGCAGCAAGTGAGCCCGGACATCGTCACCATCTGCTACGGGCTTGCCGCGAGCATGGGCGCCTTCCTGCTCACCGGGGGAACCAAGGGCAAACGGCTCGCCCTCCCCAACGCCCGGATCATGATCCACCAGCCCCTGGGTGGAGCCCAAGGCCAGGCCGTGGACATCGAGATCCAGGCCAAGGAAATCCTCTACCTGAAGGAGACGCTCAACAGCCTGATGGCCGAGCACACAGGCCAGCCTCTCGAGAAGATTGCCGAGGACACCGACCGCGACTATTTCCTTTCACCGGCAGAAGCGGTTGAATATGGCTTGATAGATAGGGTCGTGGAAGGCACTCCCTCCCCCAGCCCGGTTTGATCCTTAAGGACCGCAGACCTGCCGGCGATTGAGGGCATTCTTGAAAGCGGGGCCGCCCCGTACGCTCCCCCCCGACCGAGTTCATGGCCAAGTTCGACGCCCATCTCAAGTGTTCCTTCTGCGGCAAGTCGCAGGATCAGGTACGGAAGCTGATCGCCGGGCCTGGCGTCTACATCTGTGACGAGTGCATTGATCTCTGCAACGAGATCCTGGATGAGGAGCTGGTGGAAGGCCAGGGACACAGCCGTCCTGCGGCCGAGGCCAGCCGCAAGACCGCCCAGAAGAAAGCCGCCAAACCGGCACCCACTCTAGCCTCCATCCCCAAACCTCAGCAGATCAAAACCTTTCTCGACGAACAGGTGGTGGGCCAGGAAGAGGCCAAGAAGGTGCTGGCCGTTGCCGTCTACAACCATTACAAGCGTCTCGCCTGGCAGGGAGACGGCCAGGGGGAGACTGATCGGACCGCCACCCGCCTGCACAAATCCAACATCCTGCTGATCGGCCCTACGGGCTGCGGGAAAACCCTTCTAGCCCAGTCGCTCGCCGAACTTCTGGATGTGCCCTTCGCCGTGGCGGATGCCACCACCCTCACGGAAGCGGGCTATGTGGGAGAGGATGTGGAAAACATCCTGTTGAGGCTGCTGCAGAAGGCCGATTTGGATGTGGATCAGGCGCAGCGCGGCATCATTTACATCGATGAAATCGACAAGATCGCCCGCAAGAGTGAAAACCCATCCATCACCCGCGATGTGTCCGGAGAAGGGGTGCAGCAGGCCCTGCTGAAGATGCTGGAGGGCACCGTGGCCAACGTGCCTCCCCAGGGAGGGCGCAAACACCCCTATCAGGATTGCATCCAGATCGACACCAGCCAGATTCTCTTCATCTGTGGTGGCGCCTTCGTCGGCCTGGAGGATGTGGTGCAGAAGCGCATGGGACGGAATGCGATCGGCTTCCTCCCTGCAGAAGGCCAGAGCCGCCCGAAAACCAGCAAGGATCGCCACGCCGCTGAAGTGCTGCGCCATCTAGAACCCGACGACCTGGTGCGCTATGGCCTGATCCCCGAATTCATCGGCCGGCTGCCGGTGACCGCCGTGCTCGAACCCCTAGACACCTCCGCCCTGGAAGCGATCCTCACCGAGCCCCGGGATGCTCTGGTGAAACAGTTCCAGACACTTCTGAGCATGGACAACGTGCGGCTGGACTTTGAACCTGGTGCGGTGGAAGCGATTGCCGTTGAAGCCCACCGCCGCAAGACCGGCGCCCGTGCTCTGAGGGGAATCGTGGAGGAGCTGATGCTGGAGGTGATGTACGACCTGCCCTCGCGCAGGGACATCAAGACCTTCACCGTCACGCGAGATCTGGTGGAGCAGCGCAGCCGCTCGAACGTATTGCCCATTCCCAGTGCGAACGGGAGAACGGACCACAGCAATCAAGCCAGCGCCTGAGCGGCAATCCCCACCTCAACAGCACTTTTGGCGGCTGCTGAATGCCGAGATGCTTGGAGGGCCCATCCAATCACCACCTTGGCCGCGGCTGACCATCTTCAGGTCCCCCGTCAACACGGGCTTTTCAATCACCACGGCATCGATCTGGGGGATGGCACGGTTGCCCACTACCTGGAGGGACGAGAGATCCTGCGCAGTCCTCAAGAGGACTTCAGCCGGGGTCTTACCATCACCACGGTGGACTATCCAACGGGAAGTTGTTCGCCGACTGAAGAGACGCTGCAGCGAGCCCTCGGACGCTTGGGCGAACAAAATTACAATCTTCTCTTTAACAATTGCGAGCATTTTGCCCACTGGTGCAAAACCGGCCGCCATCGCAGCAACCAAGTAGAGGATTGGCTCCATACGGGCAGCCTCGGGGCGCTGGCGATTGGGCAATTCATTCCTGCAGCCGTGCTCACGGGAGCCAGGATGCTTCTGCGGCATGGGATCACGATCGACCCCGGCCACATCGAAAAAGGGCGTGATCTGGCTCTGAAAAGCTTGGAGCAGCTCGATGGCCTACGCCAAGGCCTTCAAAGCCGCCTGGAGCAGGAGCTCGCCAAAGCCGAAGCCCGCTGGGGGGATAACGAGCAACCCAGCGATCAGTTCATTCGGCTGAGGCTCGCCGCCCAGAAGTTGGCGGATCAGCTCAGCGAACTGGAGGAAATGGAGGCGCGTTTGGAGGGAATGCTGGAGAGGAAAGAGACAGCTAGTGAGGCAACGCAGCCCTTGCCAACGCCAGAGCAGTCAGAGCTGAACTAATCAACTCAAAACTCATCCAAGTCATCTCTTTGGATATCAAACACAACTACTTGCTAACCAAGCACCAATAAGCCTACGGGAATCACAACCATGAGTGACACCAGATTTCAGCCAAAAGTCAGCATTGTCGTACCCAATTATAACCATGCAGCGTTTTTGAGGGAGAGGCTGGAATCAATCCTTAATCAGACATATCTAGACTATGAGCTAATCATTCTCGATGATGCTTCATCAGACAGTTCGGTAGAGATTATTCAGGAATGCTTGTCAGGCGTCAATTATAAACTTCAACTCAATAAGACCAACTCAAGCTCAACTTTTTTACAATGGGATCGCGCTTTGGCAATGGCAGAAGGCGACCTAATTTGGATCGCCGAGTCTGATGATACTGCACATCCAACTCTTCTGGAAAAGCTCGTGCACACTTTTATTGATGATGATGTAGCAATGGCTTATTGTCAGTCTCTCGCTATCAACGCGCAATCGGAAGTAACTGCTAATCTTGTTGGCTGGACGGAAGCAATCAGCAGGCATCTCTGGAAGCAGGATTTTGTAATGGATGGCACTTATTTTGCAATCAACTTCATGAGCATAAAGAATGTCATTCCCAATGCCAGCGCAGTCTTATTCAGGCGTTCACTCTATGTCAGCCCAACATCGCTAAGACCGGACTTCAAACTCGGAGGCGATCTACTTCTATGGGTTTCAATCATGCATGGCCGGAAGATTGCATATATCGCCGAGGCCCTCAACCGTTATCGCTTCCACACAACAACGGTTCGACATCTACAGAGTTCCGTCTATCTAAGCGAGTGCAGTGCCATAACACAATTCATTCTCGAACATACCAAAGCCTTGGAATGTCCTGGTGATCTATGTGTCCCGAGAGAGCATCTTCTTGATCTCTGGTTCAGCATTGGTCTTGAACCAGCAGCACCTGGATTGTGGTACAAACAACAGCAAGCTTATTCAACTTTATTCAAGCTTTATGGTGTGAATTTAATCCCACGGTTGCTCGGCTTGCTTCACCTAAGTGCTTGGCGTCGAACCCTGTGGCTGCGTATGTGGGGGTCTCTTGGATGGCGTTCAGTACGAAACAAGCTTGGCAAGCAAATATCACTATTCCTCAGAACTAAAAATCATGACTCATGATCCTTCTGACAAGTTTGAATTAAACTATCTCGAACCCAACTCGGCTCCCACGCTGGTTCCCACTAGAGAATACGAGAAGAAGCTCAGCCTAAATGCCAATTTTCCTAGTGCTGACTGCGAACCTAATCAACTATTGGCACAAAAATGGGTAATCCACATACATGCCTATTACATAGAAGAAATGGCACAATTATTCGACTGGTTAAGCGGCAGCGTTTATGGGGCTTCTCTAGTTGTTACAACGGATACTGATCGCAAGAAACAGATTCTTGCGGAAATGCTCAAAGAACATGTTATCTCAAAAGAACTTGTTAATCAAAGAATTTTCGTTAGTGGCAATCTGGGAAGGAATATATCAGCCTTAGTTCTACATGCAATGGAATCCTGCGACCTTGTTCTTCATCTCCACACCAAAAGATCCCCCCACAATTCATCCCTTGGCACATCCTGGTTTCGCGACCTTATTAACTGCCTCGCCAATTCAGAGACGCATGTTACAAAAATCCGCCAAGCGTTTGCAACTCATCCCAATTTGGGCGTGGTGATACCACGATTAGCTGAGGACATTCGCCAATTTGCTAACTGGGGTCAAAACTACAAACTTGCCAACTTAATCTGCTCTGAGACATTGTCAGTCAAGAACTTGTCAATGTATAGCCCTCTTGTATTCCCAACTGGGATGATGTTTTGGTTTCGTCCGCAAGCCATGCATAGCTTTCGCCTCGCTTACGAAAAATGCATACCGCTACCAAGTGAACCCTTGGCTATCGATGGCACTTCCTTGCACGCTCTTGAACGCATTGTTCTACATGCATGTGAACTCGATGGCTTTGCTTGGGCAATTTCCTACCCAGAGCAAGAGCAGAGTATAGATATACAAAGCGAACCCGACAGAATGAGCGTTTGGGAACCACGCCACGAAGAATACTTGCTCTCATCGACTAAATTAGCCAATTCTTTGCGGCAAGCGGAAAAAGAGCTTGGGGCCTGCAAAGCTTACTTAAGCCAGAGACTCAGATCACCGTACAAGAGGCTTTTTGAGAAGTTATTTGAATCATAAAACAATTCTCCCAATCTATATGAAGCAACCTCTGCACCCATGACGCATGGCCTACCAACCCCTCCACCACAAATACCGCCCCCAGCGACTCTCTGAACTGGTGGGCCAGCAAGCCATTGCCGCCACCCTGGGCAGCGCTCTGCTGAGCGGACGAATTGCACCCGCCTATTTGTTCAGCGGGCCTAGGGGAACAGGCAAAACCTCCAGCGCCCGGATCCTGGCCCGCTCACTCAACTGCTTGGCCAGCGAAGGACCCACCCCCGAACCCTGCGGTCGCTGCGAACTCTGCAACTCGATCGCCGCGGGCAATGCCCTGGATGTGATCGAGATCGATGCTGCCTCCAACACAGGTGTGGACAACATCCGGGAGCTGATCGAGCGCTCTCGCTTTGCTCCCGTGCAGGCCCGCTGGAAAGTGTATGTGGTGGACGAATGCCACATGCTTTCCACGGCAGCCTTCAATGCCCTCCTGAAAACCCTCGAAGAACCCCCACCCCAGGTGGTGTTTGTGCTGGCCACCACCGATCCCCAGCGGGTGTTGCCCACCATTCTTTCCCGCTGCCAGCGCTTTGATTTTCGGCGCATTCCCCTGGAGGCCCTGAAGAAACACCTGCACTGGATTGCAGAACAGGAGTCGATTGCCATCACCCCAGAGGCCATCGATTTGGTGGCCCAGCGTGCCCAAGGAGGCCTGCGAGATGCGGAAAGCCTGTTGGACCAGCTGAGCCTGCTACCCGCCCCCATAGAAGCCCCAGCGGTGTGGGATCTGCTCGGCGCCGTTCCCGAAGAGGAGCTGCTCTCGCTGGCGCAGGCCATGGCAGAAGCCAATCCCCTAGCGGTGGTGGAAGGATGCAGGCAGCTGCTGGAACGGGGGCGTGAACCGAACGCCCTGCTGCATGGACTTGTGAGCCTGTTGCGGGATCTCCTGCTGGCCGGGGTGGCACCGGAGCGTCTTGAGCTCACAAGCGTGTCTCCGCCGCTCAGAGTGAAACTCCCCCCCCTCGCCACCAAGATCGGCAAGGAACGCTTGTTGCGCTGGCAGGCGAATCTGAAGGGGAGTGAGCAGCAGCTGAGGCACAGCGTTCAACCTCGGCTCTGGCTGGAGGTTCTTCTTCTCGGGCTGCTGGCAGAACCCTTGGCTACCCCACAAAAAGACAATTCCCAGGCTGTTCAGGAGATGCTCCGAGAGAACAAGCCTTCTCAGCCGGAGCTGCCTGCTGACAGCAAAACAAATGGTCCAGCGATGAAAGACCAGCAGACCAGGGCAGAAACCCCTGCAGACGGCACGATCAGTCTGGAGGAGCTTTGGCAGCAGATTCTGGCTGGGCTGCATCTCCCTTCGACACGGATGCTGTTGTCTCAACAAGCCCACCTGAAACAGCTGGATGAACGGCGAGCGGTTGTCTGTGTCTCCAGCAACTGGATGACCATGGTGCAAAGTCGGCTTCCGCTGCTCGAAAAAGCCATCGAAGTCTGCCTCGGTAGCCCAAGACAAATCACCATTGAAGCCGGTGAAAGGGAACCTCTGAAACCAGCCGAATCCTCCAAACCCAGTGGTGAAACATCATCGCCAGCCGCCCCGGCCAACAAGGGGATCACCACTGCTGAAACCCTCCAGGCACAGGAAGAAAAACGAGAGGATATTGATGCGCCAAAACCAGAAAGAATCAATGAACCAAATCAGACATCACCTCTGCATCACTCCGGGGAGCGTGTCCTGCAAGAATCAACCGAATCGCTGGCTGATTTTTTTCATGGGCAAGTGGTCTCATCGGAAACTCGTGAAGAGTAACCCTTCAGGTTCCAGTTGACTCAGTGGCAATTTCGACTCCTCCATCAATCAAGCTCTCCTCCGCTACATCACATTCAAGGCTGAAGGCCTGGATGGAACTGCCTCTGTGAACCGTCTTCGCCCAGACCAGGGATTTCGGCAGGAGAGCCATCTTCAAAATGACCCAGGGGATCACAACAAACCAGTGCATCAAGTAAGCCATCGCCAGGATCACATTGGCAGGAGTGGGCCGCGGGATCTCAGGTCCTTCACCTGAGCGGCTGCAACCAGCAGTGATGGAGAATCCAGAAAGGGTCAACACAACAAAGGGGAAAGGCCACATCCCAGGACGAGTGTGCGTCAACCAGGCAGAGAGCAAATCAAAGACGACCACTAACGGGAGCAGATATTGAAGAACAAAAAACGAGCCCAGATCCCATTTCTGCGGCCCAGTCAGCCGATCAGACATCAGCTGATCGCTGTAATCGAGGAACCGCTGCAATCCCCCTTCCGCCCACCGCTGACGCTGCCGCCAGAGGCCTGGAAAGCTGGAGACAGCCTCCTCGCTCACGGGAGGATCCCAGAGCACACCAACCGGCAAGCCGGCCAAGAGAAAACGGAAACTCAAGTCCAGATCATCGGTGATCGTGGCTTCATTGAAGCCACCGGCCTGCAGCAGACCATCCCGGCGCAGCAACTGGCCATTGCCGCGAAGCTCGGCCACCCCACCCCGGGCCAAACGCGCCTCCTGGATATAAGCATCAAAGGCCATTTCCATGGCCTGGGCTTTGGTGAGAAGGTTTTGCGACGCATTGGCCTCCGCCTTACGCACCTGCACAGCCGCCCAGCCTCCTCGCTCCGCAAAGGGGATCACCCTTTCCAGCCAGTCTGAAGGCAGATCGGCATCCGCATCGAGCACAAGCATCCAACGTCCCTGAAGCTGGGGGAGCACGGCGTTGAGGGCTCCAGACTTGCCGCCCCCTGCATCAAGACCGCGGCGCAGGACATGCAGCTGGGGATGCCTGGCCTGCAGCTCAGCCAGGCGCTGAGGGGTGCGATCCTCGCTGCCATCATCCACCACCCAGAGCCGCAGGCGATCGGCGGGCCACCGCAAACCCAGCACCCGCTCCACCAGAGAACCGATCACAGCCTCCTCATCCCGTGCCGCCACCACCACATCGACGGGGGGGAAGGTGTCTGGTTGACCCTCCGTTGCAGAGGATTGGGTGGCTGCCGTCCGGAGAGAATCTCCCGAGTCGGCCTTAGCAACTGGCCTTAGGAGCACCGTGCGGCCCACATATCCCCCACACAGCACCGCCAGTCCGACCCCGGGAACCCACCGGACCAGCGGACCAAGCGCATGGGGGAGCGCCCCGGCGACCAGGCAGACCAGGAACACCAGAGCAGCCTTGCGGCGGCGATTGTCTGCGCTCCCGCCGCCCATGCCTTGACCTCCACTGTGCAGATCCTAAAGGGCTGGACCAGCAGCCACGCAGGGACAACCGGCCTGGGAGCCAACGGGTTGCGTTTCAGACCCCCTCCTTCCGGGACAGGGGGAGCGCCACCAGGGGCTGCAAGGTGGCTCCCGGGTAGTAGTGCTTCAGGATGGCCTCCACGGTCCAGCCGCGGCGGGCCAGATCAATCGCGCCAGCCTGGGAGAGCCCCGCGCCATGGCCGAATCCTCCTCCCTGAAGGAGCCAGGCTCCACCCTGGGATGGCGCCAGGGTGAAGAGGGTGCTGGGCAACTGGCGCAGAGTGCGGCGGATGGCATCTCGACGGAGCACCACGGTGGCCTTCGAGCCGGCGATCTCCACGGCAAGGGCCCGTCCACTGGGCCCCCTCTCCAGCACCTTCAGAGTGCGGGGAACGCCCACCGACAGCCCCCTGGAGGCCAGCGCCGTGCTGATCGCGCTCTCTGTGAGGGTGCGTTGCCAGCGAAAGAGGGGATGATCCACCCCATAGGCGCCCTGCCCATTGCGGATCAGCCCAGGCAGGCTCTGGGCCGTGATGGGCAGGGGGTTGCGCCCTTGGAAGGCCGCACTGCCATCGGCAAATGGCCGGAGGTAAGGCACAGGTTCCACTTCCCAGGCCTCCTCGAGACCTGCGGCCACCCCTCCGTTACTGGCGTGATAGACAGCATGGATCGGCTGGTCCGCCGCAGCCAGCACCTGGCCGCGGCTGGAGGTGATGGCCTGGCGCACAGCAGGGCTGGCCTGGGCAGGGTCGCTGTACACCTGGCACTGGGTGTCGGCGCAGAGGTGATAGCCATCCGCCTGATACCGACCCCGGTTACGGATGGCCCAGGTGCGTGCCAGCACCGCCTGGGCCGCCAGGGCCGCCGGGGGAGAACCAGCGCCGATCTCATGGGGAACAACCCCCTCCAGATAGCGCTCCAGGGGCACCTCCTCCAGCAGACTCCATCCCCCATGGGCATCGGGCAGGAGACGGAACGGACCTCTGTAGATTCCGCTCCCCCAGCGCAACCCTCCCGGCGCCTGGAGCTGGATGGGCCCCTCCAGGACCATCACCCCCTTGGGGCGACGGATCTCCAGGCCGAGGCGCCTGGTCTCGCGGAGCTCGACAAGCCTTGCGGACCGGCCAGGGGGATCGGGTGCGTCCGCAGGAGCCCACACCTCCCAATCCAGGGGCCTGGCGATCACGGGCTGCTGGCCGCCGGTTGCCCAGGGCTGGGCTGCCGCTTCAGCCGATTCGTAACTGGCGAACGGACCCAGGACCCTGCGGCGGATGAGGAAGGGTTGGGGCAGGGGTTGCCAGCGCCAGTGGAGCGTGACCTGCGGGGCGCTGAAACGCTGCCCCGCGCCATCCTCAAGCGTCAGGGTGCCTGTGGCCGCCTGCAAGTGCAGAGGAGCTGTGGCTGCAGCGGAGTTTCCAGCCTGACCTGAAGCACGAGGGCCCAGCCGCGCCGCCAGAGCAACCCAGAGAACGGGAGTCTCCGATTGCAGAGACGGGGGTGGGGCAACGGGCCACTGGAGTGGCACAGGCGCCTGATCCGCCGCCTGACATCCCCCGTTCAGCAGCAACAGGCAGACCAGCAGGGCGGGCCGCCGGGCAAGCCGCCGGCCTGGAGGGCGGTGGGTGCCTTGACGGGGGCAGACGGGGCGAAACATGTTGCGGAGGACTTGGAATCGGGTGGAGTCGCGTCGTACTCTGAATGGCTGTGCGCGTGGCTCCGAGATGCCGAAGCTGAAAACCCGCAAAGCGGCCGCCAAGCGGTTCCGGGCCACAGCCACCGGCAAGTTTGTGCGCCGCAGGGCCTTCCGCAATCACCTGCTCGATCACAAGAGCCCCAAGCGGAAGCGCTATCTGGGCACCATGGCCCTTGTGGATGAGCGGGACAGCGACAACGTGGCCCTCATGCTCCCCTACGCCTGAGCCCCGCTCCTGAGAGCGCCAAAACCATCCATCCCACTGATTCATCCCCACTGACCCATGACTCGCGTCAAGAGAGGAAACGTCGCCCGGAAGCGCCGCAACAAGATTCTTCGCCTGGCCCGGGGCTTCCGCGGCAGCAGCGGCAGTCTCTTCCGCACCGCCAACCAGCGGGTGATGAAAGCCCTCTGCAACTCCTACCGAGACCGGCGCCGCCGCAAACGCGACTTCCGGCGCCTCTGGATCGCCCGCATCAACGCGGCCGCCAGACAGAACCAGACCACCTACAGCCGGCTGATTGGCGGCATGAAGAAGGCCGACATCCGCCTCAATCGCAAGATGCTCGCCCAACTGGCCATCGCCGATCCCTCCACCTTCACCACCGTGGTGACCACCGCCGTCCGATAGACGGCGGATTCGCTGCGATGGTTGACCTGCTGCCCAATGCTTGACCTGCTGCCCGAGGCCTATCTCCTGGGACTGATCGGGCTTCTGGCCATCGCTGCCGTCGCCGTGGGCCGACAGATTCTTCGGGTGCGCGCCGACGAGCTCACCCTTTCCAGGCTTGGTGGAGACAAAAAGACCGACACCAGCTCCATGGATGCCGCCAGCCTGTATGAGCTGGCATCCGTTCAGCTGCGCAAGCGCCTCTATGGCCAGGCCACGGACAGCCTCAAAGCGGCCCTCAAGCAATCCGAGAGTGAGAAGCCCCCTGCGGAAGCCCTGGCTCTGATGGAAAACGCCATGGGCTTTGCCCTGGCCGCCCAGGGCAAATACCCCGCCGCCATCCGCCATTACCGCTCAGCCATCAAGGCGAAGACCGACTACCCCGTGGCCCTCAACAACCTGGCGTTTGCCCTGGAGAAACAGGGCAAGACTGACGAAGCCCGCGAGGCCTACAACCAAGTACTGACCCTTGAGCCCGGAAACAAAACGGCTGTCAAGCGCCTAAAATCACTGGATCGCCGCTCCGGCATCTCAAGCGGCAAGGCGGCCTGATCACCACAGGCCACGCACAACCCCTCCAGCAGCCAGGGGAGAGGGTCCGGGGTTCAGTTGCAGCCTCCCGCCAAGACCCGTGGCGCGGTCTGGCAGCCAGCCGCTCAGCGAGAGACCCTGTTGGCCCTGAAACTCACCGCCCGGCTCCAGCACGGCCCCGAGGGTCGTGCCGAGGATCAGGAGGTCCAGCTGGTTGGATTTGGCATTGATGTTGCCCTGCACGGGCGTCGAGACCCCATCCAGGGTGAGCTGTCCCCGTAGATCCACCATCTGACCGAGTGGGGTGACCCGCTCCAGCACCAACACGACCGGCAGGGCCTTCGGGCTGCTGAAGGACCGATAGGAGCCCCGCCAGCTGCGAGGAATGCGTTCGGCGATTAGCTGAGCACGACCGACCGGGTCGTAGAGCTCCACGCCTGCGGAAGGCTCGACGGCGGGTGAGGGGACCGGGGTTAACGGAACGAAAGCTCCGCCCGAGGGGAGAGGGCTCGCTGCCACAAGAAAGGAAGCCAGGGCTGCGGGCAATGGCATCACGGTTGAGCAGCTGCCAGCGCACACTAGAGGGATTAGCCGTGGAAGACACCCCCCATGTGCCCCTTGCCATCCCCATCGGCCCCGAGGGACCTCATCCCCACGGTTCCCACAGCAGCCAGTGGGGATGCCCTGCAGATCGGTGGACGCTCCTTTTCCAGCCGGTTGATGACCGGCACCGGCAAATACCCCTCCCTCGCGCTGATGCAGGCCAGCCTGGAGGCCAGTGGCTGCGAGATCGTCACCGTGGCCGTGCGCAGGGTTCAGAACCAGGCCCAGGGGCACCAGGGGTTGATGGAGGCCATCGATTGGCAGCGCTGTTGGATGCTGCCCAACACCGCCGGGTGTGCCACCGCAGAGGAAGCCATCCGGGTGGCCCGCCTGGGCCGGGAGCTGGCGAAGCTGGCTGGCCAGGAGGACAACACCTTCGTGAAGCTGGAGGTGATTCCGGATCCACGCCATCTGCTGCCCGATCCCTTCGGAACCCTGGAGGCAGCTGAACAACTGGTGCGGGAGGGCTTCACCGTGCTGCCCTACATCAATGCCGACCCCCTGCTGGCAAGGAGGCTGGAGGAGGTGGGCTGTGCCACGGTGATGCCCCTGGGGTCGCCGATCGGCTCGGCCCAGGGCATTCGCAATGCGGCCAACATCGCCCTGATCATTCAGGAGGCAACGGTTCCCGTGGTGGTGGATGCAGGGATCGGCGTGCCCAGCGAGGCCGCCGAAGCGATGGAGATGGGGGCCGATGCCCTCCTGGTGAACAGCGCCATTGCCCTGGCTGGGGATCCGCCGGCCATGGCTCTGGCCATGGCTCTGGCCACCAGCGCAGGCCGCCTGGCCCACCTGGCGGGCCGCCTGCCTGTGCGCCAGCAGGCCAGTCCCAGTTCACCGATCCAGGGGCGGGTGGGAACCCTGGAAGGACCGCAAGCTCTGTGACATTCCATGCCGGGAGCCAGACGACTTGGGCCGACACCCATAAGGTTTGCCCACTTTCTCAGTCCACCGCGATGCAGGTCACCCAGGAAGATGGCGGCAAGCTCAATGCCTTTGCCAACGAGCCCCGCATGGTGGTGATGGAGCCCGGGGATACCCCTCGTTCCAACAGGCTTCTGCTGATCGGAGGCGGGGTGCTGGTGCTGGTGCTCATGGCCGTAGCGAGCCGCATCGGCTGAAGGCTGTTGGAGAGGCCGGAGGCCTGTAGTAGCTTGCTGCGTTAAGGCAACCGCGCATTCAGGAGTCTCGGGGTGAAGGTCCTTGTTCTCGGCGGCGACGGTTTCTGCGGCTGGCCCTGCGCGGTCAACCTGGCGGATGGGGGCCATGAGGTGGTCATCGTGGACAACCTCAGCCGCCGCAAGATCGACATCGACCTGGGGGTGGAGTCGCTGACGCCGATCGCAACCATCCGCGACCGGCTGACGGCCTGGGAGCAGGTGGGCGGTCGGCCGATCCGCTTCGAACACCTGGATATTGCGAAGAACTATGAGGAGCTGCTGGAGCTGCTGCGCGGGGAGCGTCCGGATGCCGTGGTGCACTTCGCCGAGCAACGGGCCGCCCCCTATTCGATGAAATCCAGCGCCACCAAGCGCTACACCGTCGACAACAACGTCAACGGCACCCACAACGTGCTGGCCGCCATCGTGGAGAGCGGGCAGGACATCCACATCGTTCACCTGGGAACGATGGGTGTCTACGGCTATGGATCCCACCGGGGCGCCACCATTCCGGAGGGCTATCTCACCGTGGAGGTGCCCCAGCCGGATGGCAGCCGTTTCACCGAGAAGATCCTGCACCCGGCGAACCCGGGCAGCGTTTATCACATGACCAAAACGCTGGATCAACTCCTGTTCTTCTACTACAACAAAAACGACAACATCCGAATCACGGATCTGCATCAGGGCATCGTCTGGGGCACGAACACAGCCCTGACGGAAAAGGATCCCCGGCTCACCAACCGCTTCGATTACGACGGAGACTACGGAACCGTTCTGAATCGCTTCCTGATGCAGGCGGCCATCGGCTACCCCCTCACCGTGCACGGCACCGGGGGTCAGACTCGGGCCTTCATTCACATCCGGGATTCCGTGCGCTGCGTTCAGCTCGCCCTTGAGAATCCTCCGGGCCATGGAGAACGGGTGAAGATCTTCAATCAGATGACCGAGAGCCATCGCGTCGCCGACTTGGCCGAGAAGGTGGCCGCGCTGACGGGGGCAGAGGTGAGTTATCTCTCCAATCCCCGCAACGAAGCCATTGAAAACGATCTGATCGTCGACAACCGCTGCTTCATCGAGTTGGGCCTCAATCCCACCACCCTGGATGACGGCCTGCTGACCGAAGTGGTGGATGTGGCCCGCCGCTGGGCCGACCGCTGTGACCGCTCGAGGATTCCCTGCCTCTCCGCATGGACGCGCCGCCAGGCGGCCGCCATCGGATCTCCGGCCTGAACGGCACGTTCAGTGAAGATCGTTTTTTTCACGGAAACCTTTCTGCCCAAGGTTGACGGCATCGTGACCCGTCTCACCAAAACGGTGCAGCACCTGGTGGCAGCGGGGGATGAGGTGCTGATCTTCTGCCCGGAAGGGGCACCGGATCACTTCATGGGGGCCAGGGTGGTGGGGGTGCCCGCCATGCCGCTTCCCCTCTACCCAGAGCTCAAGCTGGCTCTCCCCAGGCCCGCCGTCTCCGAGGCCCTGGACCGGTTTGCGCCGGATCTGGTGCACGTGGTGAATCCTGCCGTTCTGGGGCTGGGGGGGATCTGGCTGGCGCGCTCCCGAGGGCTGCCCCTGGTGGCCAGCTATCACACCCATCTGCCGAAATACCTGGAGCACTACGGCATGGGGATGCTGGAACCCCTGCTTTGGGAGCTGCTCAAGACAGCCCATAACCAGGCCCAGCTCAACCTCTGCACCTCCACCGCCATGGTGGCCGAACTGGCCTCCAAGGGGATCCAGCACACGGCGCTCTGGCAGCGGGGCGTGGATACAGAGCTATTTCGGCCCTCCTCCCGCTCGGAGGCCATGCGGGCACGCCTGCATGGGACGCACGGGGACACCGGCAATCTGCTCCTCTACATCGGCCGCCTCTCCGCCGAAAAGCAGATCGAGCGGATCCGCCCCGTGCTCACTGCCCTGCCCGAAACCCGCCTGGCCCTGGTGGGCGATGGTCCCTATCGGCCGCAGCTGGAGCGGCTCTTCGAAGGCACGGCCACCACCTTCGTGGGCTACCTCGCCGGAGAGGAACTGGCCGCCGCCTACGCCAGCGGTGATGCCTTTCTCTTCCCCTCTTCCACGGAAACCCTCGGGCTGGTGCTGCTGGAGGCCATGGCCGCCGGCTGTCCGGTGGTGGGGGCCAACCGCGGGGGGATTCCAGACATCGTGAGCCACGGCGAGAACGGCTGTCTCTACGACCCGGATCGACCGGAGTCGCTGGTGGAGGCAGTGCAGGTGCTGCTTGGGGATGCGGAGACCCGCCGCACCCTGCGGCAGGCCGCCCGTCAGGAAGCTGAACGCTGGAGCTGGGCCAGTGCCACAGAGCAGCTTCGGAACTATTACGCCGAAGTGGTGCATCCCGGCAAGGTGGCCCTGGTGGCCTGAGGCTTCAGGGCTGAGCCTGGGGGGAACCGGAAGGGGAAGGGGGCCGTTGTCCCTGAAACCAGGTGCTCAGGAGCGCTTTCACCATCGGGGCGGCCACGGTGCCCCCATAGCCTCCGCTGTTTTCTCCAAAGGCGATGATCACCAGCTCGGGCTTGTCCGCGGGGGCATAGCCCCCGAACCAGGCATGGTCCGGCCGGGGCGGATCTTCCGCCGTGCCGGTCTTGCCCGCAACGGGGGGCAGGGTGGGATCGTTCAGGATCTTGGCTGTGCCCTCGGTCACCACCTCCCGGAGTCCCTTTCTCAGGGAGCGCAGGGTTTCCGGCCGCAGGCCGATCCACTGACGGGACGTGGGCTGCTCCACCAGATGGGGCTTCACCAGCCAGCCCCCATTGGCCACAGCGGCATACAGGCGGGCCATCTGCAGAGGTGTCACGGTCACCGCCCCCTGGCCAATGGCGGATGTGATCGTGTCCACAGGCGTCCAGGGTTCATCCAGCACCTCTTTCTTCCAGGCGGGATCCCCAAGCAGGCCTGGGGTTTCCTCATCGCGGATCTCAATTCCCGTGAGGCTGCCGTAGCCCATCCGCCGAGCCGCCTTGAAGAGATCGTCCGGACCCACCTTCAGGCCCACCTGGTAATAGAAGCTATTGCTGCTCACCGCCAGGGCCATCGGGAAGCCGATGCTGCCGAAGGAGCCATGGTCGGCATAGCACTGGCCGTAATAACAGAAGCTGCCCATGGTGGGAACCATGGAGGTTTCCTTGTATTTGCCCGACTCCAGAGCGGCGATGGTGGTGACGATCTTGAAGGTGCTGGCCGGCGGAAATCCCTGGAACGCCCGGTTGAGCATGGGAGCCTCCGGTCGGTTGAGATCATTCCACTGGCTCAGGGTGGGGCCGTCTGCGAAGACGTTGGGATCAAAGGTGGGTCGGCTCGCCAGGGCACGAATGGCTCCGGTGCGGGGATCCATCGCCACGATCGCCCCCTTGGACACCGTGTCCAGCGCCCGCTCAGCAGCCTTCTGCAGATCGAGATCCAGGGTGAGCCTGAGGTCCTTCCCAGGGCGGGCGGGCTTGTCGCCCAGCACCCTCTGCACCTGACCGGCTGCATTGATCTCCAGCTGCTGCCCTCCCCATTCCCCCCGCAGCGTGGTTTCGTAAGCCCGCTCCATGCCACTGCGGCCGATCCTGTCGTTGATGCGATAGCCCTGGGGTTGCAGCCGTTCGTATTCCTCTTCCGTGATACTGCTGGTGGTGCCCATCACATGGGCCCCTAGGGATCCATGGGGATAGTGCCGCAGCACATTCACAGCCACTTCCGCCCCATAGAGCACCCCGGCCTGCTCGCGAAACCGGAGCACCTGGGAAGGCGTGAGAGGCCCGGCCAGCTCGATCTGAAAGTCCTTGGCCTTGAGCCCTGCGCGGTAGCGGCTGTCCAGGGTGTCCCGGGACAGCCCCAGCAAGGTGGCCAGGCGATCCCGCAGGGCCGGCCACTGCTCTTCCTTCACAAAACGGGGTTGGAGCGCAAGGGTGTAGGTGAGACGATTGGTGGCCAGCACCTGGCCCTGGCGATCCAGGAGGCGGCCGCGGATGGGATGGCGGGGAATGAGCCGAATCCTGTTTTCATCGGCCATCACCTTGAATTCGGATCCATGCAGGAGCTGAAGCCAGGCCAGGCGGGCCACGATGGCCCCACCAAAGACCAGCACGAAAAGCATCAGCCAGGCCGCCTGGTGAGCCAACCCCGTGCGACGCGAGGCCCCAGGCAGTGCAACAAGAGCCATGGGGGGAACTAGGAGGCCTCCAAGTGCCGCTCCAGCCTGGCCAGGCGTTCAGCGATGCGGCTGAGGGCTTGCTGCAGCTCCTCCGGAGGGTGCTCTTCGGAAGACTCCACCGAGGCGGCGGAGGCCTGCACGGAGGATTCCGTGGGCACATCCCGCACGTCCACTCGCAGAACAGGGTTGCCCAGGCCCGGCTGGAGGCGGTCCAGATTGTCGCGAACGGTTCGGGCGGCGGGTTCTCCTTCCTCCCGGAGACGGCCCAGAGGATCGGCATTGCTGCCATCGAATGCCGACAACACTTCCTTTGGCCCACCCTTGCGGACCCGCTCGGCCACTGCCAGGCCAACGGGCAGCACGTCCTGCATGAGGGTGAGTCGCAGGGCGTCCAAGGGATCGGCGGCCATCGCGCAGCTCAGAACATGATCTCCCCAGTCTGACGTGCCCTGCCCTGGGAAGGGAGGGAATCAGGGTGCAGGCAGCTCAACAGGTGGTCGCCCCGCCGACGGACTGCAGGCCTGGTGGGTGCCCAGCCACCACCCTGCGGCCATGGCCAGCACGAACAGGCCGCTCAGGGGCAGCAGGGCGGAACGGGTGGCGGGCAGGGCCAGCCATTCCATCCAGCCGCGCTGCCAGCGCTCGCGATCAAACCGGCGGCGATCGCGGGACACCAGCTTCTCGCGCCGACGCAGGGCCCTCTCCACCCAACGTTCGAAGGCCTTTTTCTTGGTGACCGCCATTTTGCGCTCCACCTCCAGAAGCTGCCCTGGGGTGAGCTCGGGGTTAAAGGTGGTGATCAACTCCAGGCTTTTGATAAACATCTCAACAGCCCCCTCCCGCACCTGAAGCTCTTCCGGCTCCAGGCTGTCCCAGTCGAGTTCGGGATAGAAGCGGCGGCGGTTGGTCAGGATCTGATCCTCGGGCAGCTGGCCCGGTTCCCGCAGCCAGCGATCGGTGTTCGCGTCAAAACGTCGCCAGTAGAGGAAGGGGTTGAGGTAAACGGTCTTGTTCCCGAACTGGATGGTGTCGTGCTGCAGGCGACGCTGCAGCTGGGGATCCTGTTCGCCAGCAACCATCTGAGTCACGGTGTCCAGGGCAGATCGGGGAGCTGATGGTATCGGCGGCGGAAGGGGCTGGCCAGCCCTGAGCTGCCCCTATTCCCACTCGATCGTGCCTGGGGGCTTGCTGGTGATGTCCAGCACCACCCGGTTCACACCCTTCACCTCGTTGACGATCCTGTTGGACATGAGCTCCAACAGGTCGTAGGGCAAACGCGACCAATCAGCGGTCATCCCATCTTCCGAGGACACGAACCGCAGCACCACCGGGAAGGCATAGGTGCGCTTGTCCCCCATCACACCCACGCTGCGCACGGGAAGCAGCACGGCAAAGGCCTGCCAAATGCTGTCGTAGAGCCCGGCGCGACGCACCTCTTCCCGCACGATCAAATCGGCATCGCGGAGGATGTTCAGCTTCTCGGCGGTCACCTCCCCGAGGATGCGAATGGCCAGGCCGGGGCCTGGGAAGGGATGGCGGCCCACGATCTCCTGCGGCAGGCCAAGGTTGCGTCCCACCTTGCGCACCTCATCCTTGAAAAGGCGCCGCAGGGGCTCCACCAGCTTGAACTGCAGATCCTTGGGCAACCCGCCCACGTTGTGGTGGCTCTTGATCTTCACGGCCACCCGCTCGCCTGTCTTGGGATCGATATTGGTGCCGGCCGATTCGATCACATCGGGATAGAGGGTACCCTGGGCGAGGTAGTGGAAGGGACCGAGGCGCTTGCTCTCTTCCTCAAAGACACGGATGAATTCCGCGCCGATGAGCTTGCGTTTCTCCTCCGGATCCGTGATGCCGGCGAGCCTGGAAATGAACCGCTGGCGGGCATTGATGTATTCGACTCGGATATGAAAACGACGATCAAAGAAGTCGACGAGAAACTCAGGTTCACCCTTCCGCATGAAGCCTTGATCGATGAACATGCAGGTGAGCTGATCGCCGATCGCACGATGCAGAAGAAAGGCCAGGGTTGAGGAATCCACGCCGCCGGAGAGGGCCAGCAGCACCCGCTTGTTGCCCACTTGGGCGCGGACATCGGCGATGGCTTCATCGATGAAGGCGTCGGTGGTCCAGTCGGGGGAGCACCCACAGATGTGGTAGACGAAGTTGCGGATCAAGGCCATGCCATCGGTGGAATGCACCACCTCCGGATGGAACTGCACCCCATAAAGCCTGCGGCCATGGTGAGCCACCGCCGCATCCGGAGTGTTCTCAGTGTGGCCAAGACGCACAAAACCCTCAGGCAGCACCTCAACGGAATCGCCATGGCTCATCCACATGGTGGAGCCGCTCTCCACATTGGTGAGCAGGTCCCGGGGGTCGTCCACATGGAACGGCGCCTTGCCATATTCAGCCCGCCCGGCGGCCACCACCCGGCCTCCCAGCTGCTGCACCATCAGCTGCATGCCGTAACACACGCCCAGCAACGGCAGCTCCAGACCCCAGATCTCCGGATCGCACTGGGGAGCCCCCTCCTCATACACAGAGCTGGGACCGCCGCTGAGAATGAGCCCACGGGGGGCCAGCAGGCGCAGTTCCGCAGCGGTGGTGGTGTAGGGAAGCACAAGGGAATACACCTCGGTTTCCCGCACCCGCCGGGCAATGAGCTCGGAATACTGGGAGCCGAAATCCAGGATCACGATTCCCGGCTTGCGGCTGCCGCTGAGGGCCTCGGCGAGGGGGCCGAACGGTGGAGCCTCTGGGGCCTGGCTGATGCTGACGGTGGAGGGGGAAGACGACATGGAAGCGGGGTTGGCCGGGCCAGGCTCTGGGGCCGGATGGGGCCACCACTCCAACCCTAGGGTGCACTGGGCGAAGACCCTGTCCACGCCTGCAGAAGATCGGCCCCGATGGGGCCCACCGCACAGAGCCGGCGCCGCCGATCGAACAGCGCCGCCCCCACGGAGGGGCCGGCCGCCCCATGGCGCTCCAGATAGTCGGCCACGCGACGCTCGATGGTGCGGGCCAGCCGAGCGCGCAGGCGAGCGGCCAGGGCCGGATCGGTGGCCTGCAACTCAGAGAGGGCTTCCTCCACGGTGGGAGCGCCGTGGAGGGTCTCCAGAGCGGTCCCGGTGAGACCCTCCAGGGCCGCCAGGGCCGTGAGCACCTCGGCGCGGCCATCGGCCAGGTGGTGATGGGTGTGAAAGATCCCCCCCGCGAGCTTGATGAGCTTGCCCTGATAGCCGAACACGAGCAGACGCCGAACGCCCCCCTGCCCCGCGGCCACCAGCACCGGCCCCAGCCAGTTGCCCACCTTGAGGAGGGAATCCGCAGGCAGCCCCAGCCGCGGCGCCAGATCCAGCCCGTTTTCTCCGATCACCAGGATCAGATCCCCGCTGAAGCCGGGGACCTCCAGCCGGGCCTTGAGCTCTGAAAGGGTGCGATCCAGCTGGGTGGGATTGGCGCTGGCCTGGGTTTCCGCCTGGGTGCCGATCAAAGCCAGGCCCTCCACCACCCCGAAGGCGACATTGCTGGTGCGTTCCGCCAGGGCGCGACCCTCCGGGAGCACCACCTTCAGCAGCAACTGGCGGCCCTCCGGCACCAGAGGGCGGAGATTGGCCTCCAGCAGAGCCCGGGCATAGGCCGACACACACACTTCCCCGGTGGCGGCATGCACCCCCACCCCTTCCCCCGGCTCCAGCTGCAGCCAGGAGTCGGCGCCCTCCTCCGGCGGGCCGGGAGCCTCTTGCCAACGGGCCAGAGTCCAGACCAGCAGGCCACGGGTGAGATCCAGGCCATCCCCCGGATCGCAGCAGGCCTCCCCCAGGGCCCAGCCCTCCCCGATCAGGGAGGCGGCCCGCACCGGCACAGGCACGGGAGGCTGCCCTTCCCCCTGGAGCAGATCCAGGGCCCAGGCGGGCTGGCTGCCCTCGCACCGCAGGGCCGCAAGGGCGGCCCGGGCCGCCGCCGCCACCCATACGGGCAAGGTGTAGCCCTGGAGACCAGGGGACAGAAGGGTCAACAGAGGAGGGATCACCGTTTTTTATGTTGGTCGATTGCTCGCGGCTCCCGTCGCCCCACCCCTCCCCGCCCATGCAGGACAAGCTCACCCTGATGATCCCCGGCCCGACGCCGGTGCCGGAAACCGTTCTGCAGGCCCTCGGTCGCCATCCCATCGGCCACCGCAGCGCCGATTTTCAGAAGATCGTGAAGCGCACCACGGAGCAGCTGCAGTGGTTGCACCAAACCAAACATGATGTGCTGGTGATCACCGGCAGCGGCACCGCCGCCATGGAGGCGGGGATCGTGAACACGCTGAGCAAGGGGGATCGGGTGCTCTGCGGCGACAACGGCAAGTTTGGGGAGCGTTGGGTGAAGGTGGCCAAGGCCTATGGCCTGGCGGTGGAGGTGATCCAGGCGCCCTGGGGTCAACCGCTCGATCCGGAAGCCTTCCGCACCGCCCTGGAGGCCGATAGCGAGAAAGCCATCAAGGCAGTGATCCTCACCCACTCGGAAACCTCCACCGGGGTGATCAACGACCTGAAAACCATTGCCCAGCACGTGCGTGCCCATGGCACGGCCCTCACCATTGCCGACTGCGTGACCAGCCTGGGGGCCACGGATGTGCCCATGGACGACTGGGGCATTGATGTGATCGGCTCCGGCTCCCAGAAGGGCTACATGATGCCGCCGGGCCTGAGCTTCGTGGCCATGAGCGAGAAGGCCTGGGAGGCCTATGAGCGCTCCGACCTGCCGAAGTTCTATCTGGATCTTGGCAAATACCGGAAATCCGCCAAGGCCGACAGCAACCCCTTCACCCCTGCCATCAACCTCTATTTCGCCCTGGAAGCAGCCCTGGGGATGATGGAACAAGAAGGGCTGAAGGCAATCTTCGCCCGCCATGGCCGCCATCAACGGGCTGCCACCGCCGCCATGAAAGCCATCGGCCTGCCGCTGTACGCGGCCGAAGGGCATGGGAGCCCTGCCATCACGGCCGTGGCTCCGGAGGGCATCGACGCGGAGGTGCTGCGCAAGGAGGTGAAGAACCGCTTCGACATCCTGCTGGCCGGCGGCCAGGACCACCTCAAGGGCCATGTTTTTCGCATCGGCCACCTGGGCTTCGTCTGCGACCGCGACATCCTCACAGCCGTGGCAGCCATCGAGGCCACCCTGCAGGACCTGGGGCTTGGGAAGGCGGCCACCGGGGCGGGGGTGGCGGCTGCGGCAGCGGCATTGGCGGGCTGATCAACACAGCCAATCGAGCCAGGGAGTGGTCGCCAGGCCCCATCTCCCTATGGTGTTGATGGATGCCAAATACCCATGCAACGCTCGCAGTCCCTGCTGGCCCTTGCCGCCCTATCAGCCCTTGCCCTGGGTGGCTGCCAGCAAAATCTCACGGTACAGAAAGCCAAAACGGAAAAATTGATCTGCACGCAACTGGCCGAGGTGGGTCAAGCGATGGAGGCTGTTGGTGCTTTAAAACCCACCTCCACGATTGGCGAAGCCAAGAAAGCCGATCAAGCTCTGGCCACTGCACTGACCAACCTGGAGGCCTCCCAGGAGCAACTCGAAAATCTGCGGCTCAAGGCATTCAAAACCCAGCTGCGAACCTTCCGCGGCGAAGTGCAGAAGGTGGCACAAAACAAGGGGCTCACCCTGGAGCAGGCGGCCAATCTGCTGAAGGCCAAGGCCGCCCCTGTGATCACGGCCCGCCAGGCCCTAACCGCCGAGGTCGATTGCCCCGAGCCAGCTGCCGCCAAGCCCTGAGGGCAACAGCGAAGGGAAAGGTAGGTAGCGCGTAAACGCATCGCCTTTCCCCGCAGATGGAGAGAGAACGAGCGCCGACCGGCTAAAGTATGAATGGTACATGAGAGATAAGCTATTCAATTGCGGGTGTAATTCAGTGGTAGAATGTCAGCTTCCCAAGCTGAACGTCGCCGGTTCGAGTCCGGTCACCCGCTTTCAGCCCAAGGCTAAAAACAAAACCCCGTCGATCATTTTGCCTCACATGCTTTGATCGCATGCTGGAAGTGCACTGCGGCTGAAAGGTGAGGCCCACAGGCCGGTCTACCAAGCATGGCAACAGCTGATCGGCCGATTACTGCCAGAGAATGCAGGGCCATGGACTAGTCATGGACGACTGGTCACACCACCGCACCAAACAGGCGGCCCACCAGCGCGGTGAGCCCAAGAGCAAGGGCGCCCCAGATGAGCATTCGGCCAGCGCCACGAGCAATGGGGGCTCCACCGGCGTGGGCGGCCAGGGCACCAAGGCCGGTGAGCACGAGCAAGGCCACCCCAGCTGTGACCTGGGCGATTTGGCCTTGGGGCGAGAGCAGGATCATCAACACTGGGAACAGGGCCCCTAGGCAGAAGCTGCCCGCGGAAGCCAGGGCCGCCTGAATCGGCCGGGCCCGCAGGGCTTCGGTGATTCCCAGTTCATCACGGGCATGGGCTCCCAGGGCGTCGTGCAGGGTGAGCTGTTCCGCCACAAGGCGGGCCAGGTCTCTTGGAAGGCCCCGCTCCATATAGATGCCGGTAAGTTCGTCCAGTTCTCCGGAGGGATTGGCCACCAGTTCCTGGCGTTCCCGAGCCAGATCCGCTTCCTCAGTATCGGCCTGACTCTGGACGGAGACGAACTCCCCGGCTGCCATCGATGCGGCACCGGCCACCGTGGCAGCCAGACCAGAGAGGAGGATGGCTGGCCTGGCAGCCCCGGAGGCAGCGATCCCCACCACCAGGCTGGCCACGGAAATGGTTCCGTCGTTCGCACCGAGCACCATGGCCCTGAGCCAGCCGACCCGATGGGTGTTGTGGCGCTCGCGGTGGCGGTGGGCTGGGTGCATGGGCATCACGGCAGCCCCTCGATCCTGCCTCCAGGAGTCAACGGGGCTTGATCAGCTGCAACACCTGGGGACCAAGACCACCAGCCCTCCTCTCCCAGTCCAATCCCTGGAGGATGAGACGGGCCGCCGTGGTGAGGTCTCCGGAATCAGCGTGCTGCCTGGCCTGACGCTCGCAATCCTCAGCTCTGTGCAACAGGTGATGACGATCCGCAGATTCCGTAGAAGCTGAAGACGGATGAACGAACTGGTGGGAGTGGGGAGCTTTCGCTGAACTGAGAGCGGCCATGGAACGGTGTGGTCGCGGTAATTGATGTTGGCGACCGAATGTGTGTGGATTGGCAGAACGACCTCTGACAATCCTTGACTAAGGTCTGCTTTATTCTAACTCGGCCGCACAAAAAATGCAGCCTCAGCCTTGCCTGCCCCGAATTGAAATGACGCTCAGAACAGAGGGTCAGGTGCCGGGCTCTTCACGATTCTCACCCAACCTGGCGATCTCCTCACGAAGCTGGATGGAGCGCTGAGAATCCCCCCGGGTGAGCGCAATGGCCAGGGCAAACTGAAGCTTTTCCAGCTGATGTTCCCCTTCAATCGGCAGTGGGTGAGGCTGAACCGGCCTGGTGGGGGTGCCCCCGATCGGGCGTGTGGCCTGATTGGCCGCGGTGCAGGCTGGATGGGATGTAGGGAAAGACATGGTCACTTTCTTTCCATTGTGACACCCGGCACCAGTGGGTCCAGCCCCGTACCACCTCAAGCCACAGCATCCAGCTCCCCGAAAGGCGCCAAACCCTGCTCCTCCCCTTCCCCGATCAGCGGAGAGGGTGCGCCCATCTCGCAAGCAAACTGCTCCTGATGATCAGCAGCATGAAGGGGATCCACAGCAAGGAGCTCCCGACAATCCTGCAGAAGTTGCTCCACCTTGGTGAGGCTGGCCTCTTGTTCTGAGGAGATCTGGTCCTCCTCGACGGGTGTGGAGAGGTGGTCTTCCAGAAAGGCAATTCGTTGTTCCAGATGGATCACGCGCTGGGACAGGGCGTGAATCGTGTGAGCCAGATCTTCCGCATGTCTGGTGATGCGGAAGGAGACCGATGCGGTGTTCATGAAGCGCCAGCAGCCATGGGCGAATGACAACACACAACCTGCCGATCCTCAAGCAGGCCCAGGCCAGCAGCAGCAGACTTGCCGTTGCACACCCTTGAAATGCATGACTCTCCTCTGGCCGTTGCTGCTCTATGCCTGTGCGGGTTGTGCTGCAGGCCTTCTGGCCCTGCGCACCGAGATCCCTGCCGCGCCACTGGCGGGAGCCCTTCTCGGTGCAGGGCTTCTGAGCATGAGCGGGCGCGTGGAGATCGCCCAATGGCCCGCAGGAACCCGCACCCTTCTGGAAATCGCCATCGGCACGGTGATCGGCACCACCCTCACCAGCGGCACCGTGCAGGAACTGAGGCTTCTGTGGCGCCCTGCCCTGCTGATCACCCTGACGCTCGTGCTCACGGGTATGGTGGTGGGCCTCTGGTGCAGCCGCCTCCTGGGGATCGATCCTGTGGTGGCGCTCCTTGGGGCTGCGCCGGGGGGCATCAGTGGCATGAGCCTGGTGGGAGCGGAATTCGGAGTGGGCGCCGCCGTGGCAGCCCTGCATGCCCTGCGCCTGATCACGGTGCTCCTGGTGCTCCCTCTCTTGGTGAGGCTGGTGGCCCCGGGAACAGGTCCGTGGCTGCCCCCTGGGGGCTGAAGCTGCGCCCTGGACAGATCCCCTGGACTCGATAGTTTTAGTCCCAATTTTTCCCACCGCCATGGTCTCCAGGTTTCTCCGGCCGCTCTGGCTTGGCCCCCCCCTTCTGGCCATGGCCTTCGGCTTGGGGTGGGCGGGAATCCCCTCCGGAGCCAGCGCCCAGGCGCAGGAATCCCCCGGCGCGAAGGGAGCTCAGGTGTACTGCTATATGCGCAGCAACGGCAACAGCCATGAGGTGAGCTGGGCAGCGGCCTATTCCCTGATCAAGCGCCAGAGCGCGAGCATGTTCAAGACCTCCCCCACCCACGCCGCCGTGATGATCACGGAAGCGGTGGTGCAGAACCCGAACACCTTCCCGAACTGCGGCCGCTACCTGGGGGATCTCTACAGCGCCAGGGTGTCCACGGTGACGGACACCCCAGCCACCCCGCCGAGTGACGGCCCGACCACACTGCCCGTGCAGCCCAGCAGTCAAGCTGGTCAAGGTGGCATGACACGCAGTGAGCGGTACGGCAACTGAGCCCAGCAAGCAACACAACGCACCGGGACACCAGCTGCCGCAGGGAACACCCGGGGGAGTTCTCCTGGTTCCCCTGATCCTGATGGCCCTGGCTGGTCTATGGGGCTGCGCCGAGGAACCCCTCCCCAAACCGAAGCTCAGCCGAGAGGACTGCCTGCGGGGGCTGGACATGAAGGAGCTCAAGGCCGCCATCGCCCGCTGCGATGCCGTGGTGGCGGCATTCCCCCGCGACCCCTTCCCCCTGAATGAGCGCTTCCTGCTGCACACCCTCAATCAGGACAACCGCTCAGCCTGCAGGGACATCGTGCGGGCCGCTGCGCTTGCCAGGCAAGCCAGGCCGGGGATAGTGGATGACCTCCTGCGGCAGGACCTGAAGCTTCGACTGGCCAGCTGTCAGCCCCGGCCGGAGCCGGCTCAGCAACGCTCGAGCCAATGACGCACCCGTTGGGGGAATTCCCGACGGAAGCGGGCACGGGCTGGGGTGAAGACCTCGGAGATCCGGGCTGACTTGCTGGCGAGAAGCTCATCCACCAGAAGATCCGCCGCACCAAGCTGCAGCCAATGACTGGTGAGACTTGCGCCCATGCCAATGCGGTGACAGCGGTCCTCGGCCTGTTCAGCCTCACCTGGGGTCCAGGGCCGCTCCACCAGCACCACATGGCGAGCGCGATGGAGGGTGAAGCCCAACCCCCCGGTTCCAAAGGTGGCGATCAGCACCTGGTGGCTCCCCTCCTGGAAAGCATCCACCAGGGTCTGCCGCCTGGCTGGGGGAACGGCACCGGTGAGTACCACGGGCCGCTGACCCAGCCGCAGGAGGCCTTCCTCAAGGAACCAAGCCGTGCCGACAAAGGCGGTGAACACCACCACCGCTTCGCCCTGGTTGCTGAGCTCGGCCACCAGGGACACCACCTGGCCCACCTTCGCCTGGGAACCGATCTGACGCAGGGCGGTGAACACCGCGAGGGTCTCGGCGTCACTGCGCACCAGCCCCTGATCTGCCCTGCGGCGATAGTCGCTCACGGCCTGCTGCAGGAGCTCTTGGAAGGTGTCGGCCTGGGGCGGCGGCAGAACCACGGGATGGGTGAGGCGGTGCTTAGGTGGAAGGTCGAGGCACTGCTGCTTGGTTCGAAGCAGCACCAGAGGCCGCACCAGACGGTGCAACTCAGCCAACCGGGTGGCCCCCCTGGCCTCCCAGTGGCGGGAACCCCGCTGCTCTCGCCAGTGACCCTGGCAATAGCGCTCTTCGAAGCCCCGCTGATCCGCAGCCAGGGGGTGGCCGATGGCCGCCAGCAGGGGGAAGAGCTGGGCCGGGCGACCATTCTTCATCGGGGTGCCGGTGAGCAACCAGGCTGCCCGCAGCCGTGGATGACGGGCAAGCCTCAGAAAGCCCTGGGTCCTTCTGGCAGACAGGTTCTGAGCGAAATGGGCCTCATCGGCCACAAGCACACAACCAGCGGGGGGCAGCTCTCCTGGCAGACGGGCCCAGCTGTGCAACTCCAGAGACAGACCCATCGAAAGGGCTTCCTGACGCCAGTGCTGATGCAAGCCAACCGGAGCCACCACCACAATCCGGCAGTCGGCGAGGCGCACCATCGCCCGGGCAGCAGCCAGCGCCGTGAGGGTTTTGCCCAGGCCCATGGCATCCGCAAGCACGGCCCCTCGACGAGCGAGCAACCAGCGGGCTCCGGCCCGCTGGTGGGCGAAGAGGGTGCGACCATCCTGGAATGGCTGGTGTAAGGCGGCCGCGGCCACCAGCTCCCGATGGGCCGGCAGGGGAGGCAGGGGGTGATCCAGCCAGTCGCACCACTGCTGCAGCTCAGAGGTGAGGGGGAAACGCCCCTGCAGGGTCTGCCGCAGCACACCAGCCGCTTCAAGAGGAAACTGCCAGCAGTGGCGGGCAGCCATCCAGCGGCCCGCCGGACGAATGGAAGCGAGCTGGGCAAAGGTGACCGCATCGAAAGGGGAGACCACCTCGATCAGACCGGAGGCCCCCAGGCGCATCTGCAGAGCTGTGCCCGGACGGGTCAGCAAACCGAAAAACAGCAGTCACCGACACATTGTCAGATGAAATGGCAAGGGCAAACTTCACGCCAATCGAGGCATCTGCATGCTGGCCAGGGATGGTGTTTTCCTGGAAGATCTCTGCCCCAAAACCCACGCTCGCCGCTGGCGTCGCTCCCTGCATCACCTCACGGGTCGTCGCTGTCTCTACTGCGGCCTTCCCTCCCAGTCCATCGACCATGTCAGACCTCTGAGCCATGGCGGCCTGAGCATCACTGAGAACTGTGTGCCAGCCTGCCTGAGCTGCAATGGCAGCAAGGGAGATAGCGAGGCTTTTCATTGGTATCGCCATCAAGTCTTCTACGACCCCCGCCGCGCGATGGCTCTGAGAGCCTGGACCGATGGTGATCTACGCCTCGCGCAGCGGCTCCTGGCATGGAGCAGCCTGGGACCTTGCGGGGAAGTGGATCAGGCCGGGGAGAAAGCCCAGCCTCACCAGACCCGGCAGGCGACCTCTCCACTGTGGCGGTGGCAGATGGCCTCCTGATCATGGGGACGCTCCGGAGCCAGGAGCAGGGCCACGGCCACCAGCACGGAAGCCAGCAGAAAAGGGACGGCTGAACCGCTATCCCCCACTCGCCGCTGAGGCGAGCTCCCCACCGCTGCGGCACGCACCCGCCGCGCTCCGGGGGATGGCCAGCGGGCGCCAGCGTGGGCCGCAGGAAGCAGGGAACCCGAAGGGGCCAGAGTGACCGGTGACCTCAGCAGAGTCGAGGGGAAAAGGGTGGGGGAGAGCAACATGGACATGGAGCAACGCCGGAAGAAACGACAGCAATGGAAAAGATGGTGAGGGGAAAGACAAGCGATGGAACGAGTGGCCCGCTTGATAGTACAAGTGTACTGCGGGTGATGGAACGTGTCAATGGGGCGGCCATCGGCCGGATGCTCATCTACGGAGGGGGCTACACGGGCGTGCGATTTGCTTCGGCCCTGCAAGAGCTGGGGGTGCCGGTGACCCTCACCCACCGCCAACCTCTCCCTCCGGCAGAGCTGGGGGCGGAGCACTGGCTGCGATTCGATGTCGCCGCAGGAGTGGTTCCACGGGCTTCGGACCTCACCGGCACGACCCATGTGCTGGTGACGATCCCACCGAACGAGACAGGCACGGACCCTGCGCTCCCCCACCTCCGCTCCCTTGGCCTGGAGGTCCCCCCCAGCTGGGTGGGGGTGCTCTCCACCACCGGCGTCTACGGCAACCACGACGGCCGCTGGGTGGACGAGACCAGCCAGCCTCATCCTGCCCCTGGGCGCAGCCAGGCCCGCCTGCTCTGCGAGCAGGCCTGGCATGGAAGCGGCCTGCCGGTGCAGGTGTTCCGCCTGCCGGCGATCTACGGACCCAGCCGCAGTCCCTTTCCAAGCCTGAAGGAAGGGCGGGCACGGCTCATTCACAAGCCAGGTCAGGTGTTCTCCCGCATTCATGTGGCTGACATCGTGGGAGCCCTCCTCCATTGCCTGGCCCTGCCGGCAGGCGATCGCCCCTCCACTCTCAACCTGGCAGATGGGGAGCCCTGTCCCTCCAGCGAAACCCTCGGCTATGCCGCCCACCTTCTGGGCTGCAAGCTGCCGCCGGTAGAGCGCTTCTCCGAGATTGCCGAGAGCATGAGCCCCATGGCCCGTAGCTTCTGGATGGAGAACCGTCGTGCCGACAGCCGCCTGCTGCGTGATCGGCTGGGCTACCGCCTGCGCTACCCCAGTTACCGGGAGGGCTACCGGGACGGCTGCGCGCCGGACTGGGCGCCAGACTGAGAGCCCCCAAGAAATGGCAGGTTGAGATCCTGACCCATCCGACGCCCGTCAATCTGCAGCCAGCCCTTCTGCAGACCGCGTCCAAGACCCAGCAGCAACAGCCCCACCAGCAACCACCGGATCATGGGTGCCGCTTCTCAAGGAACTCCCCTATCGAACCCCAGCTCCACCCCCCTTGTCATCGCCCTGGGTGACCCTGCGGGCATTGGCCCAGAAGTGGTGCTGAAAGCCCTGGCCCAGCCGGAGGCGGCCGGCAGGCCCGTGATGATCGTGGGCTGCCGGCAGTGGCTGGAGCGCACCTATGGGAACCTGCGGCACTGCAGTGACGCCCCCCTGGCTGATCCGGCGGACCTTCTGGTGGTGGATGCGCCCCTGGAGGCAACGGTGACCCCCGGAGTGGGCTCGGCCGCCAGCGGGGCGGCGAGTTTCACCTGGCTCAGTCGGGCCTTTGAGCTCGTGCATTCAGGGGCCGGGCGGGCTCTGGTGACCGCCCCGATCGCCAAGGCGGCTTGGCATGCCGCGGGCCATCCCTATCCGGGCCAGACGGAACGGCTGGCAGAACTCTGCGGGATCCGGCAGGCCTCCATGCTGTTCACCGCCCGGCCGAGCCAGGGAGGCTGGCGGTTCAACACCCTGCTGGCCACCACCCACATCCCCCTGGCCCAGGTGCCGGGGGCCCTAAACCCGGAGCTGGTGACGCTGCAGCTGGACCGCCTGCTGGCATTCTGCCGCCGTTTCCATGCCCACCCCCATCTGGTGGTGGCAGGTCTGAACCCCCATGCGGGGGAATCAGGCGCCCTTGGGCTGGAGGAGCAGATCTGGCTGGAGAGCTGCCTCAAGAGCTGGCAGTCCAACCATCCCGAGGTGCGGCTGGAGGGCCCCCTGCCGCCGGACACCTGCTGGCTGGAGGCGGGCCGGGCCTGGCAGCAGAATGAGAGCGGACCTGATGGATTTCTGGCGCTTTATCACGACCAGGGGTTGATTCCTGTGAAGCTTCTGGCCTTCGAACGGGCCGTGAACACCACCCTCGGGCTGCCATTCCTGCGCACCTCCCCAGACCATGGCACAGCCTTTGGGATCGCCGGGCGGGGCATCGCCCGCAGCATGAGCATGGCCGCCGCACTGGAAACGGCCTGGGAGCTGGGTTGATCTAGGGGCGGATGCGCATCAGCACCTGCCCGAATTCCACAGGGGTGCCGTTCTCCACCAGGATCTCCACCACCTCTCCGGCCACCTCAGCCTCCAGCTCGTTCATCAGCTTCATGGCCTCGAGAATGCAGACGGTCTGGCCGGCCTTGATACGGGTGCCCAGTTCCACGAATGGGGATTCCCCGGGGGCAGGGGAGCGATAGAAGGTGCCGACCATCGGAGCCGTGATCGCCTGCAGATCGCTGCGGCTTGCGGCGGTTGCCGGAGGTGGGGGTGGGGCGGCGACCGACTCCTGAAGAGCGGAGAGGGCAGCCGGTGCCGCAACCATGGGGGCGGGCGACGAGGGCATCACCGGAAGGTTGCGGCGCACTTCCAGGCGGAAATCCTCGCCTTCCAGGCGAAACTCCTGGATATCGCTCTTGCTGAGCTGCTCCAGCAGATCGCGCAGTTGCTCGTGGTCGAGATGCATGGCCATCAGGACTCCCGACCCAGATAGGAATCGCTACGGGTATCCACCTTGATCTTGTCGCCGATGGAGATGAAGAGGGGAACCATCACCTGGGCGCCGGTCTCCAGGATGGCCGGCTTGGTGCCACCCGTTGCCGTGTCGCCTTTGACGCCTGGATCGGTTTGGGTGATCTCCAGGACCACGGAGTTGGGCAGCTCCACCTCAAGCGGTTTGCCGTTGTGGGTGAGAACCATCACCTCCATCCCCTCCTTGAGATATTTGCGTTGGGAGCCGATCTGATCAGCGGTGAGACGGGTTTCCTCGTATGTCCCCATATCCATGAAGACGTAACTATCGCCCTCCATATAGGTGTGCTGCAGGGTGGCCTTCTCCAGGAGTGCCTGGGGAACGGTTTCCCCGGCACGGAAGGTGCGCTCCACCACGTTGCCGGATTGCACCGCCTTCAGCTTGGTGCGCACGAAGGCAGATCCCTTCCCCGGCTTGACATGGAGAAACTCGACGACGCGCCAGACCTGACCATCGAGCTCTATTGAGGAGCCCGTACGAAAGTCGTTGCTCGAAATCATGGCGGCGCCACGGTTCGGCGGATTGTACGTCTGGCTACCTGCCCAGGCGGGTCCATCGCCGGAAGACGGGCCGCCGTTCCCAGGATGAGCTGTGCCAAAGTCCGTTCAGCAACTGGACAGGCATGGTGTCTGGATCCTTCTGGCCCAATCGACCCTCCAGGCGTCTGGCGGGGGTGCTCAGCGGGCTTCTGGCCTTGGTGCTCACCCTGCTGCCTGCAGCCCCACCCCCGGCCTGGGCCTACCTGCCGAAAGGGAATGCCGTCACCGATCCCGAGGCCTTGCTGCGCAATGCGCTGCCGATGGATCAGCCCAATCTGCAAGATTTGCAACACCGGCTGGAAGCCACCAGCGACGACCTGCGCTCCAAGCGCTGGAACGCTCTCACCTCAGCGGTGCGGCGCACCCAGTCGCTGCTCACCAGCAGCAAGGAAAAAATTCTTGCGGCCTTTCCCGCGGAGCAGCGCGACGTGGCCGAGGGCCAGCTGACCAGCCTTGGGGACCATCTGCAGGATCTGGCGGAAGCCGCCGAAAGCCAGGACCGTGACCGCTTTCTCACCGCCCGGCGCTCCGCCCTGAGCGACATCGGCTCCGCCGAGGCGTTGCTCGTGGGGCCATTCCCCTTTGCGATCCCCGCAGCGTTCGATCAACTGCCCAGGCTGCTGGGGCGCGCCACGGTGGAACTCCGCACCAATAAGGGCACTCTGGTGGCCGTGGTGGATGGCTACAACGCCCCGCTGACCGCCGGCGCCTTCGTGGATCTCGTGAAGCGGGGCTTCTACGAAGGCCTGCCCTTCAACCGAGCGGAAGACTTCTACGTGCTCCAGACCGGTGATCCTGAAGGGCCCGCCGATGGCTTCATTGATCCAGCCACCAAGACTGAGCGGCACGTGCCCCTGGAGATCCGGGTGCCCGACCAGGTGATGCCCTACTACAACCAGACCTTTGAAGACCTCGGCCTCTACAAGGCCGAGCCCGTGTTGCCCTTCAACGCCAAGGGCACCCTGGGCTGGGCCCACTCGGATGGAGCCCTGGATGACGGCAGTTCCCAGTTCTTCCTCTTCCTCTCTGAACCGGAGCTGACTCCCGCCGGCCTCAATCTGATTGACGGGCGCTACGCCGCCTTCGGCTATGTGGTGGAGGGGAGGGATGTGCTGAACGGACTCACGGCGGATGATCAAATCGTGAGCGCCAGGGTGATCGAAGGGGCCGACAACCTCAGCCCCCATGGCTGACGGGCCCACCCTGGCCGAGCTGGGGGAATGGGAGCTGATCAGCCGGCTCGGGGCGTTCGCGCCCCCGGGCCAGTTCGCCGATGATGCGGCACTCCTGCCCCTGCGGCTGGATGGCGGCGTGGGGGGATCTCTGGTGATCAACACCGATGTGCTCGTGGAGGGGGTGCATTTCAGCGACCGCACCACAAGCCCGATCGACACCGGCTGGCGGGCGGCTGTGGCCAATCTGTCCGACCTGGCTGCCATGGGCTGCACCGACGTGGTGGGCCTCACGGTGGGCCTGGTGGCTCCCGGATCGACCCCCTGGGCGTGGGTGGAGGGGGTCTACGGAGGGGTGCAGCAAGCCCTGCACACCTATGGCGGCGAGATCCTGGGGGGAGATTGCAGCGGGGGGGAGCAGCGGATGCTCGCGGTGACAGCGATTGGCAGGCTGGGGAAGCCAGTGCCAGGGGCTGCTTGCGGCGGGCCGATCCGCAGACAGGATGGACACCCAGGGGACCTGCTGGTGTGCACAGGGCCGCACGGCCTGAGCCGACTTGGGCTGGCACTCCTGCAGGAGCCAGCAGGGGCCCCGGCGGGGAGCCTCCCGCCCAGGCTCCGGCAACGGGCCATCGGGGCCCACCAGCGGCCGCGGCCCCGCTTCGATGCGGTGGAGGCCCTGATCAGCAGCCGCCCGAACGGCTTGGACTGGCGGGTGGGGGGCTGTGACAGCAGCGATGGCCTGGCAGCAGCCGTGGCGGCGATTGCCAGCACCAGCGGCTGCGCCGTCAGGCTTGATCACAGTGCCTTGCCGCTGGATCCGGCCATGGCGGGCCAGCCGCAGGCAGAGGCTTGGTGCCTCAGCGGGGGTGAGGACTTTGAGCTGGTGCTGGCCCTTGAGCCGGCCTGGGCGTCGGCGCTGCTGGCGGGCCTGCCGGGAGCGACCGTGATCGGCAGGTTGGAGACGGGCCCGGCCGGAGACCTTGGCTGGAGCGATGGCAGCCCCTGGCCAGAGGAGACCTGCTGGATCGGCGGCTTCCAGCACTTCGGTTAAGGACAAGGACCGGGGTAACGCAGCCCCTGCTTGGATGCCGCTCCGGCCCGGAATACGGGCAACCGTAGTGTGCGCCGGAACATCAACCAGGTAGGAGCCGCCTCCCCACCCGCGCCACGTGCTCACGCAGGGGTTCAGGTAACTCATGCAGCAGGGAGAGATCGAGGCTCCAGGGCAGCAACAGATCATCGAGGGCACCCATCAACCGCAGCCTGGCCTGGTGACTCAGGCCAGGCGCCACCAAGGTGAGGTCGATGTCGGAGCCGCAGCGGTGGCGGCCCATGGCTCTGGAGCCGTAGAGCCACACCTCCTGCACGGCGGGCTCGGCGCTCAGCACAGCCAGCAGCCGGGCCGAGGCCTCCGGCGGCAGACCGGGAATCGCAGCGATGGTGGCGGGTGGCTCAGCCATTCCCCTCCCCCCTGGGGCCGTTGCGAACGCGCTCGCTCAACACCTGGCGCAGTTCTCGGAAACAGGGCAGATAGCGGGTCCCCACCTGCTCGCTCACCTGCTCAGCGGTGCTGCGGTTGTAGGTGTGGCTGGTGAGGTTGCGGTCCTGCACCATCGCCAGCCAGCCTTCACCATCGCCGATCAGCCCCACCCGGAAGGCCAGCCGCAAGGTGTCTCGCGAACCGATCAGGCCGGCGTTGCCCTCCGCCATCAGCAGATCCCGCAGGGTGTTCCAGCCGAGCTCGAAGCAATACTCAAATGCCTTGATCAGACCCTGACGCTCCCTCTCATTGAGCGCAGGTGGCTGGAAGAAGGTCTCCAGCTGATCGAGCGCCTGACAGAAATTGGCGAAACGCTGCTGCCAGCGAATGTCGGGCGGCATGGCGGTGGGGCGATGGGGGCAGTCTGATGCCAGCCGAGCTGCAGCGCTGGCTGGCCGCACGGGTCAGGGATGTCAGCCGCCGCCGGGGCGCAGGCCGCTGGGCCTCAGCCCGAGAGCCAGGGCGCCGCGCTGCCTCAGCTGAGCCAGCCAACCTGCCTCGAGCTGCCCGAACGGCTCCCCCAGCAGGCTCACCAGCAGACAGGTGAGCTGATCGCAGAGGACCAGGCTGTCGGTTGCCAGGCCGGAACCATTGAGACGTGGGCTGGTCCGGGTATCACGCAGTGCGGGACATCCCCAAAACCAACGCAGGCCTCACTTCCAGTTCTTCGCCACGATCTCGGCCAGATCGACAACGCGCTGGCTGTAGCCCCACTCGTTGTCGTACCAGCAGATCACCTTCACCATGTTGCCGCCCATCACCAGGGTGAGATCGGAATCAACGATGGTGCTCTCGTCCGTACCGGCGTGATCGCTCGATACCAGGGGCAGATCGGTGTACTTGATGATGCCCTTCATGCCGTTCTCGGAAGCGGCCTTGAGCACACCGTTCACTTCCTCCTTGGTGGTGTCGCGGCTGAGCTCCAGCACCATGTCCACCACCGACACGTTGGGGGTGGGAACGCGCAGGGCGATGCCGCTCAGCTTGCCCTTCACCGGCGGGTACACCAGGGCAACGGCCTTGGCAGCACCGGTGCTGGTGGGCACGATGTTCACGGCGGCGGCACGGGCGCGGCGCAGGTCGCGGTGGGAAGCGTCGAGGATGCGCTGGTCACCCGTGTAGCTGTGGGTGGTGGTCATCGTGCCCTTGACGATGCCGAAGGCCTGATCGAGCACCTTGACAACCGGAGCCATGCAGTTGGTGGTGCAGCTGGCATTGCTAAGGATGTCCCAGTCTTCGTGGCGGTATTGATCCGCATTCACGCCCACCACGAATGTGCCGACCTTGGCCCCCTTGCCAGGGGCGGTGAGGATCACTTTCTTGGCACCGGCCTCGAAATGCTTGCTGGCGCCCACATCATCGTTGAACACACCGGTGGATTCGATCACCAGATCGACGCCCCACTCCTTCCATGGAAGGTTGGCGGGATTGCGGTCGTAGAAGACCTTGATCTCCTTTCCGTTGAGGATGATGGAGTTGTCCGTGGTCGCGACATCGACGCCCCGCAGGGGTCCCAGCATTGAGTCGTACTTGAGCAGGTGGGCATTGGTGGAGGTGTCACCGGAGCCATTGATGCCCACCAGCTCGATGCCGGTGTTCGCACCCCGGCTCAGCCAACAGCGCGTGAAGTTGCGCCCAATCCGGCCGAATCCATTGATCGCAACGCGCAAGGCCATGGCAGGAAGCGGCAGGACCGCTGGCAAGGGGATTTCGGCTGCCGATCATACAGAAATCAGTTTCGCCCCTGTCCCCTCCATGGCAGCGCCCCCCGGGAAAGGGTGCGATGCGAAGCAACTCGTAAAGGAGGAGGGGGAGCACGCCGGAGCGTTCCGCCCTATTTTCGGCTGGATGTCGGTGACGCCCTTGGACCCTCTGCTGGATCGCAATCGGCCCCTCCACTTCATCGGGGTTGGTGGCATCGGCATGTCGGCCCTGGCCGGAATCCTCGTAGAGCGGGGCTTCGCCGTGAGTGGCTCTGATCCGAAACCCTCCGCCGTTCTGAGCCGGCTGGCGGACCTGGGGGTGAGGGTGTTTCCACAGCAAAGCGAGGCCACCATTGAGAGCCTTCTGACCGACGGCGGACCGGCTCCACTGGTGGTGCTGAGTTCAGCCGTGCGGGACACGAATCCGGAGGTGGCCGAAGCCCGCCGGCAAGGGCTCACCCTCTGCCATCGCTCCGATGTTCTGGCCGCACTGATTAACACCCAATCCTCCATCGCCGTGGCCGGCAGCCACGGGAAAACCACCACCAGCACCCTGATCGCCACCCTGCTGGACGCCACCGGGGAGGATCCGACAGCCGTGATCGGAGGGATCGTGCCCGCCTTCGGCAGCAATGGCCGCCAGGGATCCGGGCGCCTGCTGGTGGCGGAAGCCGACGAATCCGACGGCTCCCTGGTGAAGTTCAGCCCCACACTGGCCCTGCTCACCAACATCGAGCTCGATCACACGGACCATTACCCCGATCTGCAGACTCTGATCGATACCCTCAGGCGTTTCAGTGATGGCAGCGGCGCCCTTCTGGCCAACCGGGACTGCCCCATCCTGCGGGAACACTTCCAGGCGGATGCCTGGTGGTCGATCGAGGATTCCGACAGTGCCGACTACACAGCCCTGGCCACCAGCGAGCGGGGGGACGGCACCACAGCGACCTATTACGAGCGGGGCGAAGAGATCGGCACCCTGGAGGTTCCCCTCCCCGGACGCCACAACCTCAGCAACGTCGTCGGCGCGCTGGCGGCCTGCCGCCGGGAGGGCGTGCCCTTCGCCGACCTCCGGCGGGCCATCGGCAACCTGCGGGCCCCTGGTCGACGCTTCGACTGCCGGGGGCTCTGGCAGGAGCGCATCGTGGTGGATGACTACGCCCACCACCCCAGCGAGGTGGCCGCCACCCTGGCGATGGCCCGACTGATGGTGGACAGCGGGAGAAGTCCGCTCCCCTCCCAGCCTCGCTCTGTGCTGGCAGTCTTTCAGCCCCATCGCTACAGCCGCACCGCCCAGTTTCTCAGCGAATTCGCGGAAGCCCTCGCCCTGGCCGACAGGGTGATCGTGGCGCCCCTCTACAGCGCCGGGGAGGCACCCCTCCCCGGGATTTCCAGCGATGCTCTGGCGGCGGCAGTGCAGGCCATCGACCCATCCATTCCCGTGCAGGCTGCCGCCAACCTCGACCAGCTCACCGATCAGGTGGTGGCCCTCAGCAAACCAGGCGATCTGGTGCTGGCCATGGGCGCCGGGGATGTGAACAGCCTCTGGGACAGATTGAGCGCCCACGGCGATCCAGGGCGCCCAGCCGCCCTGGTGCACTGAATGGCGGCCATGACTGCCCCCCCCGGCGCCGTGAGGCAGGGGGTGAGCCTGCGCGAGTTCACCACCTGGCGGGTGGGCGGACCTGCCGAATGGTTCGCCGAACCAGGCAGCGCACCTGAGTTGATCGAACAGGCCTCCTGGGCCGTGGTGGAGCGCCTCCCGTTTCGCTGCATCGGCGCCGGCTCCAACCTGCTGATCGCCGACGGGGGGCTCCCAGGCCTCACCCTCTGCAGCCGCCGACTTCAGGGGAGCGTGGTGGAGGCCTCAGAGGGCTGGGTGGAGGCCGAGGCCGGGGAGCCCATCCCGACCTTGGCCCGCAAAGTGGCCCGTGCGGGCCTGAGGGGCCTGGAATGGAGCGTGGGCATCCCTGGAACGGTGGGGGGGGCGGTGGTGATGAATGCCGGGGCCCAGGGCGGATGCACGGCGGAGTGGCTGCACTCGGTGCGGGTGATCGATCCTGCACGGCCTACGGCTCCCTTCACCCTTCTGGCGAGCGAGCTCGACTACGCCTATCGCCACAGCCGGTTGCAGGAGGAGCCCCTGCTGGTGCTGACCGCCCGGTTCCGGCTGGAGCCAGGCCACGATCCCGCCGCCGTGACGGCCCGCACCAGCGCCAATCTGCAGAGCCGCACCAGCACCCAGCCCTACCAGCAGCCCAGCTGCGGCAGCGTGTTCCGCAACCCCGAACCGGAAAAGGCAGGCCGCTTGATCGAGGGGCTGGGGCTCAAGGGGCTGCAGGTGGGTGATGCCCAGGTGTCCCCCCTGCACGCCAATTTCATCGTGAACCTCGGCACGGCCCGCGCCAGCGACATCGACCGCTTGATCGAGATGGTGCAGGAGAGGGTGCGGCAGGCTCACGGCATCGCCCTGCATCCGGAAGTCAAGCGTCTGGGCTTCGAGGACGGGTCCCCAGGGGACCTACCCTGACGGGACGTCCCCTTCCTCCGCACAAGCGCCATGGCTGGCTTTGGTCTTCCCAACTTCGGACAGCTGACCGAAGCCTTCCGCAAGGCCCAACAGATCCAGCAGGACGCCCAGAAACTGCAGGAGGAGCTCGATGCCATGGAGCTGGAGGGCAAAAGCGCCGATGGGCGGGCCAGCGTGTGGCTCTCGGGCAACCAGCTGCCCCTGAAGGTGCAACTGGATCCCACCCTGCTGGGCGAGGGCCAGGCCGTGGTGGAGGCCGCCGTGTTTGAAGCCCTCAGGTCCGCCTACGACCTGTCAACCAACACCATGCGGGAACGCATGGACACCCTTACCGGAGGATTGGAGCTCAATCTTCCAGGCCTGGGGGGCTGAGGGATCCCTGCAGATGGAGATCCCGCCGGCGCCTTGAGGCCCGCCGAAGCCGGGTTTCCTTGGACCGGCCAGTGGCCTGGAGCGCCCCCATGGACTCCACCTCCAGCAGGCATTGCCGGTAGAGGTCATGGCGGGGCCAGTCCTCTCCGAGGACACAGCCGGCCTCACCGTTGTGGCGGCAATCCGCGAAACGGCAGGGCTGGCTGGCCAGTTCCCGCAACTCAGGAAAGCAACGCACCAGCTCCGCAGCGCTCCGAGGCAGGGCCGGACGGTTGAAGCCCGGGGTATCGGCCAGCAGGGCACCGGCGGCGCCGGGAAGGGGAAACAGCTCCACATGGCGGGTGGTGTGCCGCCCACGCCGCAGGCGCCCCGAAACGGGGGCCACCCGCAGGGCCAGCCCAGGCACAAGGGCATTGAGCAGGCTGCTCTTTCCCACCCCGGAGGGTCCACAGAGCACGGCGATGCCCGGTTCCGCCAGGCGCCGGGCCAGGGCCTCAAGACCAGTCCCCGTATGGGTGGACACCGGCAGGGGGGTGTAGCCCCAGCGCTCCACCCGCTGGCACCAGGTGTGAAGCCAGCTCTCCGGCAGCCCATCCGCCTTGGAGAGCACCAGCTCCACGGGCAGGGCCAGCTGCTCGGCACTCACCAGGAAGCGGGTGATCTGCAGAGGGTCGGGATCCGGATCCTTCAGGGACGCCACCACCACCACCCGGTCCACATTGGCAACCGCCGGCCTGGACAACAGGGAGCGGCGGGGGCTGCACCGCACCACCACACCCCGCTGGAGTGCAAGGTCGATCTCCTCGACTTCCACCCGATCCCCCACGCAGATCGCCAGGCCACCCTTGGCCAGACGGGCCCTGGCCGTGCACAGAAGCTGATCCTGGCCCACCGGACCGGGGGAATCCAGCTGCACGCGGCAGAAGTTGGCCTCAAGGGCCACCACCCGGCCCGCTTCACCCACCGCGCTGGATCAGCAAACGCACGGCCGTGGGGGCCAGGGCCTGGCCCTGCACCACCTGGTGACCCTCGCCCCGCAGGCCCTCCGCAACCATCTCCTCGGGTTCTCCCGCATCCAGATCCACCTGGAGCCAGCCGCCCATGGGGAGCCGCTCTAGGGCCAGGCGGCTGCGCACGTAATTGAGGGGGCAGGGGGTGCCCCGCAGATCCAGGCAGGCCTCGGGGGTGGGTTGGCTCATCCGCCCCCGAACAACCCACCGAAGAGCCCGCTCTTGTGCTGGCCCTTGCGGCTGTGGTGTCCGGCAAGCTGCTCCAGGAGCTCCCGCTCTTCTCCGGAGAGCTTGGTGGGCAACTGCACCTTCACGGTGAAATCGTGATTGCCTCGGGCCACGGGGTTGCCGAGCCTGGGCACCCCTTTGCCCTTGAGGGTGAGCACGGCTCCAGGCTGGGTGCCGGCGGGTATCTCCAGCTTTTCCTTGCCATCCACCGTCTCCACCTCCACCGTGTCTCCCAGGATGGCCTGCAGATAGCTCAAGGCCAGCTCGGAGGAGATCGTGAGACCCTCCCGGCGCAAGTGGGGATGGGATTTGACATTGAGCACCACGTAGAGATCCCCCGGTCCACCCCCCCGCTGCCCCGCATTCCCCTCCCCGGGCACCCGGAGGCGGGTGCCGCTGTCCACCCCGCCGGGGATCTTGATCCGTTGCTTCTTCGTCACCTCCTGCACTCCCTGGCCCTGGCAGGCCGTGCAGGGGTCGGCGATCATCTGGCCGCTGCCATCACAGGTGGGGCAGGGGGCCACCTGGGTGAAACTTCCAAAGGGCGTGCGGGTCGCCCGTCGCACTTGCCCCGCCCCGCCGCAGGAGGAGCAGGTGGTGGGTCCGCTGCCGGCCTTGGCTCCAGACCCTTCACAGGTGCCACAGGTTTCCAGGTGGCGAAACTGCACCTCCTTCTCCGCGCCGAACACGGCCTCGCTGAAGCTGATGGTGAGTTCCAGGCCGAGATCATCGCCCTTGCGGGGCCCCCGCCTTCTTTGCCCTCCGCCCACACCACCGCCCCCAAAACCACTGAAGAAGGTTTCGAAGAGATCGGCGAAGCCGCCCATGTCGCCCATGTCGGGCATGCCCCCGCCACCGAGGCCCGCCTCACCGAACTGGTCATAGCGGGATCGCGCCTGGGGATCACTCAACACCTCGTAGGCACGGCCGATGTCCTTGAAGCGGTCCTCCGCCCCCGGATCCTTGTTGACGTCCGGGTGGTACTGGCGGGCCAGGCGTCGATAGGCGCGCTTGAGAGTGTCGGCATCGGCGTCGCGACCCACGCCGAGAACCTCATAGAAGTCGGCCATCAGTCAGCGTGCTCCTGCTCAGGGGCGAGGTCTCCATTGGGTTCATCCGTCTGGGGGCCCGGACCCATGGACACCTTGACGAGGGCATGGCGGAGCACCTTCCCGTGCAGCTGGTACCCCCGTTGCAGCTCCTCGATCACCACATCCTCCGGGTGGTCTTGGCTGGGTTCCCGCATCACCGCCTCATGCAGGTTGGGGTCGAACGGTTCCCCTTCCACCCGCATCGGGGCGACGCCCAACTGCTTGAACACCTCCACCAGCTGTTTGTAGAGCCCCTGATAGCTGCGGTGGAGGCTCTGGGCTTCATCGGTTTGGGGGTTGAGCTGCTGGCGGGCACGATCGAAGTTGTCCACCACCGGCAGGATTTCACTGAGGGTGCTGCAGGTGATCTGCAGCCGCAGGTCATCCTGATCTCTGGATTGCCGCTTGCGGTAGTTGTCGAAATCAGCGGCGATCCGCATGTGCTGAGCCCGCAGGGCCTCATGCTCGCCCTGCAGTGCTGCCAGCCGGGTCTCGAGCTCCTGCAGCCGTTCAGTGGGAGCAGCGGTGGTGTCTGCTTCTGGATCCCCGGGGGCATCGGGGGCTGGGGTGTCGGCCACCGGCGCCTGGGCTTCAGCGGATGGCAGGCCCTCAGCGGGCTCCTGGATCGACTCCTGGGAGGTCTGGGCTGGGGAAGTGTCGCCGCTCATGCTGCCGGGCACGGTGGATTTGCCTTATGTTCCAGCCTCTACCACCTTCTCCACAAGCGGGGGAAGCCCGCACCTTCGAAGCTCTTCCGGTAGATCGGGCTCTGAAGGGGGCCCACCCTTCCATTCGCTCCTCCCCAAAGGGCGCCCAATGAATCCAGACACCCTGCAAGCCAGCGCCCCCGAGGCCACGGAAACACCCTCGCTCTTCGCGGATCTGGATCTGGGTCAGACCGGCCAGAACGCAGCCGGCACCGATGCCATCGAGGATCTCGAGGCCCAGCCGCGGGAAGAGGCCGCCTCCCCGGTGCTGAGCCTGGTGAACCGGATCCTGGTGGAGGCCATCAGCAATGGGGCCAGCGATATCCATGTGGAACCCCAGCAGGACGGCATGGTGGTGCGCTTTCGACAGGACGGGGTGCTGCGGACGATGGACCACCTGCCGAAGACTCTGGTGCCGGCGGTGACCTCCCGCTTCAAAATCATGGCCGACCTGGACATCGCCGAGCGGCGACTTCCCCAGGACGGCCGGATCCGCCGGCTGTTCCGCAAGGAGGTGATGGACTTCCGGGTCAGCACCCTCCCCGGCCGCTATGGCGAAAAGGTGGTGTTGCGGCTTCTCGACAACAGCGCCACCCAGCTGGGTCTCGACACCCTGATCACCGATGGCAAGGCCCGGGGTGCGGTTCGCGACATGGGTGGCAAGCCCTTCGGGATGCTCCTGGTGACCGGACCCACCGGTTCCGGCAAATCCACCACGCTCTATTCCGTGCTGGCAGAACGCAACGACCCTGGGATCAACATCTCCACCGTGGAGGATCCGATTGAATACGGCCTCGCCGGCATCACCCAGACCCAGGTGAACCGGGAGAAGGGGTACGACTTCGCCATGGCCCTGCGGGCCTTCATGCGGCAGGACCCGGACGTGCTCCTGGTGGGGGAGACCCGCGACCTGGAAACCGCCCGCACGGCAATCGAAGCCGCCCTCACTGGCCATCTGGTGCTCACCACCCTCCACTGCAACGACGCCGTGGGCGCCTTCGCCCGGCTGGATGAAATGGGCGTCGAACCATTTCTGGTGAGTTCTTCTCTCCTGGGCGTGATCTCCCAGCGTCTGGTGCGCAGACTCTGCCCCGATTGCCGGATCCCCCACCATCCCGATCATGAGGAACTGGCCTACTTCGGCCTGGTGGCCAGTGATGAGGAAGCGATCACCTTCTACCAGGCCCGCACCGTTGCCCCTGGCACGCCTGACCGCTGCCCCTCCTGCCTGGGGCGGGGCTATCGGGGCCGGGTGGGGGTCTATGAGGTGCTCACGATGACCGAGACCCTGTCCGCCGCCGTGGCCAAACGGGCCAGCACCCATGAGCTGCGGCGCCTCGCCCTGGAGGCGGGCATGAAAACCCTGCTGGGCTATGGGCTGGATCTGGTGCGACAGGGTCTCACCAGCCTGGAGGAGGTGGAGCGGATGCTCCTCACCGACACAGGACTGGAGTCGGAACGGCGGGCTCGAGCCATCAACAGCCTCACCTGCCGAGGATGTGGCGCAGGGCTGAACGACGAATGGCTGGAATGCCCCTACTGTCTCAGGGTTCGCCGCTAGGAGGCCGACAGTCGCCATGCTGATCGAGGATCTGATGACTGATCTGGTGAAGGCCGGCGGGAGTGATCTTCATCTGGCGGCCTACCAACCTCCCTACGGCCGCTTCAATGGCCAGTTGCGGCCAATGGCGGAAGAAATGGCGCTGAGCGAGGAGCAGTGCAACAAGCTGATCTTCTCCCTGCTCAACAATTCCCAGCGCAAACAGCTGGAACAGAACTGGGAGCTGGATTGTTCCTACGGCCTGCGTGGTGTGGCCCGCTTCCGGGTGAACGTCTACCGGCAGCGCGGCACCTATGCCGCCTGCCTGCGAGCCCTGGGGGATTCCATTCCACCCCTCGGCAATCTTGGCCTGCCCCCCGTTGTGGAGGAAACCAGTCGCAAGCCGAAGGGCCTCATCCTGGTGACAGGCCCGACCGGATCGGGGAAGACGACCACGCTGGCGGCGTTGCTGAATCACATCAACCAGACACGGGCCGAGCACATCCTCACCATCGAGGATCCGATTGAATTCACCTATAAAAATCAGAAATCCGTGATCCACCAGCGGGAGGTGAATGAAGACACCCGCAGTTTTGCCAACGCGCTCCGTGCAGCCCTGCGGGAAGACCCGGACGTGATTTTGGTGGGGGAACTGCGGGATCTGGAAACCATCCAGCTGGCCATCAGCGCGGCGGAAACGGGCCACCTCGTGTTTGGCACCCTGCACACCAGCTCCGCTGCCCAGACCGTGGACCGGATGGTGGATGTGTTCCCCTCCGGACAACAGACCCAGATCCGCGTCCAGCTGAGCAGCAGTCTCCTGGGGGTGTTCTCCCAAACACTCTGCAAGCGGGTACGCCCTCAGCCTGGACAGTTCGGCCGGGTGATGGCCCAGGAAATCATGATTAATACGCCCGCCATTGCCAACCTGATCCGGGAGGGCAAGACGGCCCAGATCTACTCACAGATTCAGACGGGAGCCAAGGACGGGATGTTCACCCTGGAGCGCTCCCTGGCCAATCTCATCCAGGAGGAGGCCATCAGCCCGTCTGAAGCCATGCTCAAGACCACACGCCCTGAGGAGCTGGAGCGCCTTCTCACGCAGGGATGACCGCGTTCAACGTTAACTACACCACCCGTGATGGGCGGAAGAAGAGCCTCACCCTCAAGGCCAACAGCCCGGCGGAGGCCAGACGCACCCTGCGCCGACGAGGCATCAATTACGAGAAGCTCGCCCGACAGGAGGGTGCAAGCCCGGCCACACTCACAGCCATTGCCCCCTCTCAGGGCCTCCTGAGCCAGCTTCTGGAGAGCCCGCCCACCATCAAGGACAAAGCGGTGTTTGCCAGCAAACTTTCCACCCTGGTGAATGCAGGGGTGCCCATCCTGCGCAGCATCGACCTGATCCATCGTCAGCAGAAATCACCTTTGTTTCGTCGGGCCCTCGCGGCCATGATCGAGGAGGTGAATCAAGGGGAAAATCTCGCCACCTCGATGCGGCGCTGGCCGAAGGTGTTCGACAAGCTCAGCATCGCCATGGTGGAGGCCGGGGAGGCCGGGGGGGTGCTGGATGAAACCCTGAAACGCCTGGCCAAACTACTGGAAGACAACGCCAAGTTGCAGAACCAGATCAAGGGTGCTCTGAGCTATCCGGTGACGGTGTTTGTCATCGCGATTCTCGTTTTTCTGGGGATGACGATCTTCATCATCCCCACCTTTGCGGAGATCTTTGAGCAACTGGGTGCTGATCTACCCATCTTCACGCAGATGATGGTTGATCTCAGCAAGACATTGCGATCACCATTCTCGATTGTGCTTGTTGGCATCCTGTTCGTTTCGGTCTATGGGTTCAAGACCTATTACGACACGCCCATCGGACGGCGGCAGATAGACCGGTTGATGCTGCGCCTGCCCCTGTTCGGAGACCTGATCCAAAAAACAGCCACCGCCCAGTTTTGCCGGACCCTGGCCTCCCTCTCCAAAGCGGGTGTGCCGATCATGATGTCTCTGGAAATCCTCACGGAAACCGCCACAAACTCTATTTTCAAAGATGCCATCAGCAACTCCCGCATTGATGTGAGCGAGGGAATACCGCTGAGCACGGCATTGGCCATGAAAAAAGTCTTCCCTGAGCTCGCCATCAGCATGCTGATTGTTGGGGAGGAAACGGGCAACATGGATGGCATGCTCTCCAAAGTTGCCGACTTTTACGAAGACGAAGTGAGCACAACGGCCAAAATGCTCACCTCCCTAATTGAACCCTTCATGATTGTGCTTGTGGGCGGCATTGTGGCTTCCATTCTGGTGGCGATGTATCTACCGATGTTCTCCGTGTTCGAGAAGATCCGCTAGGCACCGGCCAGGGCACGGCCGGCCTGCCAGCCGCTGGTCCAGCAGAGCTGGAAATTGAACCCACCGGTGACACCATCCACATCCAGCAGCTCGCCCACCAGATACAAGCCGGGTTGCAGACGACTTTCCATCGTGCCCCCGTGCACCTCCTTGAGGGGAACGCCCCCTGCGGTGACGAATTCCTCGCCAAAGGGTCCCCGACCCACCACCTCGTAGCGGCTCGCCACCAGCGCTGTCGCCAGGGCCCGCTGCCCCCGGCGATCCAGATCGGCCCAGCGGCGATCGGCCGGAAGGCCTGCGGCCTCCACCAACCCCGCCCAAAGCCGCCGGCTCAGAGACGGAAGGGGCTTTGTGCCGGCGATCTGACGGCGGGCCTGCTGAAGCCTGGCCTCAGCCAGCAGATGGTCCACCGCATCGAGACGAAGCCCCCCTGTCCAATCCACCTCCAGGACCCCGCGATACCCCCAGGCCCTGAGGTCTCGGGCGGCAAAGGCCGTGAGGCGCAGGGTGGCCGGCCCACTCAGCCCCCAGTGGGTGAGGAGAACGGCCCCGGCCTGGCGAAAGAAGCCCTGGGGAGCAGGGGCAGCGGCAGGGTCAGCAGGCGCGGGTGGCTGAAGGGTGAGGCCAACCGAATCCATGCTCACCCCCGCCAGGGCCGTGAGGGCAGGATCCCCCAGGGCAAGGGTGAACAGGGAAGGCAGGGGGGGCACCACGCTGTGCCCCAGGAAGCGGGCCAGCCGGTGGCCGCTCGGGTGGCTGCCGGTGGCCAGCACCAAACGGTTGGCCATCAGGCCGTGGCCGTCCCGGAGGGTGAGGGAGAATCCACCCTGGGGCAGAACCTCGACCTGCTGAAGCGCCAGACCGGAGCGCACCTGCACCCCAGCGGCCTCCGCCGCCCGGCGCAGGCAGGCCACCACGGAAAGGGAGGACTGTGACCGGGGGAAGAGGCGCCCATCCGCTTCCTCCACCAGATCCAGCCCATGGCGCTGGAACCACTGCAGGGCATCCCGAGGCCCGAACCTCGAGAAGGGGCCCAGCAGGGCCCGCCCACCCCTGGGGTAGTGGGTGGCCAGGGCACGGGCCTCCCAGCAGGCATGGGTCACATTGCAGCGTCCACCCCCACTGATCCTCACCTTGTGGAGCAACTCAGGGGTGGCCTCCAGCAACCACACATTCTGCGCACCGCTCTCGGCGGCCATGATGGCGGTCATGAAACCGGCCGGCCCGCCCCCGGCCACCAGCACCGACACCGCCATGGGCAGGTTTGGGGGCAGCATGGAACGATGCCGAACGCTTACCGCTTCAGTGTGGCGCCCATGCTCGACTACACCGATCGGCACTTCCGGGTGCTGATGCGTCAGGTGAGCCGCCACAGCCTGCTCTACAGCGAAATGGTGGTGGCCCGGGCCCTGGATCACCTGATGCGGGAGGGCCCGCCCCAGGGCGATCTCGAGCGGCAACAACGGCTGGACCGGTTGATCGGCTTTGATGCGCTGGAAAAGCCTCTGGTGCTGCAGGTGGGGGGAGAAACCCCCCAGGAGCTGGCGGCCGCGGCCCGGCTGGCCGCGGACTGGGGCTACGACGAGGTGAATCTGAATGTGGGCTGTCCAAGCCCGAAGGCCAGCCAGGGACACTTCGGGGCGTGCTTGATGGCGCGCCCCGAGCGGGTGGCGGAGTGCGTGGCCGCCATGGCCACCTCCAGTGGGTTGCCCGTCACGGTGAAACACCGCATCGGCATCGACCATCAGGATGGGTTCGCCGAGCTGTTGCAGTTTGTGGACACGGTGGCGGCGGCCGGTGCGGGCCGCTTCGCGGTGCATGCCCGCAAGGCC
>JBJTQT010000130.1:0-4404 GCA_046075745.1 Cyanobium sp. | reverse complement strand
CTGCCGACCCACCACCAGGACAGCCAAGAGGGGAAGCAGGAGCAGAAGGCTGGTAAGGGCACTGAACCCCACACTCCAGATCAGATCCTGGAACCAATCCCAACCTGGCTTGAAGAGGGCGCCTGCCGCCTTGGCATAGAGAAACAGATCTTCAGGGCCGGCCACCTGCAGTGCCGCACTGATCAGCAGGAGCAGGGGCAGGGGCATGGCGAGGAGACGATCCAGCTGATGGCTCCACTCCGGCACCCCATCCGGGCCGAGGGAGCGCGGGCGAAGGGTCTGCAAGCCCAGGGCGAGAAAGGCACCGGCAGCGAGAAGATCGAGACCGGTGCGGTGGCTGGTTCCCTTCTCCATGGTGAGCAGCAACCCGTGCCCCACCCCGAGGAGCAGCCCGATCACCAGCGCTGACATCACCACCCAGGAGAGGACCAGGGAGCCTCCTCGGCGAAGAGGGTGCGGGCCCAGCAGCAGCAGCAGCAGCAGAGCCAGATGGAGGGGACTGAACCCGATGGCCAGGGCATATCCCAGCAATTCCCCCCAGGAAAGACTCTGCATCACCCGTTCGGCTCAGCGGCGGATTTCAAACCAGTCGGCTCCAGCAGGGGCAATGCGCGTGGCATTCAGGCTGATCACTTTGGCCTGCTGAGGGCCCCGCTCACACCACATCACCAGGGCCGTGAGGTTGTGGGGCCGACCCTCGGCTTCCACTTCCACAGTGCCGTCGGGGAGATTGCGTACCCAGCCGCCCAGCCCAAGGTCATGGGCGCAACGGCTGCAGGCCTCCCGATACCCCACGCCCTGCACCTTCCCGCGGATGATCAGGCGCCACCGCTCCGGATAGGAGCTGGGAGTGGGCTCATGGGGCTGGAGAAAACGCCGCTCGGAGGCCGCCTCCCGGCGCCAGCGATGGCGGCGGCCAGCCGCAGGGGAATCGTCGGGACACCAGCCCAATGGAGGTGGAGCCAGCTGGCGTGCAGGGTCGGTGTGGTCCATCCCTCCAGGCTCCGATCGATACCCCATCCATCAAGTTGCCACATCGCACCCTCCGATGGCAGCTCTATTGAGGGAAGATCTGTTGAGGGAAGAAGTTGCCAACGGTGAAATTCGTGGCCGCCATAGGTTTCCCCCCGGCGCACCAGCAGGCCATCCAGCCTGGCCTGAGCCTGGCGATAGCCCAGGCTCAGGGTTCCCGGCCGGGCCTCAAACGGCAACACCCCCGCCATCGGCCAGGCTGTGCCGCCTGAATCCACCAGGCTCTCACCGAGAACGAGCAGCCCTCCACATTCAGCAACGATGGGCACCCCTCGCCGGGCGGCAGCGAGAAGGGAGTTCCGGCTGCGCTGGGCGTCGGCCAGCGCTGAGGCATGGAGCTCCGGGTAGCCACCGGGAAGCACCACGGCCGCCGTATCCGCGGGCAGGGGCTCATCCGCAATCGGACTCCAGGGCTGCACCTCCAAGTCGAGGGCCTGCAGCAGCTCGGTCGTTTCTGGATAGGTGAAATGGAAGGCGGCATCCCGGGCGAGCAGCACGGGTCCGCAGCCGCTCCGCTTTGCCAGGGGGCCTTCCGCCTCCTGGGCCTGCTCCAGCACCGCAGAGATCGGATCCAGCCGGGCGCTGGCGCCTCCCTGGGGCGGAGCCAGCAGAGGCCAGAGCCTCTCCAGGTTCAGGTGGCCTTGCGCCAGGCGGCACCACTCGCTCTGCCGCACTGAGAGATCCGCCACCTCATGGGGGGGCAGCAGCCCGAGATGGCGGGAGGGGAGCTCCATGGCGGGATGGGGGGGCAACACTCCCAGGAGGGGCACCTCGATGGCGGCCAGGGACTCGGCCAGAAGGGCCCGGTGGCGTGGGCTGGCAACCCGGTTGAGCACCACCCCCGCCAGATTCACCGAAGGAGGTCCGTGGTCCCGAAATCCCCGCACCAGGGCCGCCAGGGAACCCGCCTGGCGGGAGGCCTCCACCACCAGCACCACGGGAAGATCCAACAGGTGGGCCACGTGGGCCGAACTCCCTTGGGAGGAGGAGCCGCGGCCATCGAACAGCCCCATCACCCCTTCCACCAGCACGCAATCCACCTGGCTGGCATGCCAGTGGAAGGACCGCCGCACCCAATCCTCTCCGCAGAGCATCAGATCCAGATTGCGACAGGCTCGCCCGGCTACCTGGGTGAGCAGCTGGGCATCCAGATAGTCCGGGCCGACCTTGAAGGTCTGCACGGTGGCCCCTCGCTCACGGGCCAGTGCAGCCAGGGAAAGGGTGAGGAGGGTTTTGCCACTGCCGCTCCAGGGCGCCGCGATCAGACAGCTCAAGACTGGGCGAACCCACTGGCACCGAGGGAGGCCGGCAGCAGCTGGGCCGCCAGAGGGGCTGCGGCCGCCAGCAGGGGGTTGGTGGAATCATGTCCACCCCCCAGGAGGCGGGCCATCTCCTTCTCCTCACTTTCCTCCGGGGAAGGCACCACCTCTTCGGCGAGCTGCATCGCCGCCATGCCGCCAGCTTCCAGGCGCATGCAGCCGCCACTCTCGGAGCAGAGAATCACGCAAAGAGGCGGGCGTTTCTCTGGATGGCAAATGAGGCGCACGCCCACGATGGCTCCTGGATGGGCCTTGGGCACCCCCACCGGCACGGGCATCAGGCGGAAGCGCACCATCTCGCCATCGGTGCGCTGAAAGTCGGCAGCGATGCCGGTGGCGAAACCATCGGCCTCCACGGAGTAGGAGCTCTCCAGGTGCCAGCCCAGCCGATCGGCGATCCAGGCCGCCAGCAACAGGCCCTTCACCGGATGATCCCCCTCCACATCGATATCCAGCTGCACCACATGCTGAAGGGCATCTCGCCGGGAGGGGGGATCGAACACCATGGCCAGCGATTCCCGCCAGGCCCGCAGACGCAACCAGTTCAGATCATTCACCGCCTGGCCGGTCTCGATGCGCTTCACCAGCACGTTGAGGCAGCGGGCGGGTTCGCCGCGGGAGGTATCGATCACCAGGCGTCTGGGGGGTGGGGCCAGGGCCTGAAACATCTCGGTGGGTTCATCCAGGCTGCTGTTCCACCACACCCAGCAGGGCAGGTCTTCCCGCACCAGGGGCTCCACCAGGCCCATGGACTGCTGCAGGGCCCCCAGGCTGCCCCGCAAGACCACCACATCCCCGCAGGCGGCACCTGAGCCTCCCTCCTCCGGGAGGGGGCAGTAGGCCGCCACGAGGGTTTCCAGTGGCTTGGCCGCATCGATGGTGGGGGCCAGCGTGATCAACCGGCGGGGCATGTGGGAGCTGATCGCGCTCTCCACGAATTGCCCCCGGAGATCCTGAGCCTCATGGCGTCCGGGTTGCTCCCCAATGGCCCAGGCGAGTCCTGGAGCCATGGGGGCGGTGCTGGGGGGAAAACCCAGCGTGCCCACCAGCTCCCGGGCCGACTCGAGCACATCGGCGCGATCCAGGCCGGTGATGGGGCCATCGACGCGGCCGATCCGCACCAGTTGCTGCTCCAACCAGGAGGGTTCCCACACCAGCAGGGTGAAGGTGGCCGCACCGGAGGCGCCCTCCAGGTCCTCGTGCCAGAGCTGTTGCAGGTAGGGAACCACCTCCAGGGGTGGGATCTCGAGAGGGGCCTGAAGGGTGAGTTGGGCTGACATGGCGACGAAGGGTGCGGAAGGAATGGGAAACTGGCAGGGCTCAGGGTCTGCGCCAGATCAGACCGTCCTCGGCCAGGAGGTTGTCGGAGGCACCGGGCCCCCAGGTCCGGGCCTCGTAGGGGTGCACGGGGAGCTGCCAGGGGGAGTCTTCGATGAGCTCCAGCAGGGGGGTGTAGAGACGCCAGGCCGCCTCCACCTCATCACTTCGGGTGAAGAGAGTGGGATCACCGAGCATGGCATCGGCGAGCAGGCGCACATAGCCCTCATCGGAGGGCTCACCGAAGGATTCGTCGTAGCTGAAGGCCATGTCCACCGGGCGGCTGCGCATGCCCGAACCCGGAGCCTTCACTTCGAACTTGATTTCGGCACCCTCATCAGGCTGGATGCGAAGAATCAGCTGATTGGGCGTGGGGGCCCCGCCGGCCGCATCGAAGAGGTGCACCGGGGCTTCCCGGAAGGTGAGCACCACCTCACTGAGCCGCTTGGGGAGGCGCTTGCCGGTGCGCAGATAACACGGCACCCCTTGCCAGCGCCAGTTGTTGATGAACAGCTTCATCGCCACGTAGGTCTCCGTGGTGCTGTTGGGATTCACGCCGGGCTCCTGGCGGTAGCCAGGCAGGGGATTGGCTGCCGTTCCTCCGGCGCTGTATTGGCCCCGGACGCAGCACTTCCAGGCCTCATCCTCGTTAGCGAGATGGGCGGCCTGGAGCACCTTGGCCTTTTCATTGCGAATGGCCTCCGGATCGAAGCGCCCCGGGGGCTCCATGGCAGTG
>JBJTQT010000129.1:0-21535 GCA_046075745.1 Cyanobium sp. | reverse complement strand
CGGAACGGCGCGCAGGATTCCCCCCGCAGCTCCGCCAACAGGCTTTTGGCCACCCAACCGCCCATCTGCACCGCCGGCCCGGCCATGCCCGGCAGTGGCTTGCCATCCGGCGTGTGGGTGTAGGCGCAGGTATCGCCGACGGCGCGGATCTCCGGGTGGCCCGGCAGGGAGAAATCCGGCTCCACGATCAGCCGCCCTCCCCGATCCACGGGACACCCCGTGCGCTCCGCCACCAGCTTGCCCAGTTTCGAGGCCCGCACCCCGGCGGTCCAGCAGATCGTGGCCGCCTCCAGCTCCTCCACCCCAGCCAGGGTGCGCAGGCTGACCCGGCCTGGACTGATCTCCTCCACCTTGGCGCCCAGCTTCAGCTCCACCCCCACACTCTCCAGATAGCGCCCGGCATCGGCGGAGAGCTCTGGGGCCATGGTGGGCAACACCCGATCCACCACATCCACCAGGATCACCTTGCAGAGCTCCTGGGGCAGTTGCTTGAAATCACGCTGCACGGCGCGGTGCATCAGCTCGATCAGGGAACCAGCCAGTTCGCATCCCGCCGGGCCCGCCCCCACTACCACCACGGTCTGCAGGAAACTGCGGCGGATTGGATCGGGCGTCTGCTCCGCCTCCTCCAGGGCCATCAGCAGCCGCCGGCGGATCTCATCGGCGTGCTCCAGCACCTTCATCGGCGGCGCCATCGCCCGCCACTCCTCGCGGCCGAAGTAGGTGCTCCCTGATCCGGTGGCCAGCAGCAGGTGGTCATAGCCATACCGCTGGTTGTTGAACACCAACTCCCTGGCCTCGGGGTCGACGTCGACCACTTCCCCCAGCAGGATCTGGATGTTCGGGGCCTGGCCCACCATCTGCCGCAGGGGGGAGGCCACATCCGCTTCGGACACCAGCCCGGAGGCCACCTGATACAGCAGGGGCTGGAAGAGATTGAAATTGCGCTTGTCGATCAGGGTGATCCGCACCGGCTGGCGCGCCAGGGCATGGCAGGCCTTGAGCCCGGCGAACCCCCCGCCCACGATCACCACGTGGGGCCAGCTGCGCATCGCCTCGATGGGCGGGTCGAGTTCAAGAAAGAAGCGTTCTATGGCCAAACCAGGCCTGCGGATGGCCCCTGAACCTATGCGCTGCACCTGGCCTTTCCGGTAGCCATTGGGACATTGGGACCATCTGGCCGGGGTTCCGTCGCCGCAGAGCCCCTCAGGGGCGATCAGGCGATCGCGGCGAAGCTGTCCCGGAAGGCGGCAATGGTGGCGTCGATGTCGGCGTCGGAATGGGCCAGGGAGGTGAAGCCCGCCTCGAAGGAACTGGGGGCCAGGTAGACGCCCCGCTCCAGCATGGCCCGATGCAGCTTGGCGAAACGGGCCGTATCGGTGGCCTTGGCCTCCTCGAAGTTGCGCACGGGGCCATGGCAGAGGAAGAAGCCGAACATGGCGCTGATGGCCCCGCCGCAAATGGGAATCCCCGCACTGCGAGCCGCCTCCTGCACACCGCCGCTCAGGCACTGGGTGATGGTCTCCAGCCGCTCGTAGGTGCCGGGTTGTTTCAGAAGCTCCAGGGTCTTGATGCCCGCGGTCATCGCCAGGGGGTTGCCGCTGAGGGTGCCGGCCTGATACATCGGCCCCGCCGGGGCCACCATGGCCATGATGTCGGCCCGGCCGCCATAGGCGCCCACGGGCAATCCACCGCCGATCACCTTGCCCAGGGTGGTGAGATCGGGCGTGATGCCAAACCTGGCCTGGGCTCCGCCATAGCTGATGCGGAAGCCGGTCATCACCTCATCGAACACCAGCAGGGAGCCGTGCTCGCTGGTGAGTTCCCGCAGCCCCTCGAGAAATCCCGGCTCCGGGGTGATGAACCCCGCGTTGCCCACCACCGGCTCGAGGATCACCCCGGCGATCTCCCCGGGATGCTCCGCAAAGAGGGCCTTCACCGATTCCAGACAGTTGTAGGGGGCCGTGAGCGTGCTGGCGGTAACGCTGCGGGGCACGCCAGGGGAATCCGGCAGGCCCAGGGTGGCCACCCCCGAGCCGGCCTTCACCAGAAACATGTCGGCGTGGCCGTGATAGCAGCCTTCAAACTTGATCACCTTTTCCCGCCCCGTGAAGGCCCGCATCAGGCGCAGCACCGCCATGCAGGCCTCGGTGCCACTGTTCACGAAGCGCACCATCTCCACCGATGGCACGGCATCAATCACCAGCTGGGCCAGCTGATTTTCCAGTTCGCAGGGGGCTCCGAAGCTGGTGCCCTTCTCCAGCGCCTCATGGAGGGCAGCGATCACCTCCGGGTGGGCATGGCCGCAGATCGCCGGTCCCCAGCTGCCGATGTAATCGATGTAGCGATTGCCATCCACATCCCAGGCGTACGCGCCCTTGACCCGGTCAAACACGATGGGTTGCCCCCCCACCGATTTGAACGCCCGCACCGGGGAGTTCACTCCGCCTGGCATCAGGTGCTGGGCAGCGGTGAAGATCTCCTGGGAACGGGTGGTGTTGAGGGGGGTTGTGGGCAATGCGTGGGCCGCGCTGCCCGAAACGGGAGCCGAAGTCAAGGCTGGATCCGCAGAGGGAGGGGTTCAGGCCCGCTCGGGGCCATGGGCGTCGCCCATCCTTACGCACCCGCGGCGTGATCGGACCATTGCTCCACGCCTCGTTAAGGACTCGGAATGTGCTGGGTGCCCCTGCCGCCCCTGGAATCCCCTGGCTCCTGGAGGTAGGGTCTGGGTTCGGAGGTGAACGCATGACGACCCCTGGGCAGGGCGCTACATCCACGCTGGATTGGCAGCGGTTCGCGGCAGCCTGCCGGGAGATTCTTCCCCCCCGGGCCGTGGTGGCCGCAAGGCAGGAGCTGCTCGCCTATGACAGCGACGGCCTGACCCTGCACCGCTGGCAACCGCCCCTGGTGGTGCTTCCCGAAACCACCGCCCAGGTGATGGCCCTGGTGGGCCTCTGTCACCGCGAGGGCGTGCCCTTCGTGGCGCGGGGGAGTGGCACGGGCCTCTCTGGAGGCGCCGTGAGCGAGCAGCCCGCCCTGGTGATCGCCACCAGCCGGATGCGTTCGATCCTGGATCTGGATCTCGCCAACCGACGCATCACCGTGCAGCCCGGGGTGATCAACAGTTGGGTCACCCGGGCCGTAACGGGTGCGGGCTTCTACTACGCCCCCGATCCCTCCAGCCAGGTGGTGTGCAGCATCGGCGGCAATGTGGCGGAAAATTCCGGCGGGGTGCACTGCCTCAAATACGGTGTCACCAGCAACCATGTGCTGGAGATGGAGGTGGTGCTGCCGGACGGCACCCTCACCCACCTGGGCAGCGGTCTGGCCGAGACACCGGAACTGGACCTGCGGGGGGTGTTCATCGGCAGCGAGGGAACCCTCGGCATCGCCACCGCCATCACCCTCCGGCTGCTGCGTGCGCCCCAGAGCGTGGCCGTGCTGCTGGCGGATTTCACCAGCATGGAGCGGGCGGGGGAGGCGGTGCGGCTGGTCACGGCGGCGGGCGTGCAGCCTGCGGGCATGGAGATCATGGACAACTTCACCCTGAATGCGGTGAATGATCTCTTCGGGCGCCAGGAATATCCAGAAGATGCCGTGGCGGTGCTGCTGATCGAACTGGATGGCCAGGAGCAGGAGGTGGCCGCCGCCGTGGAGATCGCCGATGGCCTCTGCCGCGAAGCAGGAGCGCGCACGATCCGCCGTGCCAGCGATCCAGACGATCGCGCCCTGCTTTGGAAGGGCCGAAAATCGGCCTTTGCGGCCGTGGGACGCATCACTCCCACCTACTACGTGCAGGATGGGGTGGTGCCCCGCAGTGCCCTGCCTCAGGTGCTCGGGGCCATCGAACAGCTCAGCCGGCGCTACAACCTCCCGGTGGCCAACGTGTTCCACGCAGGGGATGGCAACTTGCACCCCCTGATCCTCTATCGCGCCCAGGAGGAGGGGGTCACGGAACGGGTGCAGGCCCTCGGCGCCGACATCCTTGCGCTCTGCCTCGAGGCCGGCGGCAGCATCACCGGCGAGCACGGGGTGGGCAATGACAAGCGCTGCTACCTGGATCGGATGTTCAGCGCCGAGGATCTGGCCACGATGCAACTGGTGCGTCAGGCCTTCGATCCAAAGGGCCTGGCCAACCCCGGCAAGATCTTCCCCACCCCCGCCCGGTGCGGGGAATCCAGGCGCCGCCAGCAGGATCCGTCGATCACAGAGCCTGTGCTGCAGGGCCTTGAGGTGTTCTGACCATGGCAAGCTCAGCACTGGCTTTGTCTGGCTGAGCTCTCTCCCCTGTGATGCATTCCCCCAAGATGTCCAAGGTGTCCCCTGATCCGTGGCCCCGCCAGCCCCGCCCTCTCGGGCCCTCGCTTCTGCTGGCCCTGGGCGGTCTGGGCCTGAGTCTGCTGCCGCTCCAGGCCACGGCCAATCCTGCTGAGGGCACCTGCAGCGCCCCCCGTCCCGGCCGCTATGCCGTGATGGGAGAAGGGGAACTGAAGGGCGAGCCCCTGGCGCGGCTGCTGCTTGAAACCTGGAAACCCGATGGCAGCCTTCAGGGTGTGCGCCTGGAGCGGCGGGGTCGGACCTATCGGGAGTCGACCTATACCGGCCGGTTCCGCCCGATCAGCAACTGTCGGGTGGCGATCGAGCGCACCTATCTCAGCACCATGAGCACCAGCCAGGTCGTGCTGGACCCCCAGGGGCGGCCCCGTTTTTCCCTGGGCGTCCTGCCGGATGTGCTGATGGTTTCCCGCTGGTTTGACCAGCCGGAGCAACGCTGCAGTGCCGCCCTGCTGGATGGGGTGGTGCTCAGCCAGCAGCAGGGGCGCGACTGGCGCGGCCAGCAATGGCAGGCCAATGCCGTGGTGCAACGGGAGCAGTGGCTTGCGGGTCAGGTGAAGGGCCTGGCGATCTCAAGTTATGGGCCCACGGTGGAGGAAGCCACCTACCGGGGATCGATCGAGGTGCAGCCCGATTGCCTGGCCACCATCAAGCAACAGGATTCCCTCGGACGCGCCTACAACTATCGCGCCATCGTTCTGGCCGATGGATCGGGCTACCTTTATCTGCAGACCGATCCGGATGATGTCACCGTGGCCTATCTGCAGCGCATCTCCGCCGCCGCGGCTCCCTGAGCATGGCCGCCACGCCCCCCCAGAGCCTGGAGTTGCGTCGCCCGGATGACTGGCATGTGCACCTGCGGGATGGCCCCATGCTGCAGGCCGTGGTGGGGGCCACGGCCCGGGTGTTCGCCCGGGCCATCGTGATGCCGAATCTCTCTCCGCCGATCACCACGGTGGAGGCGGCACGGGCCTACCGGGAGCGCATTCTTTCGGCCCTGCCGGATCACAGCGGCTTCACCCCGCTTCTCACCTGTTATCTCACCGACGCGAGTGATCCCCAGGAGATCGCCCGGGGCTTTGCCCAGGAGGTGTTCGCCGCCTGCAAGCTCTATCCCGCCCATGCCACCACCAATGCGGCGGCGGGTGTGCGGGATCTGGCGTCCCTGGCCAGGGTGCTGGAGACCATGGAAGCCATTGGCATGCCCCTCCTCATCCATGGGGAGGTCACCGACCATGGGGTGGATGTCTTTGATCGGGAGGTGGTGTTCATTGAGCGCCATCTCCAGCCCCTGCTCAGGCAGTTTCCAGGATTGAAGGCGGTGTTCGAGCACATCACCACGGCCGAAGCCGTGGCCTTCGTGCGGGCATCGGCCCCTCAGCTGGCGGCCACGATCACGCCCCATCATCTGCACATCAACCGCAATGCCATGTTTGATGGCGGGTTGCGGCCTGATTTCTTCTGCCTGCCCGTGGCCAAGAGGGAGAAGCACCGCCTGGCGCTGCGGCAGGCCGCTACGTCAGGGGAGCCCTGCTTTTTCCTCGGCACCGATTCCGCCCCCCATGCCCGCTCCGCCAAGGAAGCCTCCTGCGGCTGCGCCGGCATCTTCAATGCGCCAACAGCGCTGGAGAGCTATGCCCTGGCCTTTGAGCAGGAGGGTGCCCTGGATCGGCTGGAGGCCTTTGCCTCCCTCCATGGCCCCCGGTTCTACGGGCTTCCTCCCAATGAGGAGAGGATCTCCCTTCAGCGTCAGTCCCACACCGTGCCGCTGCGCCTGCATCTCAACGATGCCGCGGGTCGGGCGATCGAGCTGGTGCCGTTCCATGCGGGCCAGCTGTTGCCCTGGCGGCTCGACTCCCCCTCCAGGCTCGCTCCAGCCAGGGCATAGGCCCACGGGTTGGGAGACTGGGACCTGCTGTCCATCCGTGCCGTGGCTGTTCCCACCCTGGTCACCGCCCTGCGCGGAGCGGAGCTGCTGAAGGATTCCCTGCTCAACAAGGGCACGGCCTTCACCCGTGAGGAACGGCGGGCCCTTGAATTGGAAGCCCTTCTGCCCTGGCAGGAGGAAACCATTGAGCGACAGGTGGAGCGCTGCTGGCTGGCGTTCGAGGCCATGGGCAGTGATCTGGAACGCTTCGCCTACCTGCAGGGTCTTCGCGAGCGCAACCTCACCCTCTTCCATCGCTTCCTGGCCGAGCACATTGAGTCGGCCCTGCCCATCGTCTACACCCCCACGGTGGGCAAGGCGATTCAACAGTTCAGCCAGTCCTACCGCAGCCCCTCCCACGGGGTGTATCTGGCGGCCCCCGATCAGGAACGGCTGCCTGAGCTGCTGCGCCAGGCCTGCGAGAGTTTCGGCCCTCCGGAACTGCTCCTGATCACCGATGCCCAGGGGATCCTGGGCATCGGTGATCAGGGCGTGGGAGGCATCGAGATCTGTCTGGGAAAAATCGCTGTGTACACCCTGTGTGCGGGCCTTCACCCGGGCCGTGCCCTGCCGGTGATGCTGGATGTGGGTACCGATCGGACCGATCTCCGGGAGAACCCCCACTACCCCGGCTGGAAGCAGCCCCGCCTGAGCGGTGCGGCCTATGACGCCTTCCTGGATGCTTTCATCGCTGCGGTCCGTCAGGTCTGTCCCCAGGCCCTTGTGCACTGGGAAGACTTCGGCGCGGGCAATGCCCGACGGGTGCTGGATCGCTACCGCAGGATCCTGCCCAGCTTCAATGACGACATCCAGGGCACGAGCGGGGTGGCCTCAGCCGCGGTGCTGGCGGCCCTGCGGGGCCTCGGGTTACGCCTGGCGGACCAGCGCATCGTGATTTTCGGCGCGGGCAGCGCCGGTTGCGGCATCGCTGAGCGCCTGCACCGACTCCTGCAGCGGCAGGGTCTCTCCCCCCAGGAGGCGGCGGATCGGCTGTGGCTGCTGGATCGGGATGGGCTGGTGCACGACGGCCTGACCCGCTGGAGCGAGGCCGTGGCGCCCTACGTGAAGCGGGCCGAGCAGGTGCGGGATCTCTCCAACGAGGCGGACGGCAAGATCGGTTTGCTGGCGGTGATCGAGGCACTGCAGCCAGGGGTGCTCATCGGCACCTCCACCTGTGCCGGAGCCTTTGATCAGGCCGTGGTGGAGGCCCTCTGCAGGGGAACGGCCCGGCCGATCGTGCTGCCCCTCTCCAACCCCACTCCCCTGGCGGAAGTCACTCCAGAAAACCTGCTGCGCTGGAGTGAGGGTCGAGCGCTGGTGGCCACGGGGAGCCCCTTCGCGCGGGTGCCCATCGGTGGGCAGGAGCGGGTGATCGGGCAGTGCAACAACTGCTTCGTGTTCCCCGGTCTGGGGTTCGCCGCGATGGCCGTGGGGGCCAGCCAGGTGAGTGAGGCGATGATCGATGCCTCCATCGAGGCCCTTGCCGACCAGATCCCCGCCAGCCACGATCCGGATGCGCCGCTGATGCCCGCTCTTGATCAGGTGCGTGAGGTTTCAGCCCGGGTGGCCGCTGCTGTGGCCATGGCCGCCGTCCAGGAGGGCCTGGCCACCCGGGCTTCCACCCAGGAGGAAGCGATGCAGTGCCTGGAGCAGCATCATTGGGAGGCCCACTACCCCAGCATTCGTCCCCAGTAGGCCCCCCAGACTCACCGTGCCGTCTGACAACCCCTTGACAATCCGGCAGCAGCGGAGAATGGGCCATCTGACGACCGGAGCACGATGAGCTTCTTCCTCCAGCTCACCGATGCCATTGCTGAGCGGCAGTCGCTTCTGGTGACGGGTCTAGATCCCAATCCGGAGATGCTCCAGAGCTGGGCTCTGCGGCGGGGCATGGCAGGGCGTTCCTTTCTCTCCCAGGCACGCCACTGGATCAAGGCGGTGATTGAAGCCACCGGTTCCCATGTCTGTGCCTATAAGCCCAGTCTGGGTTTTTACCAATCCCTGGGTCCCATCGGGCTGGAGCTGTTGCGGGAGGTGCGGGAGCTGGTGCCCTTGCAGACGCCCCTGATCGTGGATGCCAAGCATGGGGATCTGAACAGTTCCTCAGCCCTGGCCCATTACCTCTTCCGGGATCTGGGGGCGGATGCGGTCACCCTTTCTCCCCTGCCTGGCCAGGACATTGCCGCTCCCTTCCTGCTTTATCCCGAAAAGGCGGTGGTGGTGACTTGCCACAGCTCCAATCCGGCCGCCCGCGAATTGCAGCATCACCCCAGTGAGGCCGATCCACTCTATCTGCGGATCGTGCGGGAGGCCCAGCGCTGGGCCACGCCTGATCAGCTCCTGCTGGAGGTGGGCACCAGCGATCCTGGCATCCTGGCCCGCGTGCGGGCTGAGGCGCCGGAACGGTTCCTGATCCTGCGCAGCCTCTGGGCGGAGGAGGATCGGCTGGATGCCCTCCTGGAGGCTGGGCTCACCGATTCAGCCGATGGGTTGCTCCTTCCCCTCCCCCAGAATCTGCTGGTGGAGGACGACATGGCTGAGCGGGCCGCCCAGCTGAAGGAGCGCATCCATGCCCAGCGCCTGACACGCCTGGAGCAGAAGTCGGCGGATCGTTGCAGCCTTTGGCTGCCGGAGGCAAAGGCGACCGAGCCGATGGATCAATTGGTGATTGATCTCTTTGATCTCGGCTGTCTGCTGTTCGGTGAATACACGCAGGCCTCTGGGGCTGTCTTCAATTATTATATCGATCTCCGGCAGATCATTTCAGATCCCAATCTTTTCCATCGCGTTCTTCATGCTTACGCTGTATGCCTTGAGGGCTTGCAGTTTGAGCGCATTGCTGGCATTCCCTATGGCTCTCTGCCCACGGCAACTGGGCTCTCGCTGCAACTTCACAAGCCTCTGATCTATCCGCGCAAGGAGGTGAAGGCCCATGGAGCACGACGGCTGATTGAGGGCGACTTTCAGGAAGGGGAAACGGTTGTGGTGGTGGATGACATCCTCATCAGCGGCGGCAGTGTGCTGGAGGGCATCGCCAAACTAGAGAGTTCGGGCCTGCAGGTTTCTGATGTGGTGGTGTTCATCGACCATGGCGTGGATCATGGGGGCTCCAGCGGTCGCCAACGGCTCCAGGCCGCCGGCTATCAGCTGCATGCCGTTCTGGATATCGCGCGCATCACCGAGGTGCTGCTCCAGGCCGGTCGCCTGAGCTCGGAGCAGGCCTCCTCCCTGGGGCGGGGTGAAGCCTCCAGAGCCTCCTGATCCGAGGCATGGCTTTGCGTTCGATCGCGGATCCCTTCCTGCGGCGTCCAGTGCTCACCATGGTGCTGAGCCTGCTGATCCTCCTGGCAGGCGTTGTGAGCCTGCCGGTGCTGCAGGTGGAAAACCTGCCCCCCATCGCCAACAGCCGCGTCACGGTGCGGGCCAGCTACCCAGGGGCCGGGCCCGAGGCCGTGGAGCAGGGGGTGACCAACCTGCTGGAGAAGCAGTTCAACGGGCTGGAGCGGCTGGATTCGATCCGCTCCACCAGTTCGGCCAATGGCAGCTCCATCTCCCTGGTGTTCAGCGGGGGCAATCCAGAGCTCAACCAGATCAACACCCAGAACCAGGCCACGGTGGTGGCCCGCCAGTTGCCGTCCCAGGTTGCCCGTTTCGGCGTGCAGGTGCAGCGCAGCTCTGATGACCTGCTCCTTGTGCTGAGTTTCAGCGCTGATCCGCTCACCTACCGCGACACCTTCCTCAACGGCTGGGTGGATCAGGTGGTGCGGGATCGGCTGCGGCGGGTGCCGGGGGTTGGGGATGTGGGCTTTTTCGGGGGAAGTCCACTGGCCTTTCGCCTCTGGTTGGATCCGGCCCGGCTGGAGCAGCGCAACCTCACCATCGCCCAGATCCGCCAGGCTCTGGAGCAGCAGAATGTGCTGGCGGCCCTGGGCCAGGTGGGGGATGCCCCCACCCTGGCTGATCAGGTGATGGTGCTTCCACTCCGAATGGAGGGTCGCCTGCGCTCGGTGCAGGAGTTTGAGGGGCTGGTGGTGGGTCGCAGCGCGGAGGGAGGAGTCACCCTCCTCAAGGATGTGGGCCGGGTGAGCCTGGGCAGCGAAAGCTACGAATCCTCTGCCACAAACCTGGCGGGGCGGCGCACGGTTTCGGTGGCGGTGTACCAACGGGATGGCAGCAATGCGCTGGATGTGCGGCGCGAGGTGCAGCAGGCTCTGGAGGAGATCACGCCCCAGTTCCCGCCTGGAGTGGAGATGCAGGTGATCGTGGATGAGGCCGAAACCGTGCGCACCAGCATCGATGGCGCCGTGGAGGCCTTGCGGGATTCTGTGCTGTTGGTGTTTGTGGTGTTGCTGCTGGGCCTTGGCAACAGCCGCCTCGCCCTGATCACGGCCGCCGCGGTGCCGGTGGCGCTGATCGGTTCGCTCACGGTGCTGCGTCTCACCGGCATGTCGATCAATACCCTCTCCCTGTTTGGGATGGTGTTGGCTTCCGGCCTGGTGGTGGATGACGCCATCGTGGTGAGCGAAGACATCGGCCGCCGGCTGGAAGGGGGCGTTCCAGCCCTCCAGGCCGCCCGGGAAGCCATGGCGGAGCTCGGCAGTGCCGTGGTGGCCACCTCCCTGGTGCTGGTGGTGGTGTTCCTCCCGGTGCTGGGGCTCGAAGGGAGCCTCGGGCGTCTCTATGCCCCCATCGCCCTGGCCATCAGCGCAGCCATTGGCTTTTCCACGATCAATGCCCTCACCTTCACCCCGGTGGCTGCCAGTCGGCTGCTCCATGCGGATCAGCGCGAGCCGGCTTGGTTGAAGCGCTGGATCGATCCCCCCCGGCTCTGGCTTGAAGCCCTCGAGGCCCCCTACGGCCGTCTGCTGGACCGGGCCCTGGCCCATCGGCGCGCCGTGCTGGCCCTGTTGCTGGTGGGTCTGCTGCTCACCGCCTGGGTCGTGCGCAGCAGACCCACGGCCTTCATCCCCCAGGAAGATACGGGCCAACTCAGGGGGGTGGTGGTCCTGCCGGAAGGCTCGGCCCTGGTGCGCACCCAGGCGGTGCTGGAGCAGCTGCGGCAGGTGGTGCGCAAGGAACCCCTGATGGCCAGCGGCAACTTCTTCGCCGGGCGCTCCTTTGATGACAGCAGTCCCAACAAGGGCCAGATGTTCCTGCGTCTGATCCCCATCCGGGATCGGCCCGGCGCCGAGCAGAGCACCGCCGCCGTTGCTGAACGGCTCAAGGACGCCCTGCGTCGCCAGGTGCGGGGAGCGGTGGTGCAGATCAGTGAGGCCCCCTCTGTGCGGGGATTCGGATCGGAAGGGGGCCTGCAGCTCGACCTGCTGGATACCAGCAATGGCCAGCTCACCCTCGAGGCGTTTGAGCAGGAGGTGCGGACGTTCCTGCGGGAGGCCCAGGCCCTCACGCTGGGAGGCCGGCCGGCCTTTGAGCGGGTGTCCACACGCTTCTCCGCCGGGGCGCCCTTGCTACGGCTGACCCCCGATCGTTTGCAGATGGCGTCCCTCGGGGTGGATCTGGCGGATGTGGTGGATCTTCTCGGGGCTGGCTTTGGCAGTGATTACGTGAATGACAGCTTTGAAGATGGGCAGGTGCGGCGGGTGATCGTGCAGCTCGATGGCGCAGCCCGGCAGGGGGTGGACGATGTGCTGGCCCTGCGGGTTCCGGCCCGTGATGGGCGCCTGATTCCCCTGACCCAGCTGGTGAGGGTGGAGAGCAGTGCCGGGCCCACCACGATTCAGCATTCCCGCCTGCTGCGTTCGATTCCTGTGCAGGCTCTTCCTCGCCCCGGAGTGAGCACGGGCCAGGCCATGGGGTTGCTGCAAGAGCTGCAGCGCGGCCGCGGCAACGATGCCCTGGCCCTGGAGTGGGTGGGCCTGGCCAGGGAGGAAGACCGGTCCAGTGGGGGAAATGCCAGGGCCTTCGTGCTGGGCATCCTGGTGATGGGCCTGGTGCTGGCGGCCCTCTATGAGAACGTTCTGGATCCTGTGATCATTCTGGTCACCGTTCCCCTGGCGCTTTTTGGCGCCGTGCTGGGCCTGGCGTTGCGGGGATTGCCCCTGGATGTCTATGGCCAGATGGGCCTGCTGGTGCTGGTGAGCCTGGCCGCCAAGAACGGCATCCTGATCGTGGAATTCGCCAACCAGCGCCTGCGGCAGGGCCTGCCCCTCGGGGAGGCCATCCATGGGGCTGCCGTGGCCCGCCTGCGCCCCATTCTCCTGACGGCCATTTCCTCCCTGGTGGGCTTCCTTCCTCTCTTGCTGGCCAGGGGGGCCGGGGCCGCCAGCCGCATCAGCATCGGCACGGTGGTCTTCAGTGGCCTCTTTGTGGCCACTCTTCTCAGCTTGTTTGTGGTGCCGGTCGTCTATCGGCTGGTGAAGGGCTGGGAGCTCGGCCGCCTGGCTCCCTGAGGGCCGCCTCAGTCCATGGCCGGGGGCCGCAGGATCGGCAGAGGGGGAGGAGGTGGAGGTGGCCTGCGCGGTGGCTGGCTAGGACGGGCCAGGGGCACGGGAATCGGGGAGACGGTGGCGGGCGAGCGAACGCCGAAATTGCTGCGCACCCCACCGCGTCCAAGGGCGTCCTCATGGAGCTGGCGGAACAGGGCCTGGCGATAGGCAGCCCCCTCTGCACCGGAAAACTGACCCCAAAGCCCTTCCCAGAAGAAGTAGATCACGCCATGGCCGCGCCGCACCGAGAGATCCACCTTGCGGCCGAGGGTGGCCATGTCCGTGGTGCGTCCACCAAAGCCTGCAAGGATCCCGATCTCCACAGGAATCCCCCAGCTCCTGGCCTTGATCAGGGCGGGCTGGTCCAGATCCTTGGCGAACCCCTTCACTGAGTAGGCGTAGTTCTGCACCACCAGATCATCGATCAACCCCCCCAGGGCCCAGAGCTCCCAGTCCTGGAGCCACTGGTTGTAGGCAAAGCGGAAGGGGCCGGGGGAGAGGCTGATCACCAGTCGTCTGGCCCTCGACACCTGCTGGATACGGGTGCGTAGATCCCGCAGAAGGCTGGTGAGTTGCTGGCGCCTCCAGCGCATCCAATAGCGATCAGTGGGGTCCTTCGGTGGTTCTCGACCCGTTTGGGAGCGATAGAGGGCCCTGGTGGTGTCGTCGTAGCCCAGCTCCACGGGCCAGGCGAAGTGATCATCCAGCTGAATGCCATCCACACCGCAGCGTTGCACGATTTCCGCGATCAACCCGATGAACCGCTCGCGCACCTTGGGGTGGGCTGGATTGAGCCAGACCCGTAGATCCTTGAGCGGGGAGGTGCGCAGATTCGCCCCATGCATGGCGTAGATCGCACTGCCATCGGCCCGCCGCAGCAGCCAATCCGGATTGGCCTGCACAACGGCGGCATCAGCAGGCTCCATCAGTCCGTATTCAAACCACGGCACCACCTGCATGCGTCGGCTCTGGGCCGCTCTGGTGAGCCGACAGATCGGATCCAGCTGCGGATTCACCTGGGCCAGCGCCGGTTCGATGGGGGCGTAACGGCTGCTGTGAAAAGTGGTGCCCCGGCTCCAGACATTGGGATAGAGGGTGTTGAATCCAGCCTCGGCCAGCTCCTGCACAGCCCGGTCCATCCGGGTCGCGTCGTAGTACAGGGGGCTGGGGCTGTTGGTGAGCCACACCCCCACCCGTTTCCCCATGGGCTTGGGCAGTTGGGCCCGCTGGGCCATCACGGGGAGCCCGGGCCCAAGGATCGCTCCCCCAGCCAGCACGGGCACACCAGCCAGCACAACGGACAGGCAGCGCCTGAAGAAGAAGCGGCCGGTCCTGCCGGACGGGGGAACAGCCCCGCGGAGCAAAAGGGTCATGCGAAAGCTCAGCGAAACATTGAGCTCACGGAGCTTTCCTCATGAATCCGCCAGATCGCCTCCCCCAGCATGTTGGCCACGGAGAGCACCCGCAGTTGCTTGAAGCGCCGATCAGGGGGGACAGGAATGCTGTTGGTCACCACAACCTCCTCAAACAACCCAGGCTCCGACAGACGCTCAAGGGCCGGCGGTGAAAACACTGCATGGGTGGCGCAGCAGAGCACTCGGGAGGCTCCCTGGCGACGGAGGAGCTTTGCCCCCTGACAGATGGTGCCGCCGGTGTCAATCATGTCGTCAATCAACACGGCGGTTTTCCCGGCAACATCACCGATCACGGTGAGACTTTCAGCCACATTGTGTTCCGAGCGGCGCTTGTCGATGATGGCCAGTGGGGCATCCTTCATCTGCTTGGCAAAGGCTCTGGCTCTGGCCACACCACCAACATCCGGGGAGACGACAACGACCTGACCCAGCTGAAGGGTGCTCAGATAATCCACCAGCACGGGTGAGCCGTAGATGTGGTCACAGGGGATATCAAAGTATCCCTGGATCTGCGAGGAATGGAGATCCATGGCTAGCACCCTGTCCACCCCGGATTTCACAAGAAGATTGGCCACCAGCTTTGCTGTGATCGATTCCCTGCCCGCAGTTTTTCGATCTGCCCTGGCATAGCCGTAGTAGGGAATGACGGCTGTGATCTGCCTGGCAGAGGCTCGGCGACAGGCATCCACCATGATCAAAAGTTCCATCAAGTGATCATTCACTGGGGCGCAGGTTGGTTGGATGAGAAAGACATCGCAGCCCCGGATCGATTCCTGAATCTGGATATAAAACTCACCATCGGCGAAACGCTTGATCACCCTGGGGCCATCCGGGATGCCCAGATAGGCCCCGATCTCTCGGGCGAGCTCCGGATTGGAGTTGCCGCTGAAGAGTCGCAGGCGCCGCGTGTCGTGCGTGCCGTGCAGGTGGGTGCCGCTGGATTCCAGCCGTTCGGTGGGGGAGAAGGTGGTCACGGCGGGCGGGGCTGCACGCGGCAGAGTAGATCGTAGAAGCGTGCCCCGCAGTGCTCCGCACCTCCAACCACCAATCCCTTTTGCAGCCGGCCTGGATGGTGGTGGGATCCGGCCTGGAGGCCTCCTTCACAACCGATGGACCCACAGAGTCGGCGGCCCGCTGCCTGGCGGGAACGCTTGGCCTGAGCCATCACCCCATCACCGATCCGCAGTCTCCCCATCAGCAGATGGGCGAGTTGCAGGCTGCAGCGGGCGGCTGGCTGGCCAGTCTTCCGCTGGATCCGGGCCAGTCGCTCTCTGAAGGCGGCACCTGGGCCGAAGCCCTCGGGGCGTGGCGGCAGCCCACTCTCCTGATCATCGGTTCCCAGCAGCTCTCAAGCGGCGCGGCGGCCTCCACCACCGCCCTGCTGCGCCAGTGGCGGGTGCCCCTGCTGGGCCTCCTCCAGTGGGGTGGCCCCTGGGGTCCTGAGATGCGCCGAAGGGATGGTCTGCCCTGGCTGGGCTGCCTGGAGGATCCGGCCGTGGATGGGGCCGACTCGGCGGAGCAGCTTGTGGACCTCCTGCGGAGGCGCTGGGCCTGTCTTGACCTGCCTAGGGCAGAGGCTGAGGCCACAGAGGTTTGGAGGCCGCTGGATCCAGCTGCCGCAGCTCAGGGAACTCCTGGCTCGCAGGCCTGAGGGGCAGGCTGCGGAACTGGATCGGCTGCTGGCTGTCCAGTCCGGCGGCCAGGAGGCTCAGCATCTCCTGCTCGCTCAAGTTGGTCTCCACCAGCCCTTTCCAGGAGGAGATCACGCCAGGGAGCTGAGCCAGCTGGCCCGATCCACTGATCTGGGTCTGCAGAGCCCCCATCACGAGCTGCTGGTTGGCCCTCCTGCCCGCTTCACCCAGCCATTTGTCGCGAAAGCGCACGAGCTGCTCCACTTTCTCCCCCGAGAGACGCTGCAGGCCTGTGGGCAAATCAATGGTGTATTTCAGGGCTTTGTCCTGGTATTTCAGCCTGCGCGGTGGGCTCACCTCCACCCCACCCACGGCATCCACCAGCTCCCGCAGGGCCTTGCGGGGAACCACCACAAACCGCTCCGGTTCTTTGGGCCCAAGGTTCAGCAACTCCTGCAGGGTTTCCGCCGTCAGCGCCACCCCTCCCTGGCGATACAGCGCACCCAGGGCTGTGGGAGTCTGGCGACCCGGCAGGTTGAGGGCCAGTTCCGAGGGGAGCTGCAGCACCTGCACCGGCCCCTTGGGGTTCACCCGCACCAGCAGCACGGTGTCGCCATTGGCGGGGCCGGGGGGAACGGCGCCGTTGCTGTTGGCTCCGGCTGTGTCCGCATCTGTCCCGATCACCAGCACGGTCACAGCCTGGTTTGGTTTCGGCGCCAGTTTCTCCGGGGTGATCTCTTCACGGAGGTGGGCCGAACGGTCGGGCTTGGGCCAGATCACTCCCAGCAGCGTCGCCCCTGCCGTCGCGCCTGCCAGGGCCAGGGCACCCAGTCCCAGCCGCGACCAGGAGAGGTGGTGGATCGGCAACCGCTGGAGTGCGGCGCGCGGGTCTGAAAGGGTCAGGGGGGAGCGACGGTCCCGTCGTTCGGCCATGGGTGCCCAAAGTGGCATCACTCCCCCCACTCTGGCTGAAGGGGGCCAGCAACCCCGGGCCGCGGCATGAGCCGATAGGTTGAGCATGGCCTCCACAACGCGCCCCGGTTGACAGCTGCCGAGCCCTCAGCCCCCTCCATTGTTCCCCCTTCGGCTGTGGGCCATGAGCGGGCTCGCCCGTTGCCGGCGGGCAGCACCCGGCCCGCCCGCGATCTCTGCAGCGATTGTGGCCTCTGCGACACCCGCTGGGTGGCCTATGTGGGCCAGGCCTGTGCCTTCCTGGATCAGCACTTCGAGGCCATTGAGCGGAAGAGCCATGGGCGCAGCAGGGATCTGGAGGATGAGGATGAGCTGTATTTCGGTGTGCACCAGCGCATGCTCACGGCCCGTCTCACCCCCCCCATCGATGGGGCTCAGTGGACGGGGATCGTTAGCCGGATCGGGCTCCGCGCCCTGGAAACGGGCCTGGTCGATGCCGTTCTGTGTGTCCAGCAGAGCACGGAAGACCGCTTCACGCCGGTGCCGATCCTGGCGAGGAGTCCTGAGGAGGTGCTGGCGGCCCGGGTCAACAAACCCACCCTCTCCCCCAATCTCAAAGTGTTGGAGCAGCTCCCTGGCAGTGGCATCCAACGGCTCCTGGCGATCGGGGTGGGATGCCAGGTGCAAGCCCTGCGCACCATTGAGGCCACCCTTCCCCTGGAAGAGCTCTTTGTGCTGGGTCTGCCCTGCGTCGACAACGTCAGCCGTGAAGGGCTGAATACCTTTCTCCACAGTGCCAGCCGATCCCCGGACACCGTTGCGCATTACGAGTTCATGCAGGATTTCCGAATCCATTTCCGCCATGCCGATGGTGCGGTGGAAACGGTGCCCTTCTTCGGCCTCGATACGCCGCTGCTGAAAGATGTCTTTGCCCCGAGCTGTCTGAGTTGTTTTGATTACACCAATGCCGGTGCCGATCTGGTGGTCGGTTACATGGGTGCTCCCTTTGGCCGCCAATGGCTCACGGTGCGCAATCCCCGTGGGCAACGGTTGCTGGATCTGGTGGAGGCGGAGCTGGATGTGGCGCCGGTGCTGAGTCGTGGGGATCGGCGCCAGGCTGTGCAGCAGGGGATCGACGCCTATGACAAGGCTGTCCGGCTCCCCCTCTGGCTGGCGGAGGTGGTGGGATGGTTCGTGCAGCACTTCGGCCCCCAGGGGCTTGAATATGGACGGTTCTCCATCGACTCCCATTTCACGCGCAATGCCCTCTGGCTCAGGAGACAGCACGGAGCCATGGTTGAACGGCACATCCCCGCATTTGCCCAACGGATCATTGCGCGCTATCGCCTCCCTTCCACGTGAGTGATTCCCCTGCGGACTCCCTCCAGACCGGATCGGGCGCGCCGCGATCCGCCGGGGTGTTGTTCCACCCCACCTCCCTTCCTGGAACCCCGGCCTGCGGCACCTTCGGGGGGCAGGCCCGGGCCTGGATCGATCTGCTTGCCCAGGCAGGGGTGAGGGTCTGGCAGCTCCTGCCCCTGGCCCCCACCGATTCGCTGGGGTCTCCCTACAGCTCGCCCAGTGGGTCCGCCCTCAACCCCTGGTTGCTCGATGGGGACGACCTGGTGGCCTCTGGGGCCCTGCAGCCCGCTGATCTGCAGGCGGTGCCTGGGGGCGGCGAGGAGAGGCTGGAGCCGGAGCTCGCGGCAGCCCGGGCCCAGGCCCTGGGCCAGGCCCTTGCCCAGCGCTGGTCTGAACAGCCGCCGGAGGAGCAGCGGAACTTTCGCCTCTGGTGCGACCGGGAGCGGTTCTGGCTGCGGGACCATTGCCTCTTCATGGCCCTGCGTCGGCACCACGACCTCCGGCCCTGGTGGGAGTGGTCCCCGGAGCTGGTGCGTCGCTCGAGGAGGGCCCTCCGCAGGGCCGGGAAGGATCAGCGGCAGGCCGTTCTGGAGGAAGGCCTGCTGCAGTGGCACCTGCAGCAGCAGTGGAACCGTCTGCAGGTGCAGTCCCGCCGTGTCGGCCTCACCCTGGTGGGTGATCTCCCCTTCTATGTGGCCCACGACAGCGCGGATGCCTGGAGTCGCCAAGGCCTGTTCTCCCTTGATCGGCAGGGTCACCTTCTTGAGCAGAGCGGCGTGCCACCGGATTTCTTTTCCAGCACGGGTCAGCTCTGGGGCACGCCGGTGTACCGCTGGTGGCGTCACCGCCTCACTGGCTTCCGCTGGTGGATGCATCGGCTGACGCGTCAGCTTGAACTCTTCGACCTGCTCCGCCTGGATCACTTCCGGGCGCTAGAGGCTTACTGGAGCGTGCCAGGGGGGGCCGCTACTGCGGTGGAAGGCCAGTGGTGTCCCTCCCCTGGGGGGCGATTGCTCACGCTGCTGCGCAAGCAGTGCCAGAGAGATGGCCATCTGAGAAGCGATGGCCGGCTGCCGATCATTGCCGAAGACCTCGGGGTGATCACCCCGGAGGTGGAGCAGCTGCGGGATGGGTTCGGCTTGCCTGGCATGAAGATCCTGCAGTTCGCCTTTGATGGTCAGCCCGGCAATCCCTATCTGCCGGCCAACTATCAGGGCTCCAACTGGGTCGTTTACACCGGCACCCATGACAATGCCACCACCCTGGGCTGGTGGCGTGGTCTGGATGAGGGTGCCCGCCGCCAGGTGGCGGCACTGGTGGGCGGGGAGGTCCATGCGCCGGGCTGGCAGCTGCTGGAGGTGGCCCTGAAATCCTCAGCGGAACTCGTAGTGGTGCCGTTGCCGGACCTTCTCGAGCTGGGGGATGAGGCGCGTTTCAACACCCCTGGAACGGTTGAAGGCAACTGGACCTGGCGACTTCAGCGTCCACTGCGGGAGCTGCGAGGCCCCCTGCAGGGTTTCGCTGAGATGGCCCATCGCCACCAGAGGGATCAGGGCGCCGGCACGCCATAGACCCCGGCGGTGGGGCCCTCCGCTGGGGGCTGGTTGGCTTCCGCCGGGGAGGCGGGCTTCTGGGGAAGGGGTCTGCCCTTCCATCGCACCGTCGCCGGGGGGGGGGCAGGAGTGAGGCGCAGTTCGAAGGGCGGCAGCACCGGCAGGGAAACCTCTCCTTCCAGGCCCTCCAGACGGGTGTCACCACTGCGTTGGCTCTGCAGATCGAGGGCGGTGGGCTGGCTCAGGCTCAGGGTGAGGAGCCCCAGGCTGCGGTTGGGGCTGGCGCTGCTTTTGCTCTCCCGGGCGAGTCGCTCCATGGCCTGTCCCGAGGCGGCCACCGTCAGGGGATGCACCTCCGGGAATGCCTGGGCCTCCATGGTCTGCGGGCTGTTCTGGGCTGGCGCCAGGGGGATCGGGTTGGTGCTCAGCCGTCCCTGGGCTGCCAGTCGTTGTTGTTGCAGGTTCACCCCATAGAGCAGCCCGAGCACCAGAAGTCCATACGCCAAGGCGCTCTGCCAGGTCGTGAGCAGATGCAGGCTCGCAGGGGAGAAGGGAGCGGCCTGGGAGCCGGCTCGGTTGGGATCTCCCCGTTCCCTGCGTGCGGCATGGGGCAGAACCGATTCCAGGCTCTTGGCGGGCAGATCCAACTGTTGCTCGAGCAGGGGCAGCATCGCCCGCAGGTAGGTGGCTTCAGGAAGGCGATCCTTCCATCCCCCCTCCAGGGCCTCCAGCACAGCGATGCTGATGCGGGTGCGCTGGGCCAGATCCCGCAGACTGAGTCCCTTGGCCTCCCGAGCCTCCCGCAGGAGCTGGCCGGCGGAGCGCAGGGGATCTGGCGGGGTCGAAGGGGGGGTCCTGCTGAGAAATGCAGGTTTCAGGGAATGGAGCCAGGGGGGTGGTCCTGGGCGGGGGGAGGGTTGGTTCACGTCAGGCGCCGGCGTTCCTCAGCCATCAGGCTGGCGGGATCGATCTCCCGCCATTGGCCCTCCGGCAGTTGCCCCAGGCTCACAGGGCCGATGGCCACCCGGAGAAGATCGCGCACGGGGTGGCCCAGCTGTTCGGCGGTGCGTCGGATCTGTCGGTTCTTCCCCTCCCGCATGCCCAGCTCCAGGAGCGTGCCCTGGCGCGAATGCCTGAGTGGACGGATGTCCACCGGTGCACTCTCCACCCCCTGGAGCGGCACCCCCTGGCTCCAGATCCTCAGCGTGTCTGGGCTTGGGTGACCCTCCACCCACACCTGGTAGGTCTTGCGGTGGCCATAGCGTGGATGGGTTAGGTACAGGGTGAGGGCACCGTCGTTGCTGAGGAGGAGGGCTCCACGGCTTTCCGCATCCAACCGGCCCACTGGATGCAGACTGGCCTCCATCCGCCACTGGGCAGGCAGCAGATCGAGCACGGTGGGGCGACCGTGCGGATCCCGGCAGGTGCACAACACTCCGGCCGGTTTGTGGAGCAACAGGGTCAGAGGTGTCGGCGGTGGAACCAGAGGCTTTCCGGAAATGCAGATCTGATCAGTGGCGGGATCAGCCTGCTCGCCGAGCCTGGCGACGCAGCCGTTCACCTGGACTTTGCCTTCCCGCAGAAGCGTTTCCGCCTGGCGACGGGAACACACTCCCGAGCCGGCGATGAGCTTCTGTAGCCGTTGCTGAGCCATCGGCCCATTCTGGGTGATGGCGCCAGGGGATCGCACCACAAAAAAGTGGTATGGTTACGAAACACTAAGGTTTCGCAAACCGCCGAGATGCCCTCCATCTTTCTGGACACCTCCGCCGCCCAGGCCCAGACCGGTGATCTCCTCCGCTCCTATCTGCGGGACATCGGCCGTGTGCCGCTGTTGACCCATGAGCAGGAGATCACGCTGGGTCGGCAGGTGCAGGAGCTGGTGTCGCTGGAGGAGCTGGAGGCGGAGTTGACGCTGCGCTCTGGGGGTGAGGCGCCGAGCCAGGAGCAGCTG
>JBJTQT010000128.1:0-5637 GCA_046075745.1 Cyanobium sp. | reverse complement strand
TGGAGGAGGTCGACAACCTGCTCAGCCTCAGCTTCGACACCGACGACTTCTTTGGCCTGATCCGCTCCCTTCTGGAGCAGCGCCCTGAGCACCCCGCCTACCGGCGGCTGAGTTTCTGCTTTGTTGGCGTGGCCACCCCCTACGACCTGATCCGGGGAGAGCACCGCTCCGCCTTCAATATCGGCCATGTCGTGGAGATGGCAGGTTTTTCAGCCAAGGAGGCCCGGCCTCTTCTGGCGGGGCTTGTTGGACGGGTGCTCGATCCAGAGGCCACTCTGACGGCGGCACTCCATTGGAGCGGAGGACAGCCTTTCCTCATCCAGAAGCTTCTGGCTCTGGTTTGCGCCAGTGATCGCACAGATCTCCAGCCTGCCGAACTGGTGGAGACCATTGCCCATGAGCAGATCATCCAAAACTGGGAGGCCCAGGATGCCCCAGTGCACCTGCGCACGATTCGCGACAGGCTGCTTCAGGGGGACGAACGCCATCGGGACAAGCTGCTGAGGATGGTTCAGGGCATCCAGGAGCAGGGTGGCATCGTGGTTGACGCCAGCCGTGAGCAGATCCAGCTGCGTCTCACCGGACTGGTGGTGCCCAGGAACGGCAAGCTGGCAATCGCCAATCCGATCTATGCCGCGGTGTTCAGCCCGGAGTGGGTGAGCAAACAGCTGGAGGAATTGCGGCCACCGATCTACCGGGAGTCCTTGCAGGCCTGGGCAGCAGCCCTGCCGGTGGATCGTCCCAGTTACCTGATCAGCGGTGCTGCTCTCAACGAGGCCCTGCTTTGGGCCCGGGGCAAGAACCTGGGGGAGCTGGATCGAGACTTCCTGGAGGCGAGCAGGATGGCACAGGAAGCAACTCAGCAAACTGCAGAGCGGCTAGCAGCGGCACTGCAGGAGCTGGAAAAAACAAGGGAGTGGAAGGGCCGGGCAGAGCCCCAGGGAGGGATGCCTTAGTGATCACCCCATCGCCCCAAGCTGCTGATCCAGCCCCCAGGGCTCCCGATCCGCCGGATCCCTGATGCCCAGCTCCTGGCGCCACTGCTGCAGGGGTTTGTCCCAGCCCTCCTCCCAGCGCACGGCCGCCAGGCAGGGGGCCCGGCGGGCGATGGCGCCCCCCTGGGCCACCGCTTGGCTGAGCAGGGGAAACAACTCGGCCTGAAGGCGGAAGGTGCCCAGCTGGCCCGCGGTGGTGAGCAGCACGTAGGCCGGAAAGCCGATTTGAAAGGCCGTGATCGAGAGCACACCAGCCTCCCCGGCGGGCTCGGTGCCGAAGCCACTCACCACATGGTGCACATCGTGGCTGGAGGCGATCCGCTGGGTGAGCCAGCGCTCCTCCGTGCTGGGGATGGGCTCCTCAGAGGCCCATCGGCACGAGGGCCTTCATGGCCAGGGGCGCCAGGAACTGGGCCAGGCCCACGGCACCGGTGAGCAGCGCACCGCCCATGCCATTGCCCGCCGGCTTCTTGCCGGGGGAGCTGGTGAGCTGGCGGGCCGCCTCCTGGATCCGCTTGGCTTCCGCTGGATCTCCTTGCTGGGCGTAGAGCGCGGCGGCGTAGGTGAGATCCTGCTGGGCTTCCGCCTGCTTGCCCTGCTCCGACCGGCTCACGCCCCGGGCCAGCCAGGTGATCGCCGCCTCCGGGCTCTGCCGCAAGGCATCACCAAAGAGCCGCTCCGCTTCCGGCTGGCGCCCCCCCAAAGCCGCCGCCACCCCCGCGTTGTGCAGGGCTGCATAGCTCAACACGCCCGTTTCCAGCCCCTGGGCTCCTTGCCAGTGGCTGCGCTCCAGGGCCCCCGGATCCATCTGGGCGCCGCTGAGGTCGGCCTGGCGCAGGTCGGTGCCGAGCAGCTGGGCGCCCCGCAGATCCGCCCCCCGCAGGGAGGCGCCCTGCAGGCTGGTGAAGCGCAGATCCGCCCCCTGCAACACGGCCCCATCCAGGCGGGCCTGGCTCAGGTTGGCCCGCTGGAGCTTGGCGCCTGTGAGATCCGCATCGCGCAGATCGGCCCACACCAGATCCGCATCCTGCAGGCGGCAATGGGGGCAATTTTTCCGTTCCAGCAGCTTCATCACATCCCCTTCCGCCGCCTGAGCAGCCAACCCACCCCCAAGCAGCAGGGGCGCCGCCAGGGCCACCGCAGCCGCCACGGCCATCGCCGCCGGCCTGGTGGGTCGCCAGGCAGCCCTGCGCCAGCGGCTGGAGCGTGCGGAGCCGAGGGAGCTTTGGGGCTGCCTGCCGCTGGCCATGGTGTGTCTCAATGGGACTCCCTCTTACTGCCTCCAAAGGGCCCTTGCCGGCGGGGAGGGACTCTCCCGCAGGCGGCCCGATAGGGTGCGGGGATGGAGATGGCGCTGGCTACCGACAACGGCTGCGCCTTGGCGATCGGCTTCTATCCCCGCTTCCGCTACGACGGCCGGGGGGGCGGTGGGATGGGCCGCGCCGGCCAGCCGGAGCCTGGGGGGTGGCAGCCACTGGCGTTCGACCCGGCCACCCTGGCCATCCCCGCCCTGAACAGCGGCACCACGCGCTTTCTCGGGCTGCCCCTGCCGCCGGGGCTGGAGATCGCCATCCAGCCCCAGCAGCTGGCGGGCCGCTGGCAGCCCCAAAGCGGGGCGGTGGAGCTGCAGTTTCTGGCCCGCTTCCAGCTGCTGGTGGCCGCCCGGGTGGTGGCGCCCGATCTGATCGTGTCGACCCAACTCACCAGCGCCACCGTGGCCGGCAGGCGCCATCAGGCGGCGGGCCGCCCGCTGGATGCAGAGGGGCGGGGGGTGCTGGTGGGGGTTGCCACGGTGGCGCCGACGGGCGAGGGCTGGGTGGATCGCTTTCTCGGCCTGCCGGATGAGGCCCTGGCGGTGTTGCGCTGCCAGTTCAGATCAGCTCGGTTCGGTTAACCAATCCGCGGCCAACTGACAACTGACAACTGACAACTGACAACTGACAACTGACAACTGACAACTGACAAAAAGTCTTGTCGGTTCACGCAAATTCACCAAAAAATGCAAAGCCGCGGCTGTCTAATTATGTTTGCCAATAGGATTTAATTTCGATTGAAAATGGGCGGCGATGGAGGGCACTTCCAGGCTTCCGGAGGGGTCGTTCCCCCCAGGCCTGACCCACCTTCGCCACTTCAGCCTGCACCATCCGGCCGACCTCTTCGCAGCCCTGCAGCGGTCTGCCCCCATCCGCTACTGCCAAAGCCTGGTGCCGGATTCCCTCTTCCTGCATCAGGTGGGCTATCTCGACATCGGTGGAGCGGTGGTCGTCTCCCAGAGCGGCAGCGCCACCGACTTTCTCGTGGAGCACACCCCCAACCTCCACCTGACGGCGGTGTTCCAGGGTCACATCGCGCTGGAAACCACGGGGGGAGCAACCCAGCTGGCCAGCAACGGCGCTGCCCTGATGCCCGCCGGCCTGCGCCGCACCAGCGGTGCCCACAGCCTGGCCTCCATCACCCTGGAACCGGCACGGCTGGCGGCCGCCGCCGCTGCCATCTCCGGCCGGCCCTGGCGCGCCCACAAAGCCCTGCCCAACCCGGATTCGTTTCCTCTCCTGACCCTCCAGCCCGATTCCGCCCGGGCGATCCACAGACTGCTGCACAGCGGCTTGCCCTCCGTGGAGGAGGTGGCCCTGCGCTGCGGCTACCTGCGGGTGAGCCACTTCAGCCGAGATTTCAAGGCCCGCTACGGGATCAGCCCGTCCCAGGTCCGGCGCCTCTAGCCCCTGGGGCTGCCACCCAGAGCTGCATGTGATGGATGAGCTCAATCAAGGGAAGGGCTTCAATGTCGCTGGCGGGACTGCCAGCGGCCTGCATCTCCTCCCAGAACGCGCTGGTGAAATCGATGTAACGAAACCAGATCACCGTGGCGGTGGCGACCTGTCGCAGCCCCACCGTTTCCACAAACCAGTCGCGCACCGCCCGCACCACCCCTTCGGCCTTGTCGCCATGGGCCTTGATGTCCATCCCGGCCAGATCCGAGAGGGCACGCCGAAAGTCGTGGGCCGTGGTTTCCAGGATCAGGCAGCGCTTCTCCCTGAGGCCCTCCGGACCAAAGAGCCGGGCGCCATGGTCGACTCCCAGCTCAAAGCTCATGTTCAGCCGGTAGAACTCGCGGGAGGCCTTGGAACGGAGGCGGGAGAGATCGTGGATGCTCCACTGGGATTCGGCGATCAGTTCGCGGAGCTTTTCCAGCCTGGGCTCCCCCGCATCGGATCGCTCCGAAGCGATCCGCGGCGTATAGCCGAGATAGATGATCGTGAACAACATCGCCCGCAGCTTCGGCAGATAGGCCGCATCAAAGGGGCAGTTGATGAAGACGTTTCTGGAGAAGGTCGCGGCGCTCACGCCCCTGCAGCTTCCCTCGCCAGATCCGGACGCAGGGAAAAGGAATCCTTGCGCAGCACCGTGCCATCCGGCTTGTGCACATAAAGATCCCAGCCCTGCCGCCGGCTCATCGCCGTTGCAAACCGGATCGCCTCCTGCTGGCTGGCGAAGCGACGGGTGGCACGGGACGCCCCCCCCTTGAGCACACTCCAACCCCCCTGAAGATTGGGCACCACATGCTGGGACTTGCTTTGGAGCTCGCTCACGGCATCCCCCACCGATCCAGCCATCGTAACTGGATCCTTCACAGCTGCTGCCGCCAGCGGCGCAGCAGCCGCCTCCGGCTCCGCCTGAGCTCCCCGACTCCCTCCCGCCCCTGGCCCGGCGAAAAGCGCTGCCGCTCATAACAGGCCACAAAGGTGCCCAGCTCGGGCTCCAGGGCCGGCCAGCGCTCCCGCAGGCGGGCCGCCAGCCGCGGCAGGGTCTCCCCGGGCAGGGGCACCCAGCCCCGCCGAGCGAAGGCCAGCAGGCAGCGATCCAGCTCCCGCCGCAGGGCATCCCCCTCCCCCCGCCGCCGGAGCCAGCTCAGCAGAGCCAGCCCCACCGCCAGGGTGGCGCCCACCGCCGCCAGCAACAGCAGCCCCAGCCCATCCATGCGATCCCCCAGCAACCGCGCCAGCAGGGCCTCCTGGCTGCGGGCGTCATAGCCCAGCCACCAGCGCGTCCAGGCCAGATCCAGGCCCCACCACTGGCGCACCAGCCAGCCCAGGGGATCCCTGGCCACCGCCGCGGCCACTGGCGCAGGCCCAGAGCTGGCCTCCCCCACCCAGCGGCTCGGATCCACCGCCACCCAACCGGTGCCCTCAATCCACACCTCGCTCCAGGCATGGGCATCGCTCTGGCGCAGATCCAGGTAGCCCGGCCCGCTCACCGGTTGCACCCAGGTGCCGCCCTGGTAGCCGCTCACCACCCGGGCCGGCAGCCCCGCGGCCCGCAGCAGGGCGCTGGTGGCACTGGCGAAATGGCCGCAGAAGCCCTGCCGCCGTTCAAACAGAAACGCATCCAATGGGGCCTGGGGCGGCAGACGGCCCGGCTGGCGGGTGTAGCGGAAGGGCTGGGCGCGCATCCAGCGCTCCAGCCGCTGCAGCCGCTGCAGCGGAGGCCCACTGGCCCAGCCGCGGCCCAGGGCCTCCAGACGTGGTTTGCCCCCCGCCGGGAGGGTGGGCAGGCGGGGGCCAGGCCGCTCCTGCTGCCAGGGCCGGACCAACCCTGAGGCGCGGATGGCATAGGCCCGGCGCTGGCCCCGGGTGCCGCGATG
>JBJTQT010000127.1:0-22908 GCA_046075745.1 Cyanobium sp. | reverse complement strand
GTTCGCGCCGGACCGCTCCGAGGGCTTCGCGGCCCTGGTGGATTTCGATCCCTCCCTCAGCGCGGATCCGCAGGCGCTGCTCCGCGAGGAGCTGGAGCGCCTCGACCGTCGCATCACGGCCGCCCGCAACAAGGAGCAGTCCAAGCAGCTGCACGGCTATGCGCGCCTGCTCGATCTCGAGCGGCTGCTGTATCTGCTGCAGCTGCTCAGCCGCTACCCCGGCCTGACGGCCGGCGACGTGACCACCCGCGCCGAGCTCGAGGCCCTCTGCAATCCCCTGCCGGAGGGCTCGATGGCGGAGCGCGCATCCGCCTTCCTGGCCCAGCAGCGCGGGGAGTGCTACGCCGATGCGGAGGCGCTGGAGGGCGATCTCACCTGGCTGGCGGCTCAGGGCTTTCTCTCTGCTTCACCGGTGACGCAGCCGATCGAACCGCCGGCGGCCCCGGCCGATGCCCTGGCCCGCAACCGTGGCGGCTGGCCGCCCCTGGCCGATCGGACCGTGTTCGTGCGGGTGTTCACCCTGCTGCGCCACCTGCTGCAGACCCCCTTCGATCACCGCCGCGGCGTGTCGCTCCAGGACCATCTGATCGCCGGCCTCGGCGGCGTGTACCTGCCCAGCGAGGCCGGCACCCTGCGCAAGGACGTGCAGCATCTGCTCACGCCCTACGGCTTCCGCCCCCGCAACGACAACAGCCGCCACGGCCATGGCCTCGGCGCCGCGGTGCTGCCGGCGGCCCGGCTGCGTGAGGTGCATCAGGTGGTGCGCCAGGCGGCCGGTCGCCTCGGCGATCCCACCGCCCAGGACCTGCTGGCGGAACTGGAGGAGCGCCTGCGCTGGGGCGGCGTCCTGCGCGACGACGAGCTGCCGGTGCGCACCTTCGCCAACCGCTCGATCGTGCACCCCGATCTGGTGCGACGCGATTCACTAGCGGTGCCTGAGCAGGCCGAGAAGCTGGAGGCAGCGATCGCATCCGGCCAGCGGGTGTTGCTGGAGCGCTTCTCCGATGCAGCAGATCACGGGGAAGAACCAAAGAAGCCGATTCACGTGTGGCCCATCCAGCTTCTGTTCCACAACATCGGTTGGTATGTGTTTCTGCCTCCCCCGAAGGGATTGGAGGAAGCGGGGCTGGGCATCGCCGAGGAGGCCGTGCAGATGCTGCGGCTGGGGCAGCCGGAGTATGCGGCGCGGCTGGCTGAACTCACCGTGCGTCTGCTGCCGAACGACCCGCGGGGCTGGGTGCTCCTGGCCGAATCCCAGCTTCGCAATGACAAGACCGAGCAGGCGCTTTTTGCGCTGGGCAAGGCCAAGGCCCTCGACCCGAACAATCCCGGCATCTGGTTTGCGGAGGGGGCCCTGGCCCTTCGCAACGGCAAACCCAGCAACGCCCTGGCCCTGATCCAGAAAGGTCTTCAGCTCGATCGGAAGAATGCCGGCGCCTATTTTGATTTGGGCAATGCCCACATCCTGCTGGATCAGCCGGATCAGGCCCTGCGAGCTTTTGATCAGGCCGCGGCCCTGCGGGCCAACTTCTGGGAAGCGATCAACAACCAGGGGCTGGTGCTGTTCGAGCGAGGGCAACGGCGGGAGGCGATGAACCGCTGGCGGAAGGTGCTCAAGATCAAGCCCTCCGTAGCCGAATCCTCCCTTGCCCTGGCCGCTGCGCTCCACAGCGAACAGCCGGGCAACACGGAAGAACCCTTCCGCCTGGCGGAATCCGCCCTGGCGGATGACCCCAACTACGTGAAGGATGAGTATCAGAAGGAGCAGCTGTGGGGGCCGAAGCTGCGGGAGGCGGCCCGGAGGCTGCTGGCGGAACCCAGCCTCAAGCCTGCCGTGGAGCGGGCGAAAGCCAATGCCACCGGCACCCAGGAACCGGAATAACGGCGTTCCGATCTGTAGGCTGAGCCCCGTCGTCCGCACCACCTTGCCAGCTTCGGATGGCCGACACACCCTCTGGCAATCGCAAGGATCCAGGCAACAACCCCGAGAACGATTCGCGCATCGAGCCGATCGCCCTGCATCAGGAGATGCAGCGGTCCTATCTCGAATACGCGATGAGCGTGATCGTGGGACGGGCGCTCCCCGATGTGCGCGATGGCCTCAAGCCCGTGCAGCGGCGGATTCTCTATGCGATGCACGAGCTGGGGCTGACGCCCGATCGCCCCTACCGCAAATGCGCCCGCGTGGTGGGCGATGTGCTCGGCAAATACCACCCGCACGGTGATCAGGCGGTCTATGACGCCCTGGTGCGGCTGGTGCAGACCTTCTCCAGCCGCCATCCCCTGCTGGATGGCCATGGCAACTTCGGATCGGTGGATGACGATCCACCGGCGGCCATGCGCTACACCGAAACGCGCCTGGCGCCGATCGCCAACGAGGGGATTCTCGATGAGATCGGCAACGACACGGTGGATTTCACCGCCAATTTCGATGGGTCCCAGCAGGAGCCCACCGTGCTTCCTGCCCAGCTGCCCTTCCTGCTGCTCAATGGTTGCAGCGGCATCGCCGTGGGGATGGCCACCAGCATTCCCCCCCACAATCTGGGCGAGGTGTTGGATGCCCTGATCGCGCTGATCCGAAACCCCAACCTTCCCGATGAAAAGCTTCTGGAGCTGGTGCCGGGCCCGGATTTTCCCACCGGAGGCGAGGTGCTCACCGGTGCCGGCGTGCGCGACACCTATCTCTCAGGCCGGGGCAGCATCCCCATGCGTGGGGTGGCCCATATCGAGGAGGTGCAGCCCGGCAAGGGCCGCCATCGGCGGGGAGCCGTGGTGATCACCGAGTTGCCCTATCAACTGAGCAAGGCCGGCTGGATCGAGAAGCTGGCCGAATTGGTGAATGATGGCAAGGTGTCCGGCATCGCGGATATCCGCGATGAGAGCGACCGGGACGGCATGCGGGTGGTGGTTGAGGTGCGTCGGGATGCGGATTCCAGCAAGGTGCTCGCCGAGCTCTACCGACGCACGGCGCTGCAGAGCAATTTCGGCGCGATCCTTCTGGCCCTCGTCCATGGCCAGCCTCTGCAGCTGAGCCTGCGCCAGCTGCTGCAGCACTTCCTGGAATTCCGGGAGCACACCCTGATCCGCCGCACCAGCCATGCCCTGAGGCGCTGCGAAGAGCGGCTGGAAGTGGTGGAGGGATTGATCAAGGCCCTGGCCAGGCTCCAGGAGGTGATCGCCATGATCACGGCGGCCAGTGATGCGGCCGCAGCCAAGGCGAGCCTGCAGGTGCACCTGGATCTGAGCGAACGGCAGGCCGATGCGGTGCTGGCCATGCCCCTGCGCCGCCTCACCAGCCTGGAGCAGGAAAGCCTGCGCAAGGAGGCGGCCGATCTCAGGGAGGAACAAGGAAAGCTGCGCCACCTGCTGGATGACCGCGATTCCCTGCTCGAAGCCATGGTTCGGGAGCTGCGCACCCTGCGCAAGCGCTATGCCACCCCCCGCCGCACACGCCTGGTGGAAGGGGGCGATGCCCTGATGGCCCAGAAGGGGGCAGCGGCGCGCCCCACCACGCTGGAACAACGGCAGCAGGCCCTTGAGGCCCTTCCAGCGGAAGCCCGCGTGCTGATCCAGGCCGATGGGCTGGTGCGCATCCTCTCCGCCCAGCAGTGGAGCCGCCTGAAACTGGAGGAGGCAACGGAGAACGGTGAAACTGCACCGCTCCCCAGACTTCTGCTGCCCGTCCACCCCCCCCCAGCCCTCTTGGCCTTCACCGCTGATGGGCGGGTCGCCCTGCTGCGCTGGGAATTCGCCGCCCAGCAGCAGGGTCCCCTGGAGCGGTTCCTGCCGGATAGCCTCGCCGGCGAAGCCGTGGTGCAGGTGCTCCCGCTCCAGCCCGATCTGCACAGCAGTCTGGGGTTGCTGAGCAGCGATGGGCGTTTCAAACGTCTGGCAATCGAAGACTTTCAGGATCTCTCCGGGCGGGCCGCCACAGTGCTCAAACTGAAAGAGGGGGTGACCCTGAAACGGGTGGTGGCCTGTGGGCGCGACCAGGACCTGGTGGTGGCCAGCAGCACGGGCCGTCTGCTGCGCCTGGCGGTGAGCGAAGCCAACCTGCCGGTGCTCGGTCGCACGGCCCAGGGCCCGCAGCTGATGCGCCTGCTGCCAGGGGAAACCGTGGTGGGCGCAGCCTGTGTGGCCAGCGATGGGGAGGTGCTGCTCGCCAGCCGGATGGGTCAGCTGAAGAAACTGCAGGTGGGAAGCCTGCGGCAGTGCCAAAGGGGGGATCTCGGGCAGATCGGCCTGCGCTTTCTGCAACGGGCAGATCAGCTAGTGGATCTGCAGGGAGCGGAGGGGTCGCTGGTGAGGGTGCGGCTGGCCGGCGGCGACGGGCGCCAGCTGCGTTGGAACGTGGACGACCTGCCAGGGGAAGACAGCACCAGCGCGGGCGTGGAGCTGCCCCTCCGGGCGGGCGAAAGCGTTCTTGAGCTGGCGCCGCTGGTCATGGCACCCCAGGCCACCTAGGGTGATTGGCCCTCCGCGATGGAGGTGCTGATGCGCCCTTTGCTGCCCCCCCACCTGTTGGCACCGCGAAACGTTCTGCTCCTCACGGGGGCCTCCCTGCTGGCGGGTCTGGGCCTGATCCTCTCCCCTGAGCTGGGGCTGTCGCGAAATGAAGCCAACCCACCGGCCCAGGTGGTGGCAGAACCCAGGCACAGTGCCGTGCTGGCGCTCCTGCCCACGGATGCCGGCCTGCCCCGGACTGCGGACGGCCGCCACTACCCGCTCCTGCCCTCCGAACCGAAGACCCTGGCGGCGTTGCTGGCCTCCCTGGAGGAGGCCCTGCGCTCTGCCGACACCCCGGCAGACGATCTGCCCCGTCTAGGCCACCAGCAGCAGGTGATCTATCGGGTGCTTGCCCACCGGAGGCCCCTGGCGGATCAGGTGCGAGCCGCCCTGCCGCAACGCTGGCAGCCGGTGTTCGACCACCACGTGGGGGCCAGGCGGGAATTCCTGGCGATGCACCGAGGCCAGCGCAGCCTCACCCTGCCGAGCTGGCGGATCATCGCTCCGGAACCTCCGGAAAACCTCCTGCACTACTACCGCGAGGCGTCCGCCGCCACGGGCATTCCCTGGGAGGTGCTGGCCGCCGTGAATCTGGTGGAAACAAAGATGGGTCGGGTGGATGGCATCTCCGTGGCCGGTGCCCAGGGGCCGATGCAGTTCCTTCCCACCACCTGGGCTGAACGGGGCATCGGCAGGGGCGATATCCGCAACCCCAGGGATGCCATCAGCGCGGCAGCCCGCTACCTGGTACGGCGGGGCGGGCCGACCAACCTGAAGAAAGCGCTCTGGGGCTACAACAACAGCGATCACTACGGCAAAGCCGTGCTGCACTATGCCGCCCTGATGAAGGACGATCCGGCGGCCTTCCGGGGGCTTTACCACTGGGAGGTGCATTTCGCTTCCGGCGCGGGGGATCTCTGGCTGCCGGTGGGCTACAACCAGCCCAAACCGATCAGCGTGGCGGCCTACCTGAAAACCCATCCCGCCAGCGCGCCGCCTGCTGGTTCCTCGGGATATTGACACCATGGCCGATCCGCGGACCCCTGCCCGTTTCCTGGCCTCCACAGGCCTGGCGGCAGCCCTGGCCCTGGTGGCCCAGGGGGGATGGGCCTTCCAGGATGGGGCTCCAACCCGGGGGGAACCAGGCTCCCTGATCCCCCTGGCAGATCCAGCCGGCCAGAGCCTGCTGATGGGTGCGCGGGCGCGGAGCGATCACGGCCCCCTGGCCCAGTGGTTTGAAACCCAGGCCAACCTGGCCTACTGCGGCGTGGCCAGCGCGGTGATGGTGCTCAACAGCCTTTCGGTGCCGGCACCCGCCGTGCCGGGCTATGGCGCCTATCGCTTCTGGACGCAGAGCAACGCCTTCGCCATCCCCGGCAGTGGGGGCTATGTGCGGCCGGGGGTGGTGGCCCGGGAGGGGATGACCCTGGCGCAGCTCCAGGGGTGGCTGGCCGGCCAACCCGAGCTGGTGGTGGAGCGCTTTCACGGCGATCAGTTGAGCCTGGGGCAATGGCGGGCGCTGCTGCGGCGCTCCCTGCAGGATCCCCGGGATCGGCTGCTGGTGAACTACCTGCGCACCACCCTGGGCCAGCAGGGCGGCGGCCACATCTCCCCGGTGGCGGCCTACGACACCCGCAGCGACCGGGTGCTGATCCTGGATGTGGCGCGCTATCGGTATCCAGCAGTGTGGGTGTCGGCAACGGATCTCTGGTCGTCGCTGCGCACGGTGGACAACAGCTCGGGTCGGAGCCGGGGGCTGCTGCTGATTCGCCAGCGCGAGCCCGGAGGCCCTAGCCCACCACGGTGAGGAGCCAGGCCTCCAGCCGCTGGCTGAAGGCGGCCACGGAGTGGTGCTGCTCAAACCACTGCCTACAGCTGTGGCGCGAGACGGCCCCAGCCCGCTGCACTGCCTGCTGGAGGGCGGCCACATCATCCGCGGGAGCCAGGGCACCGTTGAGGCCCTCCCGCACCAGCTCGCCGGGCCCTCCCCGGGCATAGGCCACCACCGGCACGCCACAGGCCATGGCCTCCACCACCACATTGCCGAAGGCTTCATTCCACTTGGGGGTGTTGAGAAACACCTGGCAGGCGCCCAGTTCCGCCTGGAAGGCAGCCGTGGGCAGAAATCCCCGCCAGTGCAGGGTTCCTGGAGGCACGGAGGCCTCCACCGCCTCCGCATAGGCGGCATCTTCTCGCAGGCCCCAAACATGCAGGGGAAGGCCCAGGCCGTGGGCCACCCGTGCCGCATCCTCCAGACCTTTTTCCGGGGCGATGCGACCCGCCCAGCCGAGCACCGGCTGGGGATCGGCCACGAAGGTGTAGGCACCGGGGTCAAAGCCGTTGCCCACGATCACCGGGGGGGCAGGGAGCTGGAAATCAGCGGCCTGGGCCATGGTGTGGAAGGCGAGCCGCTGGGGGCACCAACGGGCGACGGACACGATCACCGCATCCATGGCCTCCGCCACCGAGCCCATGCTTACCAGATGGGCGATGGGAGTGGTCACATGGGGGGTGAGCCAGAAGGGCAACCAGTCGTAAGCGAGGTTGAGGAGCACATCAAAGCGGTGCTGCTCGGCGAGGGCACGATCCCAGAGCCTTGGCAACAGGGCATCCACCGGAATCTCCACGGCGGTGGAGCGGGGGCGATGCTGCCAGCTGGGCTGATCCACCCCGGAGGCGGAGAGCAGCTCCGCGCCGCTGCAGGAGGGAGCGAGCACCGAGCCCTCCGCCGCCAACACGGCCACCTGATGACCCCGGCCCAGCAGACCGGCCACCAGACCCATCGCGGTCAGCTCCACCCCGCCTCCCCGGCCACTGCCGAGGGCCCCCACAGGGGTGCTCACCACCAACACCCGCATGCCGTGCCGCCGCCCGCAGGACCTTCAGCATGCCTCAGGCCTGGTCCGAGAGGGTGGGGCCAGCACGGATGCCTGCGTAGGTTGGCCATGGTCTGTGGGAAGGCATGCGATCCGAAATCACCCCTCCAGAGCAGATGGCACCGCCGCAGGAGCTGACGGTGGAAGGCTTCCTGGCCGATGGTTTTGATCTGCTGCAGCAGCTGGCCGGATTCCTGCAACTGGAGCCGCAGGAGCTGGCTGAGCGTTTGCCCAGCAGCAATGCGGAGCTGGCTGCGCTGCACCCCGGAGCTTTCGATCCCCACACGGTGGAGAGCTTCTATGAAGACACCGTGGGGGATGCCCATCTGCTGGAGCTGGCGGGCTGGCACCTGGGCAGCGCGGCCTACATCGCCGATACGCTCCGCCTGCAGGAGCAGATGGTGCGGGGGCAGGTGCTGGATTTCGGCGGCGGCATCGGCACCCATGCTCTGGCGGCCGCGGCCCTGCCCCAAGTGGAGAAGGTGTGGTTCGTGGATCTCAATCCCCGCAACCGGGCCTTCGTGAGCTGGCGGGCCACGGCCCTGGGGCTGGCCGATCGGATCAGCTGTCATCGGGATCTGCTGGATGCAGGCCTGCCTGGGAGGTTTGACACGATCGTGTGCCTGGATGTGCTGGAACACCTCAGGGATCCGGCGGGCCAGCTGGAGGTGTTTGCCGAGCGGCTTTCAGGGCAGGGCCTTGCCCTGCTGAACTGGTATTTCTTTCGGGGCTTCGCCGGGGAATATCCCTTTCATGTGGATGATCCCGCGCTGGTGGAGCGGTTTTTCCAGACATTGCAACAGCGGTTCCTGGAGGTGTTTCACCCCTGGCTGATCACCACCCGGGCGTACCGCACCATGCCAGCTGACGCGGGGGATCACTGATTCAGGCATGCACCGCCAGGCCGGCGGGCTCGAGCATCAGCTTGCTGCGCTTCATCTGCTCATCCATCTCGATCGGATAGGCCCCATCGAAACAGGCGGTGCAGAAATGGGAGGAATGGGTGTGGGCCGCTTCCACCATCCCCTCCTTGCTGAGATAGGCGAGGGAGTCCACGCCGAGGTGTCGCTCGATCTCCGCCAGGCTGAGTCGGGCGGCGATCAGATGATCCTGGGTGTCGGTGTCGATGCCGTAGAAGCAGGGGTGCGTGACCGCCGGGGAACTGATGCGCATGTGCACCTCCGTGGCTCCCGCATCGCGGAGGGCCTGCACCAGCTTGCGGCTGGTGGTGCCGCGCACGATGGAATCATCGATCACCAGCACCCGTTTGCCGGCGAGCACATCCGGGAGCGGATTGAGCTTCACGCGGATCCCGGCCTCCCGCATGGCCTGGGTGGGCTGGATGAAGGTGCGCCCCACATAGCGGTTCTTGATCAAACCATCCCCGAAGGGGATGCCACTCACCTGAGAGAAGCCAATGGCGGCGGGGATCCCCGAATCCGGCACACCGATCACGATGTCCGCATCCACGGGGGCCTCCCGGGCCAGCACTTCACCGATGCGCACCCGGTAGCTGTAGAGGGATTCGCCGAAGAAGCGGCTGTCCGGCCGGGCGAAATAGATCATCTCAAACACACAGAGCTTGGTGGGCTGCTCCTGCCAGCGCAGACGGTCGGGGATCGGATCTCCCGGGCGGAAGTGCACCAACTCCCCGGGTTGGATGTCGTCGGTGTAGGTGGCGCCGATGATGTCGAGACCGCAGGATTCGCTGCTGGCCACCCACTGGCCCTGCTCCGGTTCCCCCAGTCGGCCGAACCCCAGAGGGCGAATGCCATGGCCGTCGCGCAAGGCGAAGAGCCCTTCCGGAGTGCCAATGAGCAGACTGAAGGCACCGCGACAGCGGGCGGCGGCGGCGCGGATGGCCTGGCTCCAGCCCATGCCCCCATCCACGGCCTGCTGCAACGCGAAGGCGATCAGTTCTGAATCGGTGGTGGAGGTGAATTCGTCGGAGAGGTGATCGAGGGCGAGGCGCAGCTCGGCGGCATTCACCAGGTTGCCGTTGTGGGCCAGGGCAAAGGCACCAAGCCGGGTCATCAGCACCACGGGCTGGGCATTGCACACCTTGCTGCTGCCGGTGGTGGAGTAGCGGTTGTGGCCGATCGCCAGGTGACCGGGCATGCGATCGAGCACCTGCTGATCAAACACCTGGCTCACCAGGCCCATGTCCTTGTGGAGCCGCACGCGCCTGCCGTCGAAGACGGCGATCCCCGCGGATTCCTGACCGCGATGCTGCAGGGCATAGAGCCCGAAATAGGTGAGGTTGGAGACGGGCTGACCCGGGGCCAGCACCGCAAACACGCCGCAGGCTTCTTCCGGCTTGTCCGGCCGATCAGCCACGGGACAGGGCCTGTCCTCTGCGGTGGGTTGCTGATCAGTGGACTGCTGGGAACGCGTCAGGGGACCAGAAAGCCGGGGGCAGAGAACCCATCTTGCCGCATCATCGATCAGGGGGAAGGCCGGCTCCCCGCATCCGCCGGGGAAGGGCCTGCTCATAGGCCTCCTGCAGCTGGGACACCGGCAGATGCACCGCCACGCTGTCGCCCTGGCGGATCACCAGCTCGGCAGTAGCCGACACAAGTCCCAGCCGGGTGGCGGGTGGGGCGTCCCCCGGGAAGGTGTCACGCAGGAGGGCCTGCCAGGCCATCTCCCGCTCCGGTGGCACGCTCACTAGCACCCGGGCACCGCCTTCAGCGAAGAGCAGCCGATCCCAACGTTCCGCGGAGAGTGGAAGGGTGATCTGTGCCCCCAAGCCGGAGGCGATGCAACTCTCCGCCAGGGCCACCGCCAGCCCGCCATCGCTCAGATCGTGGGCGGAGGCCACCAGATCGGCGTGGATCGCCCGGCGCAGCAGGGCCTGCACCCCACGCTCCAGATCGAGGTCCACCCGGGGCGGGCGACCGCTGAGCAGGCCGTGGATCACCCCCTGATAGCTGCTGCCCGCCAGCCCCAGCCGCTCCTCACTGGCATCACCTGGGGGCACCCCCAGGAGCCAGATCACGTCGGCGGCCTGGCGCCAGCCCAGGCCGCGCACATGGGCCAGATCCGCCACCAATCCCACCATGCCCACCACGGGGGTGGGGTGGATGGGCTGGAGGGTGCCGCCAGGCAGGCGGGTTTCGTTGTAGAGGGATACGTTCCCGCCGGTGACAGGGGTGGCCAGGGCCTTGCAGGCCTCCGACAGGCCCCGACAGGCCAGGGCCAATTGCCAGTAGCCGGTGGCGGATTCGGGAGAGGGGAAATTGAGGTTGTCGGTGACAGCGAGGGGTTCAGCGCCGACGCAGCTGAGGTTGCGGGCAGCCTCCGCCACGGCGGCCATGCCACCCCGTTCCGGATCCAGGGCCACCCAGCGGTTGGGGCAATCCACCACGGCAGCCACGCCACGGCGGCTGGAAGCCAGAGAGCCCTCCCCCTGCTGGGGCCGGAGGCGCACCACGGCCGCATCGGCACCACCGGGGGGCACCACGGTGTTGGCCTGCACCTGGTGGTCGTATTGGCGCCACACCCAGCGCTTGCTGGCGATGGTGGGGTCATCGAGGAGGCGCAGGAGCACATCCCCCCAGGGCACCCGACCATCGCCGAGGGCCACCCCGACCGCCGTGGCCTCGGGCAGATCGGCTTCGGCCCAGCGCCAGAGCGCCTGAATCTCAGCCGGGGGCTCAGCCAAGAGGTCGTGGTGGTTGATGGGGGTGTCCTCCGCGAGGGCACTGGCGGGCACCTCGGCCGCCACCTCTCCCCGATGGAGCACGCGCACCACGTTCTCCTGCAGCACCCGACCCACCACCGCGGCCTGGAGGCCCCAGCGGGTGAAGCGATCCATCAGCTCCTGCTCCAGGCCGGGTTTCACCACGAAGAGCATGCGCTCCTGGGATTCCGAGAGGAGGTAGTCGTAGGGGGTCATGCCGCTCTCCCGGGCGGGCACCCGATCCAGATCCAGCTCGATGCCCAGCCCGCCCTTGGCGGCCATCTCGGAGCAACTGCAGGTGAGGCCCGCGGCGCCCATGTCCTGGGCAGCCACCACCGCACCGCTGTGGAAGGCCTCAAGGCAGGCCTCGATCAGGCCCTTCTCGAGAAAGGGATCACCCACCTGCACGGCGGGACGATCATCGAGGGAGGCCTCACTCAGTTCAGCGCTCGCAAAACTCGCTCCCCCCATGCCATCCCGCCCAGTGGTGCTGCCCACGTACACCACCGGATAGCCCACGCCATCCGCTCCGGCCCGCACGATCTCCTCGGTTTCCATCAGCCCCAGGGCCATGGCATTCACCAGGGGGTTGCCGGAATAGCTGGGGTCGAAAGCCACCTCACCGCCCACGGTGGGCACGCCCACGCAGTTGCCGTAATGGGCGATGCCGGCCACCACACCCTCCATCAGCCCCACGTTTCGGTCCTCCTCGAGGGGGCCGAAGCGCAGGGCATTGAGCAGGGCGATGGGCCGCGCCCCCATGGTGAAGATGTCGCGCAGGATGCCGCCCACACCTGTGGCCGCCCCCTGGAAGGGCTCCACCGCCGAGGGGTGGTTGTGGCTTTCGATCTTGAAGGCCAGCCGTTGCCCCTCCCCCAGATCCACCACGCCGGCGTTCTCCCCGGGGCCCACCAGGATGCGGGGGCCGCTGGTGGGGAACTGGCTCAGGAGGGGGCGGGAATTGCGGTAGCAGCAGTGCTCGGACCACATCACGCCGAACATGCCCAGTTCCGCCCGGTTGGGCTCCCGGCCCAGGCGCCTGCAGATGTCCTGGTAGTCGGCCTGGCTGAGATTTTCTTTCCGCAGGGCCTGGCGCAGGTCCTCCTGCAGCGCCTCGGCGGGTGGCACCACCACGATGGTCTCCTTGCTGGGGCTGACGCTGGCTCAGTCTCCCACCTGCCCCGGCCTGCTGGTCACACCCAGGGATCATCCACGTCCTGGTCTTGAGGTGGGGGACGCCGGGGAGGGCGGGAGGGGGGCTGGCGGGGGGGAGGATCCTCCGGCCAGTCCTCGAGGGGATCGATCTCCGGTTCGGGGGAACGGGGCCTCTCCTGGCCCTGGGCGTCCCAGGGGGGCTCCTCCAACCACCCTTCCAGCCGATCCTCGAGCACCCCGCCAGCTTCCTGGAAGCGTTCCCGCAGTCGACCGGTTTCCTGCTCCATCTGATCCCGCCAGCGCCTGGAGCGGCGCAGCAGATCCTGCCGGAGGCTGGCGCGGGCCAGGGGAAGATCATCCAGATCCTTGAGGGCGGTGAACACCCGGCCGCTCTGCTGATCCACGATGCGATCGGGGGAGAGGCGCCAGCGGCTGGTGCCGGGAAGGCGTGGATCGCTGCGGGCCACCAGATAGTGGCTGATGCGGCCGCTGCGGAGATCAATGGCGGCATCCGCCACCTTGCCGAGGGGTTGCCCCTGGGCGCCGAGCAGCTGGGCATCAAAGAGCGTGGGCAGGCGCTGCACCGTGGCGGCATCGCTCACGGCGGGCTCCCCCTTCACGAACACCTCCTGTTCACTGATCCCCCGCAGCTGATCCAGCCGCCACACCAGCCGCCGCTGTTGCAGGGCCGACGGTTTGCTCACCCAGCCGAGGAGGCGATGCACGGGTGGATGCATCCAGGCCATCTGGCCGGGCCCGTGGTAGAGCCCCTGATCACAGCGCACGCGACGGCGCAGCAGATCACTCAGCAGCAGCTGCTCAGGAAGGGCCAAGAGCTCAGGTGCGGATCTGCACGGGCATCACCAGATAGGTGTAGTCGCTGCTGTCGCCCACCGGGGAGAGCACCGCTGGGGTGGTGGGGGCATTGCACTGCAGACGCACCCGATCGGTGCTGATGGCCTTGAGACCCTCCAGCAAATAGCGCACGTTGAAGGCGATGGCGATCGGCTCGCCTTCCATCTCGGCCGGCAGCTGCTCGGAGCCGCTGCCCACATCCTGGGCATCCACGCTGATGGTGAGCACACCGCTGGCAGGTTCGAGGGCGATCTTCACCACGTTGTTGTGCTGATCGGCCAGCACGGCCACCCGCTCGAGGGAGGCGGTGAAGGCACGCCGATCCAGGCTGATGGAGCGGCTGAAGCTGGGGGGAATCAGCTGGCGGTAGTTGGGATAGGTGCCCTCCAGGCTGCGGGTGGTGAGCACCTGATCGGCCCAGAGGAGCACCACCTGCCCCCGGTCGCAGAAGAGGCTGAGGGGATCGGCGGAGGGCCGGCCGCTGAGGAGCCGCTCCAGCTCCCGCAGGGAGCGGGCGGGCACGGTGACGGCAAAGGGCTCCCCATCCGCGGGGGTGGAGGCGTCCTGCTGGAGGTGGGGGAGACGCAGCACGGCGAGGCGATGGCTATCGGTGGCGGCGCACTCGAGGCCCTGGGGATCGAGGTGGAGGTGCACGCCGGTGAGGAGCTGCTTGGATTCATCACCACTGCTGGCGAAGAGCGTGGCCCGAAGCCCCTGCACCAGGGCAGCGGGATCCAGCTGAATCGGCGTGCCGCTCTGCACCAGGGGGAGATCGGGGAAGTCATCGGCGCTCATCCCCCGCATCTGATAGGAGCCGGAGAGGCTGGTGAGCTCCACCTGCTCCTGGCCCTCCTCACAGCTGAGGGTGATGGGACTATCGGCGGAAAGCCGCGTGATGATGTCGGCGAAGAGCCGGGCGGGGAGGGTTACCGCACCGCTGCTTTCCACGCTCGCCGGGAGGGTGGTCTGGATGCCGAGGCTCAGATCAAAGCCAGTGAGGCTGAGACGATGGGTGGCGGCATCGGCGGTGAGCAGCACATTGGCGAGCACGGGATGGGTTGGCCTGGCGGCCACGGCCCGGCTCACCAGCTGCAGGCTGGCGCTGAGTTCGGCCTGGGAGCAAACCAGCTTCATGGGGGCCTGGGGAGGGGGGCACGGATCAGCCGCCATACGGTTTCACACCATGGAGCCATCCGCAACCAGTGCAGCGCGGATCAGGGGCAACCATGGGAAGCGTTGGCGATCCTGCTCTGTTTCAAGAAAAGATATTCTTCAACAAACAAAACCAGCGGTAGTAGGGCCTGGGGAAACGGGGGGAAAGCTTTCACCTAGCTGGTGCCAGCAAGGGTTTGTGCGCGCACGGGCTGGGGAGGGGGATCAGGGAATTGGGAAAAAGGGGGTGGTTTTCCCCATCTCCCCGGCCTGGGGAAAACGGCGAGTTGGCGGGAAGGGGACATGGTGCCTTTCTTTTCCCCGGATTTCCCTGCCATCCCCCCAGGTTTTCCATGGTCAGTTGTTGGGTTGGGCTGGCTCTTTTAGAAGCCCATCACGCTCGCTACCACGGAGGTTTCGGGATCCAAGCCGGTGTGGAAGCGGGAATCGTTGTGCTCGATCGCCGTGGTGGGATCCTTCAGGCCATTGCCGGTGAGTACGCACACCACCGTGCTGCCACTTGGCACCTCCTCCTTCCGCTTGAGCAGCCCCGCCACCGAGGCCGCACTGGCCGGTTCGCAGAACACGCCTTCACCACTGCCGAGCAGCTTGTAGGCCTCGAGGATTTCGGCATCGCTGACCGCAATGAACCCCCCCTGGCTTTCCTGCTGGGCCTTCAGGGCGTTGTCCCGGTTCACAGGATTGCCGATGCGGATCGCAGTGGCAATCGTGTCCGGTTGCTCCACGGTGTGGCCCAGCACCATCGGTGCGGCGCCTGCGGCCTGGAAGCCCATCATGCGGGGCAGCTTCTGGCTGAAACCCGCCTCCCGGTATTCCTTGAAGCCCAGCCAATAGGCGCTGATGTTGCCGGCGTTGCCCACGGGAATGCAGAGCCAGTCCGGGGCATCTCCGAGGGCATCCACCACCTCGAAGGCTGCGGTCTTCTGTCCCTGCAGCCGGAAGGGATTGAGGGAATTCACAAGGGTCACGGGGTATTGATCCGCCACGTCCCGCACGATGGCCAGGGCCCGATCGAAGTTCCCCTTCACCGCCAGCACTTCCGCTCCGTAGAGCAGGGCCTGGGCCAGCTTCCCCTGGGCCACATAGCCATCGGGAATCAGCACGAAGGCGCGCATGCCACCGCGCTTGGCATAGGCCGCGGCCGCGGCGGAGGTGTTGCCGGTGCTGGCACAGATCACGGCTTCCGAGCCCGCTTCCCGCGCCTTGCTGATCGCCATGGTCATGCCCCGGTCCTTGAAGGAGCCGGTGGGGTTGAGGCCGTCGTATTTGAGGTGCACCTGCACGCCCCTGCCGATCAGCCGGTTGAGGGTGGGGGCAGGAATCAATGGGGTCGCCCCTTCCCGCAGGGTGATCACCGGGGTGGCGGCCGTCACCGGCAGCCAGGTGCGGTAGGCCTCGATCAACCCGGGCCAGTCCTGCATCGTGGGACGCTGGCCCAGGCGACGCAGGGCTTGAAGCAGGGGCACGGGGCGCAGGAGCGTGACAGCCGAATCTAATCGGCCGAATCCTCCTAGGAGCCTCCGGCCGGAGCTTTGCTGCCGGCGCCGGCGCCCCGCAGCCCATCGAGGGGAGATTCCGAGAAGAAGCGCATCAGATCGGAGATGGAGCTGGCCTTCTGCGCCAGGGTGAGCAGGGCCGGGATGTTCACCGCCATCTCCCGGGTGGGATAGGCCTTGAGGAAACCGAGGGCGGAGAGCCTGCCATCCCCTTCAGCGATGCCCAGCACCACCGCTGATCGCAGGGCTGGGATGCCATCCTGCGGGGAGCGGGTGGGATGCACAATCACCGCCACCCGATCGAGCACGGCCTCACCGATGCGGGTGTTGAGCAACCGGCTCACCAGCGGAACCGGAAGGCTCACCTGTTCATTGAGCAGCTTGCTCACTTGTTTGGGGTTCTGTCTGCCGAGGCGCAGAAGATCCCCCAGCAGACCATCGGCCTGGCCTGTGGTGGCGAGCGTTTCGAATTCACTGATGGGGATGGAGCGTCGAAAGGCCCCGCTCACCAGCACCACCCGTTCCGCCGCCTGCGTTGGGGTGGGCGTGCACCCCAGACCCAGAGCGAGGGTGCAGGCGAAAAGGCCCCCACGTCTGCTCCAGGTGCTGCCCATTGCCCTCATCATCCGTGTCGCTGTCGCCTTGCACTGCAGCGGAATCTAGGGCTGCCCTCCAGTGGGATACACCAGCCTCCGCCAGCTCTCAGGCTGGAGTGACAAGCACATCCCGCAGCAGGCGCACCACACCCCGTTCCGCCAGACCGCGGGCCACCTCGGCGCCCATCCGCCGCAGATCGGGTTCGCCCAGCAGCCGGGGGAGGCGGTTGAGCAGCAGGCGGGGTTCGAAGCCCGGCAGGTCCTGGAGGATCGCCGAGAGCTGCCGCACGGGCTCGAGATCGAGCAGGGGGCCTGGATTCATGGCCTCCGCACGGCTCTGCCGTTCGCGCAGGCCCGGGGGAAGGAGGCGATCCGGCAGGCGCCGGCCAATGCGCAGGGTCATCGTCCAGGCCAGGTGATCCATGCGATCCACCATGGCCTCCACGAGCTGGCGGCGCAGCAGGCCGCCACTGGGGGAGAAGAGGAAATCGATCACCTGATCCAGCAGCCCCTCCACATCCAGCTGGTCCTGGAGCGCGGCGCTGCTCACGAGGGCTTCCAGACGCTGCCAGCGGAATTCATCGCCATCGAAGAGCATGTCCCGCAGGCTTTGCCGCAGCTGGGGATCGGGATCCTCCATCAAGCGACGGGCGAAATAGGGATAGGCGGCGCCGAGGATCTTGAAATCCGGATCCACGCTGAGGGCGATGCCTTCAAGGGTCACCAGGGAGCGGATGATTAGGGCGTAGTAGGGAGGAACGCGGAAGGGAAAGCGATACATCACGCCGGAAAGATCATCGGTGACAGCCTTGAAATCCATCCGGCTCACACCCATTTCCAGGGCCTGCCCGAACACCCCTTCAAACGCCGGAACAATTGGCGAGAGGTCCACCTCCTCGCTGAGAAAACCCAGGCTCACGAAGTCCTTGGAAAGGGCGGGAAAATCCCGGTTCACCAGGTGCACCACCGCCTGGATCAGGCCGGTGCGCGCCTCACGGGTGACCGTGCTCATCATGCCGAAATCCAGATAGGCCAGCCGACCATCCGGAAGGGCGAGCAGATTGCCGGGGTGTGGATCGGCATGGAAAAAGCCATGCTCCAGCAATTGCTGAAGGCTGCAATTCACGCCGATGTTCACCATCTCATCGGGATCGATGCCGATGCCTTTCACAGCTTCGAGATTGGTGAGTTTCACCCCATCAATCCACTCCATTGTGAGCACACGCCGGCTGGTGGCCTGCCGATAAATCTTTGGGACAGCGATCGCCTGATTATGGCGATGGAGTTCTTTGAATTTTTCAGCATTAGCTGCTTCATTCAGATAGTCCATCTCCTCAAACACCCTGGTGCCCAGCTCATCGATCAATCCCACCAGATCGCTGCGGATGAGGCCCACATTCGCGTTCATCCAGGCGGCGATGTTGCGCACGATGTAGAGATCGAGGGTGATCTGCTCGCGCAGCCCCGGCCGCTGCACCTTCACGGCCACCTTCTGGCCATCGTGCAGCACGCCCCGGTGCACCTGCCCGAGGGAGGCGGCGGAGATGGGTTCGCGCTCGAGGCTGGCGTAGATCTCCTCAACAGGTGCGCCTAGATCCTCCTCGATGCAGGCCATGGCCAGGGCTGAATCAAAGCCCGGCAGCTGGTCCTGAAGTTGCGCCAGCTCCTCCAGCAGCACGGGGGGCACGATGTCCGGGCGGGTGGAGAGGGCCTGGCCGGCCTTGATGAAGGCGGGCCCGAGGGCAGCGAGCAACTCGGCGCATTCCCTGGCCCGCGCTCGGGCGCGCTCGGGGTTGCTGAGCTGCCCCATCAGCCGATCGCTGGCCACACCAAGAAGGAAGAGGCCGATCGGCACCAGGGTCTGCCAGAGGCGGCGCAGCAGCCGCTGGGGGTGACCGGCGTAGAGGCGGGTGATGGCTGCCGGGTCGTAGACGAGCAGGCCCGAGGCCTCCAGGAAGTCGCCCAGCTCCTCCCTGCCGGTGGAGGGGCTGTGGTTCACAGGCGCCTTCGGATCGGCCGGCGCAGTGATGGATGGCTCAGCTGGTGGAGCGGCTGCCATCGGATCGGTGCCGAACACCGAGGCCCGCATGGCGGCCAGGGCGATCTCCGCCGGAGTGGTGGGGGAAGCGGTTTCAGGGGCGGCGCTGGCAGGCGTCATGGATCAGGCAGCCCCGGGCAGATGGAGCGAACCCTGATTCTGTCTCTGCGTGGCGCCTGCCGTGCGCCCAGGGGTCAACCCTCTTCGCCGATCTCCTGGTCTTCTTCGCCGGCTTCCACCTCTGCAGAGGCGCCGAGTGGGGTGAGACGAATCTGGCGGCGTCCGAGTTTGATCTCAAATTCATCGCCCGGCTTGAGATCGAGCAGGGAGGTGTAGGCCTTGCCCACCATCAGGTTGCCGTTGAACTGCACCTTGGTGTTGAAACTCAGTTTGCGGCCGGGCTTGGCACCATGGCCCTCACCAAGGCTCATCCCCTTGGCGTCCAGAAGGGCTTCATAAAACGCGGTGTAGTTCAGGCGTTCGGAGCCGTCTTTTTTGGCGCTGACGTATCCACAGCTGCGCACAAGATCGGATTTCGAGGCATCACCGAGTTCCTTCACCTTGGAGAGAAGGTCGGCTCCTGTGAGGGGCGTTTCTGATGACTTCGTTCTGGGTGATGCTTTTTCAACCGTTTTTTCGGCGGAAGCAGTTTCAGTGGCTGCCGTGCCAGCGGGAACTGTTTTGGTCGGCATGGATTGAGGCTGAATGGCACCCCTTCAACATAGCAACAGCCCCTGTGAAAGCACATGGCGTTCCCTGGTTTCGTGCGCTTATTGAGTAGGGATTCCGCCATCCTTCAGCTGAGAAAGGCAACCTTTACGGGATCTGTATCCGGGTGGACCCTTCTAAACCCTTCGGGCCTTCGCTACGGTTCGACAACCGTTCTTGCTGGAAACCGTCAGTGCTGACAGGGCTGCGTCTGCAGAACATCGCGCTGATCGAGGCGTTGGAACTCAATTTTGAGCAGGGTTTCACGGTGCTCACCGGCGAAACCGGCGCCGGCAAATCGATTCTCTTGGATGCCCTCGATGCCCTCCTGGGTGGTGCCCAGGGCGCCCAGGGTGCCCGCCTGCTGCGCCGGGGTTGCCAGCGCGGCACCATCGAGGCCACCTTTGCCCTCACGCCTGCGGTGCAGGGCTGGCTCCAGGGGCAGGAGCTGGAGATGGAGGAGGAGAGCGAGCTGCTGATCAGCCGGGAATGGCGCCTGCAGGAGGGCCGGTTGAGCAGTCGTCATCGGCTGCAGGGGGTGGCGGTGAGCCGGGCCCAGATCCTGGAGCTGCGCCCCCTGCTCCTGGATCTCACCGTGCAGGGTCAAACGCAGCACTTGGCGCGGCCGGGCCAGCAGCGGCGCTGGCTGGATCGGTTTGCCGGAGCGGATCTGTGGCCGCTGCTGGAGGAGGTGCGGGGTGCATTTCGCCATTGGAAGCAGGCGGCCGATGCCCTGGCCCTGGCCCGTTCCCGCCTGGACGACCTGCAGCGGGACCGCCAGCGTCAGGACCAGTTGCTGGAGGATCTGGAGGCGGCCGGCCTGGAGGATCCCCTGGAGCGGCACACCCTCCAGGCCGAGCAGGACCGGCTGGCCCATGGGGTGCGTCTGCAGGAGGGGGTGATGCTCCTGATGGCCCGGCTGGTGGAGGGAGCGGATGGGGCCCCATCGGCACTGGACCATCTGGCGGCCTGTGAGCAGGAGCTGCTGCAGATGGAGGGACTGGATGCCACGGGCCTGGCGCCGCTGCGGGAGACCTTCACCGCGGCGGTGCTCCAGCTGCAGGATCTGGTGCGGGATCTCGACCGCTATGGCGGTTCTCTGGAGAGTGATCCGGATCGGCTGGCAGAGCTGCAGGAGCGCCTGGCCTTTCTGCGGGCCCTGGAGCGGCGCCATGGCGTGGATCTGGAGGCCCTGATCACCCTGCGGGATGGGCTCAGAGAGCAGCTCTCGCCGGGGGGTCTGGAGGCAGAGCTGGCGGAGCTGGAGCAGGGAGAGGCCCTGGGCCGGGGGCGGCTGGAGGCGATCTGCGCCAGGCTCACGGCGGCCCGGCGGGCGGCGGCCGAAGCCCTGGAAGCGGAGCTGCTGCAGGCGCTGCGGCCGATGGGGCTGGCCCACGTGCGCTTTGCGGTGGAGATCAGCCCGGCGCCGTTCACGGAGGAGGGAGCCGATGGGGTGCGCTACCTCTTTTCCGCCAACCCGGGCCAGCCCCTGGCGCCCCTGGCGGAGGTGGCCTCCGGAGGGGAGATGAGCCGCTTCCTGCTGGCCTTGAAAACCTGTCTGGCCAGCGCTGATCCCGAGGTCACCTTGCTGTTCGATGAGATCGATGCGGGGGTGAGCGGCCGGGTGAGCGGCGCGATGGCGGCTCTGCTGAAGCGGCTGGCGGCTAGCCGCCAGGTGTTCTGCGTCACCCACCAGCCCTTGGTGGCCGCGGCGGCGACGCACCATTTCAAGGTGGCCAAGGTGGTGGAAAACGGTCAGACCCACACGCGAGTGTCCCACCTGCGGGACACTCAGGCGCGCCAGGTGGAACTGGCGGAATTGGCGGGGGGCAATAGCGGCGAAGCCCGCAGCTATGCGGCCAGCTTGCTGGAGGAGGTGGCCTGAGGATCGGGTGTCAACCGGGTTTCACGGCCACCAGCGTGAATTTGCTGGGGCTGAACACCCTGCTTTGGATCAGGGCATGCATCACCGCTTTCTTCCGGGAGAGAGTCTCCAGGAGTGCAGAGACCCCCGGCAGGGCCGGTTCCTGGTTGTTTCTGGCGTAGGCCATGCTTCGCAGCGCCACGGAGGGGCTGCCGTAGAGCTTTTCGGAAACGATCGTGGCTCCAGCCTCCTGCACGGCCCTGCGCACGGCCTGCAGGGAGGGGATTGAGAAATGCCGGGGGGCTTCGAGGGCAAACCAGTGGGGGCCAAACCAGCGGAAGGACGTGCTGTTGGCGATCGGCAGGGCGATGTTGAGAATGCCTTGGCTGGATAAATGATCCACAGCAACATGCAACGTATGGGTTGGATCTTTCAGGTGTTCCAGGGAGTGGCTGAAGTTCATCACCTGATAGCTGTGCGTGAGGTCATCAAATTCGGCTGGGTCAAGGATCTGCACCGGTTGTTTCATCCAGGCGATGCGGCGGCGTGTGCCCTCACGGTCAAAGTCCACGGCGGTGAGTTGGCAGCCGGTGAAGGTTTCCGCGGCCCGGGCTAGCCAGAGGCCATTGCCACAGCCATAATCCAATACGTGCATGTCTTCGGTCGGTCGATTGCCCTGACAAGCACTGAGCAGATTCTTGGGCAGATTCAGGCGTTTGATCTTTTGGGATTGGTAGGCATAGGGTTCATAATCCTGCGGGTAATACAATCCGATCTGATCATCTGCTGGTCGGTTATGCAGGGCCCAGGATTTGCAGCTGCCGCATTCCATATAGGTGAAGCTTTCCTCACCGCCATTGGCCCAATCCTTGGTGACGACAAGATGGGGCTTCGTGCTGAAAAGATCGGCTTTGCACCAAAGGCAGTGGTTGACGTTGGCAAACAATCTTTCTGCCATCCGTTCAGCCACACCTTGTCTGAAGGAGGGAGTTTACTTCTCTTGTTTCCGGCTCCCGCCGCCAACACCTTGGGCTGAGTATTACGATTTGTATTGATCGTGGTCAGATGCATGACAGCGGCGACCAAGTCTCCTCTCACTTCTCCCTCAGCACCACCTCCCCCCGGGTCGGCTCCATCCCCCTGGACCGCCGCCGCCATCCCCGATCAGACCGGTCGGGTGGCCCTGGTGACCGGAGCCAGCAGCGGCCTTGGCCTGGAAACCGCCCGGGCCCTCGCGGCCCGGGGCGCCACGGTGGTGATGGGGTGCCGTTCGGCCCGCAAGGCGGAGGAGGTGCGCGCCGAGCTGCTCACCGATCTCGCCCACCAGCCCCTGGAGCGCCCCCATGGCGCCCTGGACCTGCTCGCGCTTGATCTGGCGGATCTGGGCTGTGTGCGGGCGGCGGCCACCAGCCTGGCGGAGCGCTATGGCCGCCTGGATCTGCTGATCAACAACGCCGGCGTGATGGCACCACCGCGCACGCTCACCCGGGATGGCTTCGAGTTGCAGTTCGGCACCAACCACCTGGGCCACTTCGCCCTCACCCTGTTGTTGCTGCCCCTCCTCCGCGCTCAGGAGGGTGCCCGGGTGGTGTTCGTCACCTCGGGTGCCCAGTATTTCGGTCGCATCGCCTTCGAGGATCTGCAGGGCGAGCGCTCCTACGACCGCTGGCGTGCCTACAGCCAGAGCAAGCTGGCCAACGTGATGATGGCCCTGGAGCTGCAGGAGCGGCTGAAGGCGGAAGGGTCGGATGTGCTGGCGCTGGCGGCCCATCCAGGGGTGGCGCGCACCAATCTGCAGCCCGCTTCTCTGGCGATGAATGGCTCAAAGCTGGAGGCCCTGGCTTACCGCCTCATGGATCCCTGCTTCCAGAGTGCGGCTATGGGCGCCCTGCCCCAGCTTTATGCAGCCACGGCTCCGGAGACGGCCCCCGGGGGTCATTACGGCCCCGACCAGCTTGG
>JBJTQT010000126.1:0-28147 GCA_046075745.1 Cyanobium sp. | reverse complement strand
AAGTTTCTTGGAGAGGTGCAGAGCCCTTATCCCAAGAAAAACTGGAGTTCCCTGATGCTCCTGAACACCGCCCGCTGCACGGCGCTCACCCCGGAGTATGTGAATCAGGCCAGTGGCCTTGACCTCCACCGTTTCCACTGGCTCTCAGGCGATCACGAGATCGGCGCTCTCCCCCAGATCTGGAACCACCTGGTGGATGTGCAGGAGCCGGGCCTGGCCGAAGGGGGAGGCGCCCTCCTGCACTGGACTCTGGGTGGACCCTGGTTCCGGGAACAGCGAACAATGGGAGGGGCGCTGGCGGCAGAATGGTTTTCTGCCAGGGATGAAGCCCTCAAGCTCTGGGACTAAGCCTCTGCGGGCCCAGGAAGCAGGAGACTCGGACCCCCTACCAGAGCGACTAATCGTTGCGGTCGCGCCAGCCGGAGCGCTGCAGATCCTGCCCCAGCGCCGTGCGGCTCAGCCGACGGTCTGCCAGCTCCCGCACCGCGCCATGACCCCCGGGCCTGCTGAGCACGAGATCGGCCTGACGCTGCATGGCAGGCACCGCGTCGGCCGTGGCCACCAGGAGCCCCACCCGAGGCCGCACTGCCAGGTCGTTCAGGTCATCCCCCAAAAAGAGGGTCGCTTCCCGCGGCAGCTCCAGTGTGGATTGCAGATCGGCCAGGGCCCTGGGCTTGTCGCCCGCACCCACCAGGCAATGGCGGATGCCGAGTTGCTTCGCCCGCACCTCCGTTGCTCCTCCCCGGCCGCCGCTGAGGAAGGCCACCTCCACCCCTGCTTCCTGCAGCAGCCGGATGCCCAGCCCATCCCGGACGTTGAACCGCTTGATCAGTTCTCCCTGGGGCCCATACCAGAGGCCGCCATCGGTGAGCACCCCATCCACGTCGAGCACGATCAGGCGCATCTCCGCGAGCTGGTGGCGATAGCGCCACCAGCGCCAGCGGCTGACCATCTCTGCTGCGAACTCAGCTGCGAGCATGGCTTTCCTGCAGTTCGATCGTTCTCATCGATGGCTTCTGCAACCGTGAGCGTAAGGCACATCCTCTGGCCCAACATCTTCTAGGCGCACTGCCGCAGGATCTCCATCACCTGGGTGGCTGTTTCCTCCCATCGGAAGAGAGAAGCCCTGGCCGGCCCGGCGGTCGAAAGGATGCGGGCAAGGGAAGGGTCCCGCCAGATCCACCCCATGGCGTCAGCGATCTCTTTCACCTGCCGGGGGTTCACAAGCAGAGCCGCCTCCCCCACGACTTCCGGCAGGGCCCCGGCCCGGGCTGCGATCACGGGGGTACCGCAGGCCATGCCTTCCAGGGCTGGCAGCCCGAAGCCTTCCCAGAGGCTCGCCACAATCAGGGCCTGGCAGCGGTTCAGAAGATCCAGTCGCTCGTCGTTGCTCACCCAGGGAAGCCAGTCGCAGCGCAGCCCGATCCCCAGCTCTTCGGCGAGTCTCTGAAGGACTGGTGTGTAGCGGTCGTCATGGGGGCCCACCAGCCTCAGCCGCAGCTCTCTGCCGGGATCCGGCACAGTGGCGAAGGCCCGCAGCACCCGGGACAGATTCTTGTGGGGATCGTGCCGGCCGAGCACCAGGAAGAAGGGCTCACGGTTCAGATGCAGGGGTCGCAGCCAGCCCGGATCAAACCCCAGCCGGATCGGCACCAGGCGCCTCTGGGGCACCCCCAGCCGCCCATGCACCTCCCGAGCAGTGGCCTCCGAATTGCAGAGCACCCGCACGGCTCGATGGAGCACCAGCGGCACATAGGCCAGGTGATAGGCCAACAGGGGGGTGAGCTGCGGATGGCGCAGGGGCAGGAGATCGTGGGCCAGCACCACCGACCGCACCCCCCGCAGCAGGGGTGCTTCCGGAAGGGGGGAGAGGAGAAGGGGGGCGCCGCTTCTCCTGAGCAACCGTGGCAGCTGATTCTGGGTCCACAGCAGCCGGGCCAGGTGCCCTTTGCGGCCATGCTCGGGGGAGAAGTCGGCCGGGATCGGCAGGCTGTGGGGCCGATCGCCTCCCAGTGGGTCGAGCAGGGGCACCAGGGCTGGATCCAGGGCGGCCAAGAGGTCGCGGGCCACCACGCCGATCCCAGTGGGTCGGCGGCTGAGATAGCTGCCGTTGAAGAGGGCCAGAGGAGCTGTCACGGCCATCTCTGCGGCCGATCTCGGCCGGGGGTTCCCCAGGCCTCCAGGGCCCCTGCCAGCACGGCGAAGCTGCGGCTCGGTTGCAGGGGAAGCCGCAGGATGTTGACCCCCAGCAGCCGCAGGCTGCGCAGCCAAAGCACCCATGGCGGGCAGTGACGCCGCAGGAAGCGCAGGTAGCTCACCGTGGAGAGTCGCCAGCGTCTGGGGGAGGTGCTGCCGCTTCCCTGGCCGCGGCGATGGGTGATGCGGGGTTCGGGCAACCAGAGCACGGGAGCACCCTGCCCTCCCAACCGCAGGCAGAGGTCCATGTCTTCGTAATACAGAGGGAAGGCGGGATCAAAGCGGGCATGGGGCTGATGGGCGGTGGGATGCAGGGCCAGGCTGCAGCCGCTCAGCCAGTTCAGGTGCAAGGGTCCCCGGGGTGGTGTCTCCTGTGGGGTCAGCTGGCGAGAACGGAAACGCAGCCCGGGGGTGAACCAGCCGCCACTGGCCTCCAACCCTCCCTCACCGTTGTCCACGGCAGTGCCCACCAGACTGCGGGGATCCAGGGTGGGGAGGATCCGCGCCAGGGCGAGCCCTTCCTCTCCATTGGGGAGGGCCGTATCCGGGTTGAGCAGCCACACCCAGCCTCGAAAGGGTTCCATGTCGAGCCAGTCGAGGGCGCGGTTGCAGCCTGCTCCAAAGCCGTCGCCTTCCTCACCGATCAACAGCTGCAGGGTCAGGCTGGGGGCAATGGCCAAGGCTTCCCGGAGCCCTTGCTGGTCCACAGGGCTGCTCACCGGGCTGTTGTCCACAACGATCCAGAGGAGCCGCAATCCCCGCTGGCCCGCGAGATCCATCGCCAGCTCAGGCAGCACTCTGCCGCTGTGGTGGGCCACCGTGATGATGGCCAGATCTGCTAGCGGGAGCTCCGGGGGCCGGTCCTGCATCCTCACAACGGTGTTGGTCCTCCCCGGCGTTTCAGTTTCGGGCATCCCCGGGCGCCCCTGGCCAGGGGGATAGGCTCCGTCCAGCTCAGCGGATGTGCATGCGGTTCGTGGTGGCGGTGCCGGCCCGCCTGGATTCTGCCCGGCTGCCAGGCAAGGTGATGGCTGATATCGGCGGCCGTCCGATGATTCAGCGGGTGCTGGAGCGCTGTGCCCTTGCCAGACGCCCGGTGGCCGTGGTGCTCTGTGCCGACAGCGAGGCCTTGGTGACCGCAGCCAAGGGCTGGGGCTTCCCTGCCTTGCTGACGTCTCAGGATTGCAGTTCGGGGAGCGAGCGTTTGGCCTCTGCCCTGGAGGCCATCGTGGCCCTGGCCGGTGGCCAGGCCGGAGCCCCCCTCAGCGAAACGGTGGTGGTGAATGTGCAGGGCGACCAGCCCTTCATCGATCCGGAGGTGATCGATGCCATGGCGGCGGAATTCGAGCGGGGTGCGGCCGCCCCTGAGGTGCTCACGCCGATCTACCGCATGGGGGCGGAGAAACTGCACAATCCCAACGTGGTGAAAACCCTGGTTTCGGCAGACGGCAGAGCCCTCTATTTCTCCCGTTCTGCTCTTCCCCATGTGCGGGGAGTGGCTCCGGAAGATTGGCATGCCCACGCTCCTTTCTGGGGCCATGTGGGGTTGTATGGCTATCGGGCGGATGTGCTGGCCCGCTGGCCCACCCTGCCCCCCTCCCCCCTGGAGGCCATCGAGAAGCTGGAGCAACTGCGGCTGCTGGAGGCGGGCATCGGCATCGGCACTTTTGAGGTGGCGGGAGATTTTCTCTCGGTGGATACCCAGGAACAACTGGATCAGGCCCGCGCCCTGGTCAGTGAGCTGGGATGAGCTGACCGCCCGGCCGCTGCCTGCTTCAGCCGCTGGTCAGGCCTGCCTGCACCAGATCATGGAGCCGCAGCAGCCCCAGCATCCGGGTCCCCTCACCCACCACGGGGAGCACGGCGATGGCCTTGCGGCGGTTGCGTTCCATGCGCTCCAAAGCGTGGATGGCCAGGGTGTCGGCGGCCACCGTGATTGGATCAGCCGTCATCAGATCATTGGCTGTGAGGGAGTCCCAGGTCTGGGGGGGGTGGCTCTGCAGCGCCCGCCGCAGGTCGCCATCGGTGATCAACCCCCACAGCAGCTGGCTGTCGTCTTCCCTGGCCACCCAGCAGGCCCCCACCCCATCTGCCGTGAGGTGGCCGATCACCTCGGGCAGAGGGGTGCCGGAGGCCAGCGGTGCCAGACGTGTCACGGGCACCATCAGGTCGGAGGAGGTGAGGGTGAGTTGCTTGCCGAGGGATCCGGCTGGATGGTTCAGGGCAAAATCCTGGGGGGAGATGCCCTGCCGCTCCATCCACACGGCCGCCAGGGCATCGCCGATGGCCATGGCCACCGCTGTGCTTGCCGTGGGGGCCAGATTCAGGGGGCACACCTCCCGATCCACGGAGCCATCCAGCACGACATCACATCCCCTGGCCAAGCTCGAGGCCACCCGACCCACGAGCGCGATGCGGGCGGTGCCGCGGCGCCGCAGGTGGGGAAGGATCTCCAGGAGCTCCTCCGTTTCACCGCTGTTGGACAGGAGCAGGGTCACGTCATCAGGAGCCACCACTCCCAGGTCCCCATGAAGGGCATCCAGGGGGTTCAGGTAGATGGCCATCAACCCGATCGAGGAAAAGGTGGCGGCGATCTTGCGCGCCACGATGCCGCTCTTTCCCACCCCGGTGATCACGAGCTTGGCCCGCCGTGAGGCGCAGCCGTCCAGGAGGTCGAGAGCCGCCTCCACCTGGGTGGTGTCCAGCCGGGTCGCACTGGCGGCGATCGCCGCGGCTTCCTCCATCAGGCAACGGGTGAGGGCGGACAAGGGCTGGGAAAAAGCATTGGGCAAGAGAGGATTCTCTCAAGCGCTCCAGTGCAATGGTTCCCAGGACAGACACTCTCTCAGGAGACAGCTCTCCACCGATTGAGGCATCAATTAACATCAGATGAAAAATTAATACCAGATTAAAAGATTTGAAATCCCCACTTCATACCATAGATAAAATATGAGTTGATCGCCACGAGTTTCAGTCGAAGCAGCCGATGACTGCCCTTCCCCCAGATATGCCCCACCCGAATGCGCGGCTCATGCACGCAGCGACCAACCGTACCCAAGCGACGCGTCAAGTCGGCATCCTCAAGGTACATGAAGAAACGAGGGTCAAACCAGTCAACAGCATCCAGGCAGCGCCTTCTGCAAAGCATGAAACAACCTGAGAGATATTCACTTTCAATGGGTCGATCTGCATAAGCCAGACCTCTCATCTCATACCAATGTTCGTAAGAGGCGAAGATTGCCTTGTAGGGCTTTCCCAGGAGGCCCCTGCCGATCTGAGAGAAAAAGGTTGGATTTCTTTTGCATAATCGCTGGATGTGCTCTCCATCAGGAGAGACGATCAGCGGTTGAATCATGGCGATATCATCATGTTTCTCCATGATGCTCAGAAGTTTGGAGAGAAACTCCGGATCTAGAAAAACGATGTCAGGATTGCAGACCAGATGATATTTGCTGCTGGTGATAAATCTCGCAATATTATTTGCTCTGCCATAACCCAGATTTGCGCCTGAGAAGTGAATGTAGACGACTTTTGAGCTTACTTCGCTCGCCCAAGCAAAGACTCGTTCTGGGCTGTTATCGAGGAGGAGGATGCTTTCGCATGCTGGGAGAATGGCCAGCTCGGAGAGCAAGGTGGCAAGGATTGGATCACGAGTTGGAGGACTCGTGCGGGCGTTGTCGTAGACAACAATGGAAACAGAGAATGTGGCTGTTTGTATTGCGGAGTTATGCAGTGAATCGTAGTGGGTGGCCAAGGATTGCCAGTAGACGCCGACATTATAGAGTGGGGGGATGATTCTTCAGTCTCAGATGCTGCCCTTAGGTCTTCGATAGCCACAACATTCTGCCCCTAATGCCGGAGTTCACACGTTTGAACCATGCCCTGAGTCAAAGGTTGGCGCTTTTGTGGGATGATTTTTCCATAGGGTTGAACCTGCTGCATCGAGAGCTTATGCGAACGTATAAGCGCAGTAGAATTGGTTTTGGTGTCATTTTATTCCCTGCAATTGCCGGATCCTTTCTTGCTTTGGGGGTTTCAGCTGGTCCATCTGGACAGACAAATATAAAGCAAGTGTATGAGGTGCTTTTTTGGTTATTCTTGATGGATATAGGTACGTATCCCTTGCGTCTATATAAAAGAATCAGGCCCCTCATCGCTTATCTTAATCCAAGCTTGCTGGCCCTGGCAATGGCTGTGACAATGCGCGGTTTCTTTCTTGGATTCCTACGAGTCATACCCTTGTTTTTTCTTGGCAACAGCATTCCAAATCCTCTTCATTCTCTGCTCAAGAGGGATGTTCTGCCCAACATCAATGGATGGCTAGGAATGGCTGCCGCCCATGGGCTAGTGATTGCTACTTGCATCGGTCTTCTGTTCGCCATTGGGCTATTCATTTCAGCCTTCTACTTGTCTTTTATGGAAATGCATCAGTTTTTGCCCCCATTCTTTGGGTTGCTTGGTTATGTCTCTGGCTATTTCCCTCTGAATCGTCCAGACGTTCTCAGTGAGTGGGATGCGTATAATCCCCTATCCATCTTTCGCGACTTCCTTTTCCATGCACCCTCACAATCAGATGCTTCTGTATCCAGTGTACTCATCCTTGTTGTTTTCGTAGCGGCCTTCAGCCTTCTTTTAAGCAGACTGGCTCTTCACCTGATGAACCGTTTGATGCTGATCAGATAGATCAATGACAATGCTGGTTGTTCCAAATAACTATTCGGCTCAAGTCCATCTTCCAGAGATCTATCTGATTGAATGGACGGCTAGATTTTCTGCCGTGGATATTGGTCGCTTCCGATCTGAATCCTATCTTAAGAAATGTATTTATACCGTATATACTTTTCGCTGGCATCCTGATCTGCTCTGGCATTCGCGGCAGCACCTTTTTGTCCAAGGGCATCCTTTGCATGGCAGCGTGCTACTACGTAGTCGCTTCTTTATTCATTGGTTGCGACGCAGAATGAAGGCAGTGAATGATGAGTTGCCGATCATTTCTGTCGAATCAATCATGAAAACGGTAAGACCTGAGTTTACTCTTTATCAAAATATTTATCCCTTCTGGTTGCGCTATCACATGATCCGTGGTCCAGTTGAAGCAACCAATGTCAGAAAAAATCTTTCTGCCCATTTGCTGGCTACATACGGTAGTGACCTCTCGGAGATGAGGCTTGGTAATCTGCCAAAGACATTGTTTACAGATGTGGTGGATCACTATGCATCAAAACTGCATGGGTTTTGTTTGGTCATCCCTCCTGATGTTCAAGCACCTACCTTTAATCCCGAGACAAATGTCATTGTGACCTCTGCCGACAGAATCGTTCAATATGCTGGGGCTGATTACTTGCTTGCGCCCCAGAGCTCATTCATTACATCCATGGTTTCACATGATTTCCTTGGCTTGGCTGGGCACGCTGCCAGTGAGCAGACGATAGTTGAGGGAGTAAGTGATGATTGGTCTTTAGATGAGGACGATTCTGACGAGGAGCTAGAGACTCGCATGCAGCCTCAATTTGCCAAACCAGAGCCCTATGTCTATCTACAAAAAGACATAAAAAAAGTTCCATCTTATGCAAATACGCCAAAATATTCCGTGGCCTGTGATGGTGCAAATTTAACGATGAAAGCTGACCTCGTTAACATGATCTGCATCCAATCTGCCATCACGCATGGATCGTTGTGTGTGGTTCAAATTGAGAAGCCTGCCCTTAGGGCTGAAGTGGCATCTATTCTTGCTGTCCTACCATTGCCAATGCTCCAAACAGGTTCAGGTCTCTCCAGCTCTTCAGATGAAACGCTCGCCATTCATCTTGAAACTACTCGTGTTCCTACAAACCTTTACCTGTGCCTCTGTACCATAGAACCCATGCCCCCAGAGCGGAGTATTATCCCCTGTTCTGGACTACTTTTTCTCGGACATCTATATACTTATTATGCCACTGAATTCGCTGTATAGTCAGATCTCTTCCTCTTTCGTGGAGGAGTTTGAGGCTGAGATAGCTCTTCAGTTGTCTTCTGTGCGCGGTGCAAGCGCCATGGGACACTGGATCAAGCACGCCAAAAACTATTTCTTATTCAAGGATATTTCGCGTGATCTTGATCCAACCGTCGTTGATCCCACAAGATCTGGCGGTGTGCATTATTTTATTCGCAAGTATCTCTCCGAGGTGTCTCAACTCAATCCCCAACAGATTGCTGATTTGGAGATTGAAAAGGACTTTCTGTTCAGCCCAGTGATTGAAGAAAAAAAATTGAAGTCAGCCTCATTAGTGGTGATGTCTACTCTTTACGACGAACCCAATGAGTTGTGGATGAAGGCCCTTGCTGGCTCCCCTTTGAGTTCTCTAGAGCCACCCCTTCCTGATCTCATTCCCGCTCCCCATCCAGTTCATTGGTTGTCTACGGAGCGGCTTGGGCCCTATCTTCCAGAGTTCTGGAGACAGCAAAGGGTCTGTCTGGTAATGCTGCCAAAATCTACATTTAATGTGAGAAGGGAAATCCTTCCTTCGGCAATTGAATCGATCGTTGCATCTATACGTGATGCGGGCATGCTTGCGGTGGCTTGTGTTTATCCAGATTATCATGGTTTATTATTGTATCAAGAAACCCTGCGCATTGATCAATATTTCGACGACATCATTATTGCTGGACCTGTAGCCAGTTTACTCCAAATGCTGATCTTGCTTACGTATATTGATGCCTGCGCCGAGGTCTGGGTACCTGAATGTGACCACGATCTCAATGGCCCTCTGTCTTCAGCGACGATCATCAGCATCTATAGGGGAAAGTATGCTTCCATTCGCAAAGAAAGGATCGAAGTCTTCACGGGTCGCTCGCAAAAAGCGATGAAGATGTTGCGCCGTTATCCACCTGCTTCTGTGGTTGCCTGTATTCGAGAAATTGTCGATGAATTAATGGCTGCACAATCTGTCAATCTGCAGTCTGAAATCCTCTTTAAATACAACATCCTTGACATCCGACCTTGACCGTGGCCCGGAAGGTGAAACACTGCATTCTTGTTTGGTCTTCAGAGTTTCATCGTGCGGCCTTTAAGCTGGCTGTAACCAAGCTAAATCAGCCCATATTGTGCCATCTGTATCGTTATGGCTCCCAGATCAGTGTTGCTTTAAGACTGTCCTTGTTTGCTTTCATTCTATATCGCGTATTAGTTCAGCATGCAGCAATTTATGCTCCAGACTCAGACTGTGGGATAACGAGGATTCTGGTTCGTCTCTTGTCTTGGTTGGGACGTGGGTCTGATGTCTATCTGATCCCAGATGGTTACATCACAACCAAGCCGTTGACTCTCTTCCCTGACAATTTCATCTTGAGCAGGCCCGTCACAGTCAATGAAGTGATGGTTTATCTTGCAGCGACTCATGGGCGTAAGGGTCAGGACGATACGGCTGGCGACGCCATTCATTTGGTTTCCATCAAAAAACCAGGCCAGATGCCTATTTTGGCGGCAATTCAGCTCGCCAAAGCCATGCTGCGGGATGCTGCAGAGCAAAGGCTTACCTCATCAAGTGATGGACAAGTGAAGCAGATACACGTGATCTGCCACCGCACCTTCCCACTAAAAGTTCTACGTACGATATTGCGCAATCTTGAGCCTGACTATCAACGCACTGATGAGTCTTCCATACGGTTTGAGTTGTGTGAATTTCCCCTCATCCCGCTGGAGAGAGTCGCTCATCATTACTCTCTTCCTTCAACTGTGATTTGGGAGGTATGGCAAGCAAATGAAGCTGCTGTCCTTCATTTGTATGACCCTACGCTTGCTCAGCATCTTCAAGATGATGATGCCTGGGTGGGAGAGCTCTCTTCTGCCTTGGCGAGAACCCGAACGATGGCCGTTGCTCAGCAGCGACAACTGCAGCAATCAATGAATCATACCGATCCCTACAAGGTAGAACTCTGGAGCTCTTAGCTATAGACCACTTTTATCCATGCCTGTGCCAAAGGTTGAAATGGCCTTGTTTTTTGGAGGAATCAAGAGTATGCGCTTAAAATAATAGAGTTCGCTTGTTAAATGCAAAATCCCATAGTAAATCATTCCTTATCTATTCCAGTCTGTGCGGATTTGATCACTGAATAACAATGGCCGATCCGTCTTCTCCGGTTGTCATTATTTTTTCATTCCAGTTCATTACAGTCCTATCTGCGCTAGCATACATCAAGACAGAAAGTATTAAACAGCCCAGTATATATATTTGTACCAACCGAAACGCTAGTAATACCCGCCATCTCGAATTGATTGCCACCTATCTCGTTCCATGGTGTGAAGCCAAGGGTTACAGGTGCAAGATTTTGTTCATTGATGATTCTTGGTCAAGCATCCCCACCCCGGATCTTGTCATCACCCCTCGAATTGACCACAGGCTCTCCGTTGCTTTTGTGGATCAACTTAGGCCACCTGTTCTTGTTGAAACCGGCGAATCCATCGGTGTTGAGCCAAGGCTCTATACCTTCAAGGCCCGTCATCAGCGCCGAAAGATATTGGAGCGCTATCAAGCTGAGCCCTATATGAAAGCCATTGTACAAGCTCATGTTGTTTCTGTGTCTAGTTGTCATCAGGATCGTTTAAGGTCTCTGTTACAAATCTGTGCCGATGTCAAGTTGTCGATGGCCCAGTCAGCAACGGCAATGGCTGGACATCATGTTGCCATTGGGTCCGATCAGCATGAATATGTTCTCCTGTTGTTTCCTTACCTGGCTCAAAAAAATCAATTCCTCAGAAATCTCTCCCGCTTGAGGTATCGGATCTCAAAAGTCAGATTTAGATTGCTCAAAACCTGCCACCGCAATTGGCTCAGATCTCTGAAGATCCTTCGTCGACGCCGCCTACGTCTTGCCAGGGTCTTCTACGCTCTTCGGCAGACACTGCCCCCTGAAGAGTTCCATGCGTCCACGTTCCTGCAGCCTCAGGTCATTTCCCCAGTTGTTCGCCAACGAAAGGGATCGTCGTCCCCCCTGCCGCATCTTGCGATCCAACAGGCGGCCCTATTCATCCGCCGTCAGCACCCTGCTTCAACAGAGACGCATTCCATTATTTATTTGAAACCCCACCCCAAAAATCTCAAGCAAGTTGACGCGATCCGAGATTCCTTGCTGCGATCCCTCGATGCATCCGGTCAATATGCGGTAGTCCCCATCTCTGCTGATGTTCCCCTTGAAGAGTTTCTCTCTGCCCTGCCAGCAGATTTCCCTTTTTCTAGGCTGACAATAATTGGCTACGGCACCAACCTTTTGGCGGCGAAACTATTTCTCTATCCATCTCAAGGTCTTTCAATCATGTTGGAAAATGGCCAATCAGATCTGTTTCGCTTTTTTTATGGTTGTTTTGAATTTCTTGTTTTCCGTTCTGAATTTCTCAGGAAGCGTCATGTTTCAAGGTTGCTGACTTCCTTGAATGAGGGCTTGCTTAGCCTGCCACCCACAGAGGGTTCAGAGGTCTGACCATTGTCCAATAGAGATCATCTGCATGTCCTTGCCATCGTCAATGGTGATCCCCTTGATAATGCTGGTGCGCGTCTGCGCATTGCAAATTGGGTGGCCTCACTGCCCGCTCAAAATGCCCCTCGAGTTTCGATTCAAATTCGTCCCAAACGCTTCCAGGACCTGTTCCAGGCTGTCAGTCAGTGGTTGATCAAGTCCTCGTCAACCAGTCGTGTGGTGATTGTTCAGAAGGCATTTTCGTTGGAAATGGTTGCCCTGCTTCTCTGGCTCCGCCTACGACAGGTTGCTGTTGTTCAGGATGTTTGTGATCCACCGATCAAGGTTTTTAATCCTGAGCCGATGAGCAAGTCATTTTTTGCCATTTTTTATCTCTCCCTGATTAGTCGCTACCTTGTCGATCATCTCACGGTCTCAAGCTCTGTTCTTGCCCGATCCTTTTCAGATGCGTTTGTCCCAGTGACGTATATCCCTGATTGCATCGACGATCGGGGACCCGCTGGGGACGTAGTGCCTAAGCCAATGCTCCATATCCCAGTTCACGCCAATTTTATGGGTGGTCCCAGCCGCCCTGAATTGAAACTGCTGTGGTTTGGCAATGCTGCGCGTGCTGGCAGTCACTCGGGAATTGATGAGCTCTATATGGCTACACCTCTTCTCTTGAAACTGTGCTCGCGCTTCGATGTTTCCCTCGATGTGTGTACTCTTCTGGAAGCAGAACGATTTGCGGACTTCCAAGCATGGATAGTGGACATGTCCAGTCTGGAGATCGCTTACTACCCCTGGAGTTTGTCTGTTCAGAACGCTCTACTGGCGAGGTGTCATTATTGTTTTCTTCCCCGGCTCCAGTCGCTGGCAACATTTTATAAAAGTCCCAATCGTGTTCTGTTGGCGGCGTGCCACGGCCGCCGCACTCTCAGCAACATCATTGCCTCTGATGATTATGAGGATTTGGCCGTCCTGATGCCCTCTGATCTCGCCGGCGCACCTTCGGGGTTTCTGCCCGATGAGGATCGCTTTTCCCCTGATCAGTTTCCCCTTGCATGGTCTCGAGCGAGCCTCTGTCAACAGTGGTGCCACGTCCTCCATCAGGCCAATGTTCGTCGCCATCAAAACGACAGAACACCTCTCGGCCAGCACCTTCTCCTGAGGGCACTTCTGCTTGGACTGAGTACATTGATTTCCCTGATTGCGTTCAGCAAATCGATGCAAAAGAGGTCCCTCCCGAAACAGTTGCGCAAGCTGCGGTTCAAGGATCTGCTTCGCAGGCCCCGTCGTGCCTGGAAGCGACGATGCAAGCGCTGATCTTCAGGGGATGATGCCTGCAGCCCCCCATGCCTGCCTCCTTGGATCTACCGGGTGTTCCGCTCACCCTCTGGCCTCTGCTCCAAGCCGCCGCCGGATCCCAGCGGATCGCGCTGGTGGGCGGGGCTGTGCGGGATTGGTTGCTCCATCACCAGCACCTTGACCCTTGGCGCGGGCTGCTGGATCTGGACTTGGTGATTGAGGATCCGCTTGCACAAGACCAGCCTGCGGCGGGGGTTCGTGCCGATCGATCCTCACCGGCCTGGAGGCTTGTGGAGCACCTGTCCAGCCTGGGCCATGGGGTGTCGGTCTACGAAGCTCGACCCCATGGCCAATTCGGAACAGTGGAGTTGGAACTTGACCTGGTGCCTACTGACGCTGCTTCGGCCCGGGAGGTCCCTGCAGCACCGATTCGGCTCTTGCTTGATGTGGCCAGTGCTCGAAGAGAGACCTATCCGATCCCTGCGGACAATCCAGTTGTTCACTTCGGGGCCTTGGAAGATGACCTGGCCCGCCGCGACTTCACGATCAACGCCATGGCCGTGGATCTGGCAACAGGTGTTCTTCTTGATCCTCACGGTGGGCAGGGCGATCTGGCTGAACGTCGCCTGCATTTCCTCCACCCGAATAGCCTCCGGGACGATCCCACCCGGCTGGTGCGGGCTGCCCGCTACGGGGCCAGGCTCGGCTTCATGCTTTCGGAGGAGAGCCGCGGGCAAGCTGCCCGGGTTTTGGCCAACTGGCCCTGGCCCTGGCGCTTGGGAGATCCGCCAGCGCTAGCCCCAGCGGCCCTCGGCACCCGGCTGCGGGGGGAATTGGAACTCCTTTTAGAGCGTGAATGCTGGATCCTGGCCCTGCATCAACTGCAAGCCTGGGGAGGCCTTCTTCTGTTGGATCCGCTGCTCCAGAGGGATCAGCAGTGGCCCCGCCGCCTGTCTTGGGGGAGACGGCTGGGCCTTCCGTTGATGGTGGCTCTGATCGCCCCTGCCGAGGATCCCCTGGCCCTGGCTCAGCGGCTCCAGCTGCCCCATCGCCAGCAAGTGGTCGTGCGGCAGTTTCTTGAGCTCACGGGCCGTCTGAAAGGCACGGGTGGGCCTGAGGCCGCCACCAGCCCCACCACCGCTTGGCACTGGTGCCAGCTCCTGGAGGCCCCAGGCCTCTCCCCTCAGGCTGTGGCCCTGGCCCTGGCCTCTGGACTGGGTCCCCGCCGCCCTCTGCTGCGCTGGCTGCTGCGCTGGCGGCATCTGGGGCCCGAGCTTTCGGCCCACGACCTGATGGCATCAGGAGTGCCAAAGGGTCCGCTGCTCGGGGAGCAGCTGCGTCGTTCCCGGCAAGAGCGCCTTGAGCGGGAGCTGCTCTGAGAATCCATGGCCGCGCGGAGGCGTGTCTACCATCAATCGCCATCCAGCACAGCTTGCCCATGTCCACCCTCACCCTGCTCAAGTTCAGTTCCGAGGATTGCGGCACCTGTCACCGCATGAGCCATTACGACGCCAAGGTGGCTGAGGAATTGGGACTGGCCTTCGTGAGTGTGATGCTGCAGGACACAGAAACCTACCGGCAGTACCGCAAGGTGCTTCTGGCGCAGTACCCCACGAAGGACGGCATGGGGTGGCCCACCTATCTGATGGTGAGCGATGTGCACGCTGATTTCGTGGTGCATGGAGAGCTCAAGGGGGGCCTTCCGAAAGGGGATTTCCGCCAACGGCTTCAGGCCCTACTGGACACACTGCAGAGCTAGACAACTCGGGGTGGCTGCCTTTGCTGCTGCCATATCCCTGGGGGTTGTTGCGTTGCCATCGCCAGCCATCCCGGCACATGTCCATCAGGGTGCGGCGGGTGGACCATCCGAGCTGTTGCCTGGCCAACCGTGCATCGGCCACGCTGGTGGCCGTGTCGCCATCTCGTCGGGATTGACTCTCGGTGGGAATGGGCTGGCCACACACGGAGCTGAAAGCCCGCACCATCTCCAGCACGGAGATCCCTAGCCCCGAACCCAGATTCAGGGTGAGCAGCGTGTCCGCGTCACTCGCCAGCAGATGGTCCAGGGCGCGGCTGTGGCCCTCGGCCAGATCCATCACGTGAATGAAATCCCGCACGCCGCTGCCATCGGCCGTGGGCCAGTCGATTCCGTAGATGGGCAGGAAGGGTCTCTGGCCGAGAGCCACCTGGGCAAGATGGGGAAACAGGTTGGTGGGCTCACCATGGGGAGCTTCACCGATGTGGCCACTGGGATGGGCCCCCACAGGATTGAAGTAACGCAGCCTGGCGATGCGCCACCCTCCTTCGCTGACGGCCAGATCGGCCAGGAGCTGCTCCACCGCAGCCTTGGTGTGGCCGTAGGGGTGGAGAGGCCGGATCGGCGCGGTCTCGGGAATCGGGAGGATTCTGGGATAGCCGTAGAGGGTGGCGCTGCTGCTGAAGATCAACGTGCGACAGCCATGGCGCTGCATGGCCTCGAGCAGACAACGGCTCCCGTGCACGTTCACATCCCAGTAGTGCAGGGGCTCCCGGATGGATTCAGCCGGTGACTTCAAACCGGCGAAATGGAGCACGGCCTCCACCGACTTGCTGCCCATGGCCCCATCCAAGTCGGCCGGCTGACGCACATCCCCCCGGATCACCCGTAGCCCACGGCCCACCTCCTGGGCCTGCCAGATCCCTTGATCGACAGCCTGCAACGGCGGCAGGTTTGCAAGCTGGGCCACCCGGTGGAGGCACTCCAGATCGCTGTTGGCAAAGCTGTCCAACACCACCACGGAGTGGCCCGCCTCCAAAAGGCAGAGGGTGGTGTGGCTACCGATGAACCCTGCACCGCCAGTGATCAGCAGGTGTGCCAACGGTTTGACGTACCCGACCAAGTGTTTGCGGACACATTAGGTCCAAGACCGGGATGGGACACCCTCAAGGGTGCGGCTGAGAATCACCCCTTCGTTTTCCCACTTGTGGACATCCCCACTCCCGCCAGGCAGCCTCGAGGAAGAGAGTTCTTTCCAAAGCCCTGAATTGGCTGCCCCACGGCTGATGTGCCGCTTTTTTTTCTCTCCCTGATGCTTCATCAGCCTTGCAACCACATGTAAGGTAGACGGACTTTTTTATGGTTGGATGTCAGGGGCGTCGGAAATCCGTTCAATTTGCTGCATCGGTGCGGGTTATGTGGGCGGCCCAACAATGGCGGTTATTGCTGATCGTTGTCCCGACATTCAAGTCACTGTTGTCGACTTGAATGAGGAGAGAATTGCGGCCTGGAATCATCAAGATCTCTCCCGCCTCCCTGTTTATGAGCCAGGCCTCGATGCCGTCGTTGGCCGAGCCCGTGCCCGCAATCTTCACTTCACAACGGAAGTGGATCAGGCCATTGCCGAGGCCGACATGATCTTTCTTTCGGTGAACACCCCGACCAAGACCCGGGGGGTGGGCGCCGGCCAGGCCAGTGATCTCCGCTGGATCGAGGCCTCTGCGCGCCAGGTGGCCGCAGCCGCCAGCGGCCACACCATCGTGGTGGAGAAAAGCACCCTCCCCGTTCGCACGGCGGAGGCGGTGAAGTCGATTCTCTCGGCGGCTCAGGGCAACACGGCGGGGCGCAAGACCTTCTCCGTGCTCTCCAATCCGGAATTTTTGGCCGAAGGCACCGCCATCGCTGATCTGGAGTCTCCGGATCGGGTGCTCATCGGTGGGGAGGATCCTGAAGCTATTGAGGCCCTGGCCTCCGTGTATGGCCAGTGGGTACCCAACGAGCGGATTCTGCGCACCAACCTCTGGAGCAGCGAGCTCTCCAAGCTCACGGCCAACGCCTTTCTGGCCCAGCGCATCTCATCGATCAATGCGATCGCTTCCCTGTGCGAGGCCACCGGTGCCGATGTGCGTGAGGTGGCCCGGGCCATTGGCACCGACTCCCGCATCGGGCCAAAATTCCTGCAGGCCGGCCCTGGCTATGGGGGCAGCTGCTTCCAGAAGGACATCCTCAACCTCGTCTACCTCTGCCGCCACTACGGACTGGAAGACGTGGCGAACTACTGGGAAGGGGTGGTGACCCTCAATACCTGGCAGCAGCAGCGCATCGCCAGGCTGGTGGTGAACAGCCTGTTCGGCACGGTGAGCGGCAAGCGCATCGCTGTGCTCGGTTTTGCCTTCAAGGCCGACACCAACGACACCCGGGAGGCCCCTGCCATCCGCATCTGTCGGGATCTCATCGAGGAGGGGGCGCAGCTGGCGATCGTGGATCCCAAGGTGGATCCTGCCCAGATCGCCCAGGATCTGGAGCGGGAGCCGGTGGATGCAGCCCAGGCCCGTCGGCAGGTGCCGCTGGGTGCTGAGGGAACCTGGACTTACGAACAGAGCCCTCTCGAGGCGGCCCGTGGAGCCGATGCCGTCCTGATCCTCACGGAGTGGTGGGATTATCGGAACCTTGACTGGGCGAGCTTCCATGACGTGATGCGTCGTCCTGCCTGGCTGTTCGATGCTCGGGCCGTGGCTGACCCCGTGGCGGCAAGGGCTGCCGGTCTGAATGTCTGGCGGGTGGGGGAAGGCTGAGCATGACGCGGCGCAATCTCATCACCGGCGGTGCCGGTTTCCTGGGCTCCCACCTGATCGATCGCCTGATGCAGGCAGGTGAAGAGGTGATCTGCCTCGACAACTATTACACCGGCCGAAAGGAAAACATTCGCCATTGGCTGGGCCATGGCAACTTCGAGCTGATCCGTCACGACGTGACGGATCCCATCCGGCTTGAAGTGGATCGGATCTGGCATCTGGCCTGCCCGGCCTCGCCGGTGCATTACCAGTTCAATCCCATCAAAACTGCCAAGACCAGTTTTCTCGGTACCTACAACATGCTTGGCCTGGCCCGCCGGGTCGGGGCTCGCCTGCTGTTGGCCAGCACCAGTGAGGTGTATGGCGATCCTGAGGTGCATCCCCAGCCTGAAACCTACCGCGGTTGCGTGAACACCATCGGCATCCGCTCCTGCTACGACGAGGGCAAACGCATTGCAGAAACCCTCTGTTTCGATTACCAGCGGATGCACAATACCGAGATTCGCGTGATGCGGATCTTCAACACCTATGGCCCAAGAATGTTACCGGATGATGGCCGGGTGGTGAGCAATTTCATTGTGCAAGCCCTCCAAGGCAACCCCCTTACCCTCTATGGCGATGGTAGCCAAACCCGTTCGTTCTGCTATGTGGATGATCTGATCGAGGGCATGATTCGTCTCATGAATGGATCCCACACTGGGCCTATCAACATTGGTAATCCTGGAGAGTTCACCATTCGCCAGCTGGCGGAGCTCGTGCGGGATCGCATCAATCCCTCCCTGGAGCTCACCACCCGGCCCCTGCCCCAGGACGACCCCCTCCAGCGGCAACCGGTGATCGATCTTGCCAGGCTGGAACTCGGCTGGGAGCCGAAGGTGACTCTGGAGGAAGGCCTGGAGCCCACCATCGCCTACTTCAGGGAACGGCTGGCGGCCTCCGCCTCCTGATCCGCTCCGCCCCGGCCCGGCTCGTTCGGTGGGGCGGCACAGTGGGTCGGTGTTGACCTCGCGTGATTCGTGGAACCGCTCCAGAGCCTCAGGGGCATGGTGGATCTCCTGCCAGAGCACATCGGACCTTGGCAGCATCTGGAGGCTGTTGCCCGTGAGCAGTTTCGTCGGTCTGGTGTGCGGGAGATTCGCACGCCAATGCTGGAGGCCACCGAGCTTTTTGCCAGGGGAATCGGGGAGGGCACCGACGTGGTGGGGAAGGAGATGTACACCTTCCTCGATCGGGGTGAGCGCAGCTGCACCCTGAGGCCCGAAGGCACCGCCGCGGTGGTGCGCGCTGTGATTCAGCACGGGTTGCTCGGCCAGGGGCCCCAGCGCCTCTGGTATGGCGGGCCGATGTTTCGCTATGAGCGCCCCCAGAAGGGCCGGCAGCGGCAGTTTCATCAGATCGGTGTGGAACTGTTGGGTGCCGCTGATCCCCGCAGCGATGTGGAAGCGATCACCATCGCCTGGGATCTGCTGGAGGCTCTTGGGCTTGACGATCTCACCCTGGAGCTCAACAGCCTGGGGACTCCCGAGGATCGGGCGCGCTACCGAACGGAGCTGGTGCGCTGGCTGGAGGCCCATCTGGAGGATCTCGATCCCGATTCCCAGGCCCGGGTGCACAGCAATCCCCTGCGGGTGCTGGATTCCAAGGATGGGGGCACCCAGGCCCTGCTGGCGGGGGCGCCCCAGCTGGCGGATGCCCTTACGGGAGAGAGCCACGAGCGCTTCTCCCGGGTGCGCCAGGGCCTCGAGGACCTTGGTATTCCCTTCCGCCTCAACCCCCGCCTGGTGCGGGGCCTGGACTACTACGGCCACACCGCCTTCGAGATCACCAGCAGCCATCTGGGCGCCCAGGCCACGGTGTGTGGGGGCGGACGCTATGACGGCCTGGTGGAGCAGCTGGGCGGCCCGCCCATGGCCGCTGTGGGCTGGGCTCTGGGGCTGGAGCGGCTGGTGCTGCTCCTGGCCCAGAGGCAAGCATCGCCCCCTGGGCCGACCCCACCGGATCTCTATGTGGTGAACAGGGGGGAGGCTGCCGAAGGCCTGGCGCTGCAGCTCGCCAGGCGTTGCCGCCTGGCTGGCCTTGCCGTGGAGCTGGACCTGAGTGGATCCGCATTTGCCAAGCAATTCAAGCGGGCCGATCGCAGCGGAGCTCGCTGGGCTGTCGTGATCGGTGAGACTGAGGCCGCACAGGGCATGGTGGTGCTCAAGGACCTCCGCAGCGTGGGGGGCGAAGATCGCCATCTCCCTCTCGAGACCCTCCTCGAACTGCTTCAGACTTTGCCCGAGTTGGTGGCATGAAAAAGCGGGCTCCTGGGCCCGCTTTGTGGGATGTGATGGGAAGAGACGGTCTTCACTCAGGCGGAACCCACGGCCACATAAGAACCGTAGAAGAAGAGTCCCACCACGAAGATCACGGCCATGCCACCGGCTGTGGCCACCAACCAGAGGGGTAGCACCCCTTCAGTCCAGCGGCTCTTCCAGGCCACCGCGGGGCGACCATCAGGGAGCCTGTCCGGAATGCGGCCGTCAGGCAGGGCAGATTTCTTGCTGCTCATGGCGAAGCGTTGGCGGAGGTGGCGTCAGTTGAAGAAGTAGCTTGAGAACAACACACCGGTGACGAACACCAGCAGCAGCCCGAGATAGAGGCTGGTGCGGTTGAGCTCGACCGGCAGGTTGTTGGGATTGGAGTTGCGTTGAAGGCCCATCGGATCAGCGGCGTACGAACTGCATGGCGGCCAGGGCTCCCAGGAAGAACACCGTGGGGATACCGAGGGCATGCAAAGAGAGCCAGCGCACCGTGAAGATCGGATAGTTGCGCGGCGTGGTGGGGGCGGTGGATTGGGTCATGGCTTATTTCAAGCGCAGATCGAGGGACGATTTGGCGTCATACCGCTGGCTCACCACCGGTGCCTTTTCCTCCTGAGCTTGGAAGTAGGCGTCTGGGCGGGGGGTTCCGAAGGCGTCATAGGCAAGGCCTGTGGACACGAACAGGAATCCGGCCAGGAAGATGGCGGGCAGGGTCACCGCATGGATCACCCAGTAGCGGATGCTTGTAATGATCTCGAAGAACGGGCGTTCACCCGTGGAGCCGGCAGCCATGGCACCAAGCATTCAGCGGGTTGATCCTAGGGGGCGGCTGGAGGCAAGCGGGCTTCTCCGGCAACGATGGTTACAGAGGGAAGCAGTTGCCCCCTACCCCACCCAGCGCAGCAGGCTGCCCCGTTCCCCCATCACAAACGCCTTCCCATCGGGAAGCATGGCGATGCGGGTGAAGTTGGTGGGCTGTTGCGCCCCCACCGGATCCTTGCTCCAGGAAGCGCCGCCATCCGAGCTGCTCAGCAACGTTCCACTGCCCCCACCGGTCCAGAGGTTCCCCTGCGGATCCCACGCCAGATCCAGGTAGCCAAAGCCATTGGTGATCGGAATGATCGCCGGACCCCAGGCCTCCACATCCGCCGGATCGGCGTTCAAGCGCAACTGGGCCCCCCGGGCCACCATCCACAGGTTTCCATCCGGCTGGAAGCCCATGGACTGCAGGCGCTGGCTGCTCACCCGCTGATGCACCTGCCAGTTGGGCTGGCCGGGCTCCCAGGTGGCGAAGAAGTTGCCAAGGCCGCTCACGCTCACGTAGCGCCCATCGCTGCTGCGCCGCAGATCGCGAACGGCTCCTGCCGCATCACCCACCAGGGCCTGCCAGCTCTTGCCGCCATCCTGGGTGCGGTAGATGGCTCCCACACTGGTGGCCAGCTCAGCGGTGTTGGCCCCGAGGGCCGTGATCAGGTAGGGCTCCCCCGGGAGCTTCGTGTCGAGGAAGAGGCGGTTCCAGTTGCTGCCGCTGTCGGTGCTGTGCAGGAGCAGGCCGGGCTGGCCCACGATCCAGCCCTCCTTGCCGTTGAAGTCGATGCTGATGAGCCGAAAATTCTCCTCCTCCGGCAGGGTGAGGCTCCGCTCCTCCCAGCTGGCGCCGCCATCATTGGTTTCCATGATCAGGCGGTTGCTTCCCACCAGAAAGCCGTGCTGGGGATCGGTGAAGGCCAGATCCAGCGGATTGGCTTTTGTATCGAGGGCCACGGCCTGCCAGGGGCTGGCTGTCGCCACGGGCAGGCCGGTGGTGACACAGCCAGGGAGGCTCAGCGCCACCAGGAGGGCCATCACGACGGACAACAGTGGGGAGACCAGGCGCTCAGACCAGTTCCGCAAAGACCAAGAGAGGGAGCGATCCATCAGCGCAGGGAGTAGAGGGAGAGGAAGAAGGCGATTGCCAGGGCAAAGCCGCCGAAGATCAGCACATTCTTCTGGCCAGGGGTGAGGCGGTTGACGCCCAGACCGTAATTGAGATTTTCCTCGAAGCCGCTGGGCTTCTCCCGGGGGCCAATGTCCCGGAAGGCGCCCACCTTGCTGCGACACACCGGGCAACGGAAACTGATCGGATCCAGCTCCAGGAAAGGCGTGCCGGAGGGGATCCCCATCTTGCGCACCCCCTCCGCAGGGTCATACACATAGCCACAGCTGCGGCATTCAAAGCGGTGGTTGGAGGGGTCCTCCTCCTCCGCTTCAACGGCTTCAACGCCTGCAACGACAGCCTCCGGCTCCGGCAGGGGAGGCGTTGGAACGTCCTCTGACACTGGCGCTGAGGGGGGCACCGGTGCGGGACCCTCGGAGCTGGGCGTGGTGCTCATGGCAGGGCCGTTGGAATCCCAAGACTGTAAGCAGCCCCAAGGTTGGGCCGCAGATGCCAGACTGCGCGGCAACCTTGGGCCTGAACCATGTTCGTGCTCTCCGGCTATGACGCCTTTCTGGGCTTTCTGCTGATCGCAGCAGCCGTGCCGGTGCTGGCCCTGGTCACCAACAAACTGCTGGCCCCCAAAAGCCAGCGGGGGGAGAGAGAGCTCACCTACGAATCGGGCATGGAACCGATCGGCGGAGCCTGGATCCAGTTCAACATCCGCTATTACATGTTCGCTCTGGTCTTCGTCGTCTTCGACGTGGAGACCGTGTTTCTCTACCCCTGGGCCGTCGCTTTCCACCGGCTGGGCTTGCTGGCCTTCATCGAAGCCCTGGTGTTCATCGCCATCCTCGTTTTGGCACTGGCCTATGCCTGGCGCAAAGGCGCCCTTGAATGGAGCTAATCCCATGACCGCCACACCCCCTTCCTCCGCTTCTGCAACGGCGGGCCTGGCTGAGGCCCTCTCGGTGGCCGCCCTGCGTGATCAGCGGGCTGTCACCTGCGCGCCGGTTGGCCCACCCACGGTCACGTCCGATCTCTCTGAAAACATCATCCTCACCAGCCTGGATGATCTGCACAACTGGGCCCGGCTCAGCAGCCTCTGGCCCCTCCTCTATGGCACGGCTTGCTGTTTCATTGAATTCGCGGCCCTGATCGGTTCCCGCTTCGATTTCGATCGCTTCGGACTGGTGCCCCGCTCCAGCCCCCGCCAGGCGGATCTGCTGATCGTCGCCGGTACGGTGACCATGAAAATGGCACCGGCTCTGGTGCGGCTTTATGAGCAGATGCCAGCCCCGAAATACGTGATCGCCATGGGGGCCTGCACGATCACAGGTGGCATGTTCTCCGCGGATTCAACAACGGCCGTTCGAGGGGTGGACAAACTCATCCCTGTGGATCTCTACCTGCCTGGATGCCCCCCTCGGCCTGAGGCCATCTTCGATGCGGTGATCAAGCTCAGGAAGAAGGTGGGCAATGAATCGGTGGCTGAGCGCCGCCTGCTTCAGTCCACCCATCGCTACTGCACCGTGCCCCATCAGCTCCGTGAGGTGGAGCCTCTGATCACCGGGGCCTATCTGGGGGCTGCCACCCAGAACGCTGCTCTGGCTGCAGCCTCCTCCCTCCCGATGGCAGCGCCACAGGTGTCAGAGCCTGCCCTGGAGCCCCTGGCCGATCCTCCCAAGGACAAGGCCTGAGCCCCCAGCCATCGCCGCTGCCTGCGGTGATGGCATAGAGGATTTCCTTCTCCATTCCCCCCTGAGCCATGGCTGAAGCCAAAGAACCTGCTCCCGTCTCCCCGGCCTCTCCTGGTCCTGTGAGCACCTGGCTCAGCCAGCAGGGTTTCGAGCACGGCTTGCTTCTTGCTGATCACCTCGGGGTGGAAGTGCTGGCCATCGAGCCCGACGTGCTTCCCTTGATCGCCACGGCCTTGAAGGCCTACGGATTTGATTATCTGCAGTGCCAGGGCGGCTATGACGAGGGCCCCGGGGGGCGGCTGGTGAGCTTCTACCATCTCGTGAAACTGGCGGCTTTGGCGGATCGGATCGCTCCAGCCACGGCTCCGGCAGGGTCCAACCAGAGCCTCGCTGCGAATCTGAGCCCGGAGGAAGTGCGGCTGAAAGTTTTCCTGCCCAGGGATGGTTCCGTCACCATTCCCAGCCTTTATGGGCTCTGGCGCGGTGCCGACTGGCAGGAACGGGAAACCTTTGACATGTTCGGCATCGTCTATGCGGGGCACCCCCACCCCAAGCGCCTGCTTATGCCGGAGGATTGGAAAGGCTGGCCCCTGCGCAAAGATTACGTGCAGCCTGATTTTTATGAGATGCAGGATGCCTACTAGGTCATTCCCCCACTTGGCCGGCAATCCATCGTTTTAGCCATCCCAGCGGTGTTTGCGGTAGAAGCGCATCACCGCGGAAGCCACGCTGCGAGGGTCGTGCCTGAGGGTGGCGCTGGGCCTGGTGCCCTGCAGGGCGGCCTGCATCATCTCGTAGCCCTGAGCTTCCAGACCGGCCACATCACAGACCACCGGCTCGGCTCCCCGCCGCCTGTAGTGCTCCAATAGCGGAGATGGCGAGAGGTCTTCCTGGGCCAGCACAGCCGTGAAGAGGCGCTCATCCACACCAAGGGTGGAGAGCTGGGCTTCGATGGCCCGTAGATGGCCGCTCACGTCCATCCCGTCCGTCTCCCCGGGTTGGGTCATCAGGTTGCAGATGTAAAGACGGAGGGCGCGACTGCCGCGGATGGCCTCCACCAGCTCGGGCACTAGCAGGTTTGGCAGGAGGGAGGTGTAGAGACTGCCAGGCCCCAGAATGATCAGATCCGCGTGGGCAATGGCTTCCAGGGCGCGGGGCAGGGCCGGTGGGCGGTCGGGGGTGCAGCCCAGCCGCACGATCGGGCTGGTGGCCTTGCCAATGCGCGATTCCCCCTCGATCCGTTCCCCGTTCTCCAGTTCAGCCCACAGCCGCACATCGGCGTTGGTGGCAGGCACCACCTGGCCCTGCACCGCCAGCACCCTGCTGCTGGCGGCGATCGCCGATTCCAGGCTGCCCGTGATCGCTGTCAGCGCCGTGAGAAACAGGTTGCCGAAACTGTGCCCTTCCAGGCCGCTGCCGGCCTTGAAACGGTATTGAAAGAGGCGTGTGAGCAGGGGCTCTTCCCTGGCCAGGGCCACCAGGCAGTTGCGGATGTCGCCGGGGGGCTGCACCCCCAGCTCCCTGCGGAGCACGCCGCTGCTGCCCCCATCGTCGGCGACGGTCACCACGGCGGTGATGTTGCTGCTGTAGCGCTTCAGGCCGCTGAGCAGGGTCGCCAGCCCCGTGCCCCCACCGATGGCCACCACGTTTGGGCCGCGGTTCAGGCGCCGCTGGGCGAGCAGGGCATCCACCAGATGGGTGTCCTTCTCCGGGGCCAGAGCCTGCTGGATGGATCCGAAGCTTCGGTTCAGACCCAACCAGATCAACACCCCCCCCACCAGCAACACCAAGGGGCCTGTGATCCCTCGGGGGAGCACCTGGGTGACCCTGGCCAGCACCCAGCGGATGGTTTCCAGGCTCCAGTAGATGGGTTGCAGATCGGCCCACACGGCGGCCCCGAGCAGGGCGATCAGCAGGCCCAGGCCTGAGGTGAGCATCCAGCGCTTCACCACCAAACCCGGCTGGAGCCAGCGCACGGCCCTGCGGGAACTGCTCACCAGATCCTGCTGGCGCCGTTCGCCCTTGCCGATCCACTCGGGCCGGTCAGAGGGCCGCAGGGGTGATCGCTGACGGGGCGGGCGTGCGGGTGGACCTCGGTCGGGCAAGGGATCCGGGCGCGGACGCTGAGAAGATCGTCCTGAACTGTAGAGATCCGGCGGGGGGCAGGATGATCCTGTTCCCCTGCGGTCCTTCTTCTGGAGCCTGCCCCTGCCGTGCTGAGGGATTCCCGCGCCCTTCATCCAGAGGTGGAAGCGGGCCGGCCCCTCGGGCCAGTGGTGGAATTCGTCGATGTCTCCATGGGGTGGGGCGAGCAGCTGATTCTCGATCGGGTCGGGCTTCAGGTGCAGCCGGGGGAGCGTCTGGTGGTCGTGGGTCCCTCCGGCTCGGGCAAGTCCACCATCCTTCGATTGATGGCAGGGTTGCTGCTCCCCACGGCAGGCCTGGTTCGGCTGCATGGGCAGCCGCAGCGCTATCTCAGGCTGGATCAACGCCATCCCCCCGATGTGCGTCTGGTGTTTCAGAACCCCGCCCTCCTGGCCTCCCTCACGGTGCGGGAGAACGTGGGCTTTCTGCTCTACCGCCGCAGTCGGCTGAGTGAGGGGCAGATCCGGGAACGGGTGCGCCAGGCGCTTCAGGCCGTGGGGCTGGAGGGCACGGAGGAGCGGCTCCCCGGAGAACTCAGTGGCGGGATGCAGAAACGGGTGAGTTTTGCCCGGGCCCTGATCGACGATCCCACGGAGACCGCTGAGCGGGTGCCCCTGCTGCTCTTCGATGAGCCCACGGCGGGCTTGGATCCGGTGGCCTGTACCCGGATCGAGGATCTGATCGTCCAGGCCACGGGCCTGACCCATGCCTCAGGGGTGGTGGTGAGCCATGTGCACAGCACCATCGAGCGCTGCGCGGATCGGGTGATCCTGCTCTACGGAGGACGCTTCCGCTGGATGGGCACTGCGGAACAGTACCGGCAGTGCACCGATCCCTACGTGGTGCAGTTCAGGACAGGTAACCTGCACGGGCCGATGCAGCCGGCCGAACACTGACGATCCGTCTCTGAATCCATGCGCCGCAGTGTTCGTGAAGCCTTGGTTGGATTTTCCCTGCTGGCCGCCATTGGAGGGGGAATCGGGTTCTGGCTCTGGCTCAAGGGCATTTCCATGCAGCGCAACAACTGGAGCATCCAGGCCAGCTTCGCTGATGCCTCCGGCTTGGCGGAGCGCTCAGCGGTGCTGCACAGGGGTGTGCAGGTGGGCAACGTGCGCAGCGTGCGGGTGTCGGGCCAGGCCGTCGAGGCGCGCCTGGAGATCACCGACCCCGATCTGCGCCTCTCCCGGCCCGTGGTGGCCCGGGTCGCCACCAGCTCCCTCCTTGGCGGAGATGCGGTGGTTTCCCTGTTGAGCTCCGGCCCCCCCTTGCCTCCGGGTCCAGGCCCCAGGGCAGAAGCCTGTGACAATCGGCGCATGGTGTGCAATGGGGGCAAGGTGGCCGGTGTCGCTGCTCCCACGCTGGAATCGGTCACCGAAACGGTGCAGCGGTTGCTCAGCCAGGCGGAGCAGGAGCGCGTGGTGCCCCAAATGGCCTCCGCCACCAAAGCTTTCGAGCGCACCGCCGGGGAGACGGAAAAGCTCTCCCGCGATGGCCAGGTGTTCGTGAAGGATGCCCAGCAGCTGGTGAAGGAGCTGAATGCCTCCGTGCGCAAGGCCGATCCCATCCTCGCCAACCTCAACCAGGCCAGCGCCGAGGCGGCCGCGGCCACCCGTCATGCCCGCGCCGTCACCGCTCGGCTCGACAACCCCCAGACCACCCAGGATCTGCAGGCCACCCTGGCCAACGCCCGCAAGCTCACCGATCGCTGGCAGGCCGTGGGCAAAGACGTCAGCAAGCTCACGGGCGATCCCAAGTTCATGGATGGAATGCTCAGCGTCTCGGTGGGGCTGGGCAAGTTTTTTGATGAGCTCTATCCCGCCCAGGTGGAGGCCGCCAAGGAGCGGGAGGCTCGCGAGGCGGCCCGCCGCCTGCGCTACAAAGCCCAGCGGGAGGCCGATGCCAACCGCTTCGCCCCCCGCAGCAACGCCCCCGCCGTCACCCCTGCGGTGCGTGGGTTGTAGACGTCGGGGGGGTGTCAAGCAGGGGATTGGACCACCGCTGGCTGGCCAGCCCATTCCGGGTCATTACTCTAAGCCGCCGCTGGCCCGTCCTTCCCTCTGCCCATGCTTCGCTTTGTCTTCGTGAGCAGCGGGGTTCTCTCCTCCCTGATGCTCCTGCCGGCCGTCGCCGCGACTCCACAGCCTGCCGCCACAAGGTCGCCCATGGCGCCCATCACGCTCACGGAAGCCAAGGCCATCGGCCCCATCGCCCAGGCGGTCGACCCCTCGTCGACGCAGCAGCGGCCTGCGCCGATCGGGGATTCAGCGCCCTCCCCCACGCCCCCTGAGCCTGCGCCCTCCCCCTGGGCGGGCACGTTGGAGCTTTATGGATTCGCGCCGCTCAGGGCCACCACCTCCCTCACGCGGGGGGCCACCCAGCGGGATCTGTCCAGCCTGTTCCGCAAGAGACCAGGGGACCGCAAACCCGGCCAGCTGGCTCCCAAGGCGGGCGGGAAGCTGGAGGCCCTGCCCGATCTGACGTACCCCGATGGCCTCAAGGACAGGCCACTGGGGTTCAAGCTCCCCGATGAAATCGAAATCCCGGGGTTCACCGCGGTCACCGACGTGGGGCTGGGCTCGATCCTGGAGCACCTCACG
>JBJTQT010000125.1:0-10468 GCA_046075745.1 Cyanobium sp. | reverse complement strand
CAATTCTCTTCCACCAGCCGGATGGCGTAGGTGGCTTTCACCGCCTCATGCAACCGCACGTGACCGAGGGCTCCCTCCACCACCTCCACGGTGGTGAGGGTGTCGTGGTCGACCTTCAGCACGGGCACCTCTAGTTCCTCCGCCCGATTCAGGAGCTGGGGCAGGGGCTCGCCCACCCCGGTGAGGATGAGGCACTGGGTGGAGGCCTCCAGGGCCGCGAGCTGGATGTCCGTGCGGTCCGCCCCGGTGACCACGGCCATGTTGCGGCGACGGCGAAAGAATTCCATCGCGGAATTCACATTCATCGCACCGATGGAGAGGGTTTCCACCAGCAGATCCAGCCGTTCCCGGGAACAGAGAATGCGGGCCTCCAGCCGGCGGCTCAGCTCCTCCACCGTGACGCTCCGCAACAGGGGACTGCGGGGCATCACCCCCAGAACCGGCAGGCCGATCCCCTCCAATGCCGGGGTGAGATCCTGCTTCAGCCCTTGGAGCGCTTCAGGCGGCGCGCCATTGATCACCACCCCCGCAAGCAGGTTGCCCAGCTGACTCCTGGCCTCCAGCAGGGGCTCCACATCGCGGCTGTCCTGCCAGGGGTGCACCAGCACCACCACGGCCTCCAGGGCCCGGGCCAGGGGCACCAGCCCCAGACCGAACAACCAGCCTTCCGTGAGCCGCCCTGCTCCCTCCAGGATCGCGAGCCCTGCGCCTTCCTCCTGCAGCCTGGCCTTGAGGGTCTGCACTCCCTCCACGGGCCCCACCTCCCCACTGAGGAGCCGCTGGTGGGCGGAAACGGGTTCCAGCACCGCCAGGGATGGAATGAGCTGGGCCGGCTCCAGGGCCAAGGTGGAGCCGATGAAGCGCACGTCGGCATCCAGGAGCGGGTCGCCCGGTTGGCGCACCTCCTGGGGATCCAGGCAGGTGGCCAGCGGTTTGCCGAAGGCGAAGCTCACGCCCTTACGGCGAAGTTGCTGCGCCAGTCCAAGCGCCACAGCCGACTTGCCGCTGAAGGGTTCGCAGGAGCCGATCAGCAGCGGGCTGGGCATGGCATGGCCTCAAGGGAGCCGGGCTGTGGCAGATTCTTGCAGCATGCACCCAACCTTCCAGCCTCCTGCAGCCGGTTTCCCCTCCAGCCAGCCAAGGGCCAACGGTGGCCATCACCGGCGCCAGTGGAGCCCTGGGACAGGCCCTGATCCGGCGTTGGCACAGCCGAGGCGCCACACTCATCGCCCTCTGCCATCGCCCCCAGGGCGGCGGCGAGCCTTCCCCCCTGCAGGTTCTGGATTCCAGGGGCGAACCGATTCCCTGTCGCCAGGTGGGCTGGGCCTGTGGTGAGGAAAGCGAGCTGGGGCCCCTTCTGGCGGAGGTGGATGTGCTGGTGCTCAACCACGGCGTCAATCAGCAGGGCAGACGGGACAGGGAGGCCCTCAGCCTGGCCCTGGAGGTGAACGCCCTCAGCCACTGGCGCCTCCTCGAACTCTTTGCCACAGAGGTCGCCAACCGTGGCAGGAGCGGAGAGCTCTGGCTCAACACTTCGGAGGCGGAGATCCAACCCGCCCTCAGCCCCCTCTATGAGATCAGCAAGCGTCTCATCGGCCAGATCCTGAGTCTGCGGGCCGTTGATCTGGCCTCCACATCCCTGCGGGTTCGGCGCCTCGTGCTCGGCCCGTTCCGTTCAGAGCTGAACCCCTACGGCGTGATGTCTGCCGACTGGGTGGCGGGGGAAATCCTTCGGCAGGCGCGCTGGAACTGCCATCTGATCATCGTGAGCATCAACCCCCTCACCTATGTGCTGATGCCCCTGGCCACCCTCAGCCGCTGGGCCTACGTGCGGCTGCTCACCCGCGATCCGTGAGGATTTCGCAGCCGTCGCTGCTCACCACGATGGTGTGCTCCCACTGGGCGGAGAGGCTGCCATCCACGGTCACCACGGTCCAGCGGTCCTTGAGGGTGCGGCAGGCCTTGCTGCCCGCATTCAGGATCGGTTCCACCGCCAGGGTCATGCCGGGCCGAAGGGTGATGTTCGGAAGGTCCCGGGTGCGGTAGTTAAACACCGAGGGCTCCTCATGGAGATTGCGACCCACGCCATGACCCGTGAAGTCCTCCACCACGGCATAGCCATTGGCTTCCACGTGATCCTGCACGGCACCGGCGAGCTCGAGGAGGGTGCTGCCGGCACGGATGGTGGCCAGCCCCCGCATCAGGGATTCCTGGGCGATCTGGCTGAGATGCCGCGCCTCCTCCGTCACGGAGGAGCCCACGGGGATGGTGATGCAGCTGTCGCCGTGATAGCCCTCGAAGCAGGCGCCGGTATCCACCTTCAGCAGATCGCCCTCCTTGATCACCCGCTTGCCGCTGGGGATGCCATGCACCACCTCATGGTTGATGCTCGCGCAGATGCTGGCGGGAAAACCGTGGTAGCCCTTGAAACTCGGCACCGCCCCCATCTCCCGGATGCGTTTCTCCGCGTGCCGGTCCAGATCCCCGGTGGTCATGCCCGGCTGCACCAGCTCGCTGATCTCCCGCAGCACGGTGGCCACGATCCGGCTGGCCGTGCGCATGGTGGCGATCTCTCGGGCGGATTTCACCTCCACGCCTCGGCGGTTGCCACCGATCCGAGGCCCGCTGCGGGTGACCAATCCTGCTGCCCCCTTGTCCTGGCCCTGTCCGCCGATGGAGGACGACAGCAGATCTGCAAAGAGCTTCATGGCAGCGGCGGGTTGCCGGACAGACAGAACATCATCTCCACGCTATCGGTGAACTGCTGCCAACTGTGCTCCAGGCCATGGTTGAAGAGTCCCCCCCCGCCCGCTCCCTGCCCCTGCTGGTGCGCTGCAGACAGGCCCACGCCGCTGTGGCCCCCTTCGTTCTGGCTCCCCTGCTGATCACGGCATCCACCGGGGTGGCCTACCGGGTGCTGCGGGATTGGCTCGGGTGGGGACGGGACCAGGCCCATCCCCTGATGACCCTTCACGAGGGGGAGTGGCTGAAACCCCTTCTCGGCTCCCATGGCGAAACCCTCTATGTGCTCCTCAACGGACTGGGTCTGCTCTGGATGGTCGGCACGGGGTCGCTGATGGTGTGGCAACGGGTGCAGCGCTGGCTGCACAGAACAGGGCAGAGCACTTGAGACGGTAAGCTCTTTGTTTGGCTCGCTACCTAGGACGCTGGAATGGCTGCGGAATCAACTGCTGCGGAATCAACCGAAGACACCACATCACCTTCAGGCGCTGCGCAGGACGTGGAGGCCCCCCCAGCTCCAGCCGAGGCCTCTGAACAACCGGCCAGCCCCTCCACCCGTCAGGCGATCACCGGCAAGCTGAGCGCCCGTGAGCTGATTTCCGCTTTTGAGGCCGAACAGCTAAAGAGCGACCTGCCGGACATCTTCGTGGGGGACACGGTTCGGGTTGGGGTGAGAATCCGGGAAGGAAACAAGGAGCGGATCCAGCCCTACGAAGGGGTTGTGATCGCCATGCGTCATGGCGGCCTCAATGAAACCATCACCGTGCGCAGGATCTTCCAGGGCATCGGGGTGGAGCGGGTCTTTTTGCTGCACAGTCCCCAGGTGGCTTCCGTGAAGGTGGAGCGTCGCGGTAAGGTGCGCAGAGCGAAGCTTTTCTATCTGCGTGACCGGGTGGGTAAAGCCACACGGGTCAAGCAGCGCTTCGATCGCTGAGGGGCCTCCCCCTCCATTGGTGCATCGCCTTGCGCCGTTAGTTCAGCTGGTAGAACGCAGGTCTCCAAAACCTGATGTCGGGGGTTCGAGTCCTCCACGGCGCGTCCGATGTTCCCCCTTTTGCAGTTTCCTCGTTCCGAGCATGGAGTTGGATCTTCAACCCGGTGATGTGGTCAAAGTTCTGGAGTCCGCGGCTCTGGGTTGGGTTCGCGCCAGGGTCATCCGGGTGAAATCCGGCGGCCGTGTTGTGGTCCAGAGCGACCAGGGCCGTGAATTCACCGCCCGTGGCAATCAAGTGCGGCTGATTGAACCTGCCGGGTTCCGCCCCTGAGCCCTTCAGGCTTCCTTCCTTCTGAATCTTGCTCTTTCAAAGAAAGCAAGAAAGATTGGCCAGCCTGCTGGAGATCCACCAGGCAGCTTGTGCTGTCAAAGAGAAGGGCTCGGCAGGTGATTTGACGGAGGGCGCCACGGCAGTCGATACTGATTAAGCCGGCGGCGATGTCGGTGGACAGACCCCAGGTCCAGTGACCAGGTTTGTTCTGAATTGGGACTGTAGTTCAATCGGTTAGAGCACCGCCCTGTCACGGCGGAAGTTGCGGGTTCGAGCCCCGTCAGTCCCGTCCAAACCCCAGAGCTGATGGCTGCGGCTTCCCCCTCCGTACGTGTCCGCCTTGCCCCCAGCCCCACAGGCACCCTGCACATCGGCACGGCACGCACGGCCGTCTTCAACTGGCTGTATGCCCGTCGCCACGGCGGGGCCTTTCTCCTTCGCATTGAAGACACGGACCGGGAACGCTCCCGGCAGGAGTACACCGCCAACATTCTTGAGGGGCTGAACTGGCTGGGTCTGCACTGGGACGAGGAACCGGTGATCCAGAGCGCCCGCATCGAACTCCATCGGGCCGCCATCAGCCAATTGCTGGCCAGTGGCCACGCCTACCGCTGCTACACCAGCGAAGAGGAGCTCACCGCGTTGCGGGAGGGTCAGGTGGAGCGGAAGGAGGCCCCGAGATACGACAACCGCCACCGGCACCTCAGTGAAGCCCAGGAGCAGGCGTTCATCGCCGAAGGACGGCAGGCCGTGGTGCGCTTCCGCATCGACGATGGGCGCCTGATCACCTGGCACGACATGGTGCGCGGCGAGATGCGCTGGAGTGGGGCCGATCTCGGCGGCGACATGGTGATCGCCCGTCGGGCTCCAGCCGGGGAGATCGGCGATCCCCTCTACAACCTTGTGGTGGTGGTGGATGACGCCGCCATGGCCATCAGCCATGTGATCCGCGGCGAAGATCACATCGCCAACACCGCCAAGCAGATCCTTCTCTATGAAGCCCTTGGCCTTTCCCTTCCGTGCTTTGCCCACACACCGCTGATCCTCAACCAGGAGGGCCGCAAGCTCTCCAAGCGCGATGGCGTGACCTCCATCAGCGACTTCCAGGCTCTGGGATACACGGCGGAGGCTCTCACGAACTACATGACCCTGCTGGGCTGGTCGCCGCCTGAAGGCATGGGAGAGCGGTTCACCCTCGAGGAAGCTGCTGAGGTGTTCGGATTCGAGCGGGTGAACCGGGCTGGAGCCCGCTTCGACTGGGAAAAGCTGAACTGGCTCAACGCCCAGGTGCTGCATGGGCTGCCCCCAGGTCAGCTGCTTGAGCGGCTCGGGCCCCTCTGGGCCTCCCGAGGCTGGCTGCAGGGGCAAGGGGCTACCCTGACCCCCCCCCAGCCCTGGTTGGAAGAGCTTTGTGCCCTGCTGGGTCCCTCTCTCACCCTGCTGGCCGATGGGGTCTGCCAGGCCGCTCCTTTCTTCGAAGCTCCCATCCCCGATGCAGCGGCGCAGGAGGTGCTGCGAGAGCCCCAGTCGAGGGCCTGCCTTGCGGCCCTGCAGACCCAACTCGATGCCAGGCCCTCCAAAGCCCTCCTGGCGGAGCAGGAGGCCCGTGATCTGCTCGAGGCTGCAGCCGGAGCGGCCGGGGTGAAGAAGGGACTGATGATGAAAAGCCTCCGGGCTGCTCTCCTGGGCTCCCTGCAGGGACCGGATCTGCTCACCTCCTGGAGGCTGCTCCATCAGCTCGGCCAGGACCGGGAGCGATTGGCAGGAGTTCTGGCCTCCTGAGAGCGGGTTCTGCTGGTGGCTTCGGTGGAGCGCCGCTGGGCTTCACCCTTCAATCCTCCATCGTTCCGTAAAGAGGCTCAACCCGCAGACCAATCACACTCCCGGCACGAATCAACAGATATTCCCCCTCCAGCTCACCGATCGGCACATTGATGAAGCTGTCCGGCGAGGCACCCCCGTGCAGGGCACTCGTGTACCACTGCTGGAAGGCCTCCAGGCTGGGGAAGTGAACCACTTCCACATGGCCGCCGCTGAGGATCAGATGAATGGCGTAGCGGCGGGGGACGCGGGGCATGGAGAGGAACGCTGAACGAAGGGCAGAGGGGGTTGGGTGGCCCGGCAAAAGAGCGGATGGCGGGGATGGCCCCTTTGGGTCTCGCCGAGGCACACCACTTCTCCCTCCCAGGATTGCAGCAAAGCGAGCACCCGCTCATCGCGACGGTGCAGCCCCCCTCGGTGACCCCAGCCCAGCCAGAGCCTCGGCGGGGGGCCGCTGTCCTGGCATGGCTGGTCAGCCAACCACCGCAGGCCGGTCGCCAACCAGGCATCAGTGAGCTCCCCCACCGGTTCTGGAGACCTGCGCAGCTGGGCCGGGTCGGTGCCCACCCGGGAAAACAGATTCAGCACCAGCAGATGGCCATGGCCCCAGCGGCTCGCCAGACCATGCAGCCGGCGGAGGGTGGGGTCCTCGCGGCGGCCATCGGCTTTGGAGGGATTCAGCCCGAGGAACAGCACGGCACTGCGCTGCGGACACCAGTGGCGCACGAGCCACCAGCGGTAACGCCCGCAGGTGCTGAACAAGGCATCCCCACTGGTGCCCTGCCACGCTGGGGGAGGCGGGAATGGATCTGGCAGGCTGAGGCGACCCGGGGTGGATGAACGGTTGGCCATGGCGGATCAAAAACCTCTCCTGCTGTTGGTCGATGGACACTCCCTGGCCTTTCGCAGCTTCTATGCCTTTGCCAAGGGGGGGGATGGGGGGCTCTCCACCAAGGATGGGGTGCCCACGAGCGTCACCTTCGGTTTTCTGAAAAGCCTTCTCGAAACCTGCACGGAGTGGCAACCGCAGGGCATTGCCATTGCCTTTGACACGGCGGAACCCACCTTTCGGCATGAGGCGGATGAAACCTACAAGGCCCACCGGGATGTGGCGCCGGAGCACTTCTTCGAAGACCTTCACAACCTTCAGCAGATCCTTGGCGAGCTGCTCGATCTGCCGCTGGTGATGGCACCGGGCTATGAAGCCGATGATGTGCTCGGCACCCTGGCGGAACGGGCCGCCGGCGAGGGGTGGCGTGTGCGCATCCTCTCCGGCGACAGAGACCTCTTTCAGCTGGTGGATGACGGACGGGATATCGCGGTGCTCTACCTCGGGGGTGGACCGAACAACCGTGGTTCAGGCCCCCGGGAGATCCGAAGGGAGGAGGTGGTGGAGAAGCTGGGAGTCCCGCCGGAGGACGTGGTGGATCTCAAGGCCCTAACGGGGGACAGTTCCGACAACATCCCGGGGGTGCGGGGCATCGGACCCAAGACGGCGATCACCCTCCTTCAGGCCCACGGCAGCCTGGATGCCATCTACGCCGCCCTGGAGGCTCAGAAAGCCACCCTGCGCACCAAGCTCCAGGAGGGCAGGGAGAGTGCCTTTCGCTCCAGGCTGCTGGCCGCCATCCACCGGGATGTGCCCTTGCCCCCATCCCCAAGGCTGGCTCTGGGTCACGTCAGAGCGGAGGAGCTGGAAGAACGCCTTCGAACCCTGGAACTCTTCAGCCTCCTGCGTCAGACGGAGCGATTCGCCCGGACCTTTTCCGGGAAGGGCGCCGCTGCCAGCCCCCCCAACTCCGACCCCCCCCCCGAAAGAGCTGCAGCGGCACCGCTGCAGGAGCAGCCGCCGGAGGCGACTCCCCTGCCGGAGCTCTCGCCGGCCATCATCCAAAACGAAGACGACCTGAATGACCTTCTGAGCCGGTTGATGGCCTGCCGGGAGGCGGCAGCGCCCGTGGCCCTCGACACGGAGACCACCTCTCTCAATCCCTTCCGCGCCGAGCTGGTTGGGGTGGGAGTCTGCTGGGGTTCCGGCCTCTCCGACCTCGCGTACATCCCCATCGGCCACCGCGCACAGGGCGATGCCCTTCTGATCGAAGAAACGCCCTCCTCGCCTCCAGCCCATCAGTTGCCTCTGGAGAGTGTTCTCCAGGCCCTGGCCCCATGGCTGGGCAGCGATGGGCACCCCAAAACCCTCCAGAACGCCAAATACGACCGGCTGATCCTGCTGCGCCATGGACTGCCCCTTGCCGGTGTGGTGATGGACACCCTGCTGGCGGATTATCTGCGGGACCCCGCAGGCAAACACGCTCTGGAGGCCATGGCGGAGCGGGAGTTCGGCTTCACCCCCGAGAGCTACGGCAGCGTGGTGGGGAAGGGAAACAGTTTTGCCGATGTGCCCATCGCCGCCGCTGCTCGTTATTGCGGCATGGATGTGTATCTCACCTGGCGGCTCACCGGCAGGCTGAACGAGGAACTGCAGGCCATGGGACCCGCCCTGCCGGCCCTTCTCAGGGATGTGGAACTGCCCCTGGAGCCGGTGCTGGCCTCCATGGAGGCCACGGGGATCCGCATCGACCAGAGCTACCTGCAGGAGCTCAGCCAGGAACTGGGAGCCCAGCTGAATCATCTGGAAGCCGAAGCGCAGGCCATGGCGGGTCAGCCCTTCAACCTCAGCTCACCGAAGCAACTGGAAGCCCTGCTGTTCGACACCCTGAAACTCGACCGCAAGAAATCCCGCAAAACCAAGACCGGCTGGAGCACGGATGCCACCGTGCTGGAACGGCTGGAGGAGGACCATCCCGTGGTGCCACTGTTGCTCAGCCATCGCACCCTCAGCAAACTGCGCAGCACCTATGTCGATGCCCTGCCGGCCCTGGTGGAGCCAGAAACCGGGCGGGTGCACACGGATTTCAACCAGGCGGTCACCGCCACCGGGAGGCTCTCGAGCAGCAATCCCAATCTGCAGAACATTCCGATCCGCACGGATTTCAGTCGCCGTATCCGCAAGGCCTTCCTGCCGGAGGAGGGCTGGCAGATGATCAGCGCCGATTATTCCCAAATCGAACTGCGCATCCTCACTCACCTCTCCGGCGAGGAGGTGCTCATCGACGCCTACAACAGGGGAGATGACGTGCATGCCCTCACCGCCAGGCTGCTGCTGGAGAAAGACACGGTGAGCGCGGAGGAGCGAAGGATGGGGAAGACCATCAACTTCGGGGTGATCTACGGCATGGGCGTGCAGCGCTTCGCCCGGGAAACTGGCATTCCCCAGGGTCGTGCCAAGGAGTTTCTGCAACGCTTCCGGCAACGGTATCCAAAGGTGTTCGCCTTCCTGGAGCTGCAGGAGCGGCTCGCCCTCAGCCAGGGCTATGTGGAAACCATCCTGGGGCGTCGACGCCCCTTTCATTTCGATCCCGACGGATTGGGGCGGCACCGAGGCAAGGATCCCCTGGAGATTCCGATCGAGGGCGCCCGCCGTGGCGGGTTGGAAGCACAGCAGTTGCGGGCCGCCGCCAATGCACCGATCCAGGGATCCAGTGCTGACATCATCAAACTGGCCATGGTGCAGCTTCATCGCGAATTGCTTCACCGCAAGCTGCCTGCCCGACTGCTGCTTCAGGTTCACGATGAACTGGTGCTCGAGGCCGCTCCCGAAGCCCTCAGCGAAGTCGTGGATCTCACACGGCGCACCATGGAGGGGGTCATCCAACTGCGGGTCCCCCTCGTGGTGGAAACAGGAGTGGGTGCCAACTGGATGGACACCAAGTAGGCCAGAGACTCTCCTGGTGGAGACGGACAGAAGGAACCTGGCCTGTCATGAGACACTCGGTGCACCAGAGGGAGCCAGGTGAGGTCGGGACCATCCGCTCGAAAAGGCATCATTTTGGCCGGAGGCAGCGGCACAAGGCTGGCCCCGCTCACCTGCGCAGTAAGCAAGCAGTTGATGCCTGTGTATGACAAGCCGATGATTTACTACCCACTCACGACCTTGATGTTGGCTGGAATTCGTGAGGTACTGATCATCACCACACCGGAAGATCAAGCCTCATTTTGCCGCCTATTGGGGGATGGCTCCCGTTGGGGGATGGAACTTCGCTACGCTATTCAACCAAGCCCAGATGGTCTTGCTCAAGCTTTTTTGATTGGTGCTCACTTCCTTGCGGGAGCTCCCGCTGCTCTTGTGTTGGGCGACAATCTTTTCCATGGTCAGGATTTGATCCCCCAATTGCAAACTAGCCAATTCATGGAAGAGGGTGCCACGGTCTTTGCCTACCCCGTGAGTGATCCCGAGCGCTATGGAGTGGTCGAATTTGATGGCAATGGCCGGGCGATCAGCATTGAGGAAAAACCGAAACAGCCACGCTCCCGCTACGCCATCACCGGACTGTATTTCTACGATGGTTCTGTGGTGGAGCGGGCACGGCAAGTGCAACCCTCAGCCCGGGGGGAGTTGGAGATCACCGATCTCAACAAGCAATATCTCGAAGCCGGACTGCTGAGAGTTGAGCTGATGGGACGGGGGATGGCCTGGCTGGATACGGGCACCCCCGACTCCCTGCATGAAGCCTCCAGCTACATCCGCACCCTGGAGCATCGCCAGGGGCTAAAGGTGGGCTGTCCAGAGGAGGTGGCCT
>JBJTQT010000124.1:0-3595 GCA_046075745.1 Cyanobium sp. | reverse complement strand
TGATCTCCCAAAACACATACGCCCACTGCGGATCCCGCGGCAGAAACACCACCCGCGTCTCCAGGGAGGGACGCGGCGCTGGAGCCATTTCCGCTTCCAAAGCGGCCAGATCCTCCATCGGCAATGTGCCATCAATCACTTTGTCCGCAATCGCATCGCTGAGCTCCTGACGGCTCTCCGCAGTGGGACGGAGAATGCCCACGGCACGGGCAAGATCTTTCAGTTGACGGAGACTCATCGAGGCAAGATTGGAGACGGGATTGTTTGGCATTCCTCTTCGGTCTGGCTATTAATGACGGGCTCATAATCCGGGATTTCGGGCGATTGCGGCCAACCTGTCAGCGTATGGTCACATCCCCAGCCCTTCCGGCCTGGCCGGCCATCCCCGCCCAGGTGAGAGATGGGGTTCCCACCTGGGAGCATCCCGCTGGCCCGGAGGAGGGGCCTGCGCTGCAAGAGCCGCAGAAACTCCCACCAGAGTCGCCAAGGCCCAGCAGAGACGCCAGCGCCTGGGCAGGATCGCCCCCCTCCATCGGCGGCGCTCACGGCCAGGGATCCCGGCCCTCGCCCCCAGGCCCAGGGGATGGCCACAGCGAGCGCACACCATGCGCCCCGCGAGCCCCCGATCCGCCTTCACCGCCCAGCTGCCACAGCTCGGACAGGCCACCTGCGCCACCCCCGCTGAAGACCAAGCCCATGCTGACACCCCCAAAGGAAGTACACTAGTACCACTCCGCATCACTGTGTCTGAAATGGCGACCTCAGCAGGGCGTTCCATCCCAGCCTCAGGCTTTCCCAGCCCGGCGGACGACTACGAAGAAGGGCGCATCGATCTCAACCGGGAGCTGATCCCTTCCCCCCTGTCCACGTTCTTCATGCGCGTGCAGGGAGAAGCCATGCGCAGGGAAGGGATTCTCCATGGCGACCTGCTGGTGATCGATCGGAGCGTTCGGCCCCGGGCTGGCTGTGTTGTGGTCGCCGTGTTCGAAGGGCAATTCATCGTGCGGCGTCTCTGCATCCAACCCAACAGGCCCTCCACCTTCCAGCTGGAGAGCAGCGATGGAAACAGCCTGGCGATCCCGCTTCAGGGTGACCAGACACAAGGAGCTGAACTCTGGGGAGTGGTGATTCACGCCATCCACCACCTCATGACCAAGATTCCGGCGGCGCAGAGCCGAAACAACCTCAGGAGGCAGGAAGACGAAAGGAGGGGGCCATGAGTCCGCGACGACGCAACTCACGTTGGAACTGAAGGGAAAGACCGTCACTGCGCCAGGCCTTGCGGAGCTGGCCGAACAACGCCAGGGAGCGGCAGACGATGACCAGGCTCACAAGCAACTGCAGGCAATGCTTCAACATGGGGTTGCAAGGGGCCTGGGCAACTTTAGACAAGAAAGCGCCAGACTCCCACCACGAAGGACGGCATCGACATGGCAAGCGACCTGCCGACGGATCTGGGGACAGATGCACCTCTGGGGCCCTTGAGCCTGGCGGCCCTGGAAACCCTTCTGGCAGCCTTGGATCCACGCCTCGATGGATTTGGGGAGGGCCCCTCCTGCCTGGACGATGCCCGGGCGTATCTGAACCGTCTGGCGGGTAGCCCAGGCCATGGGGAAGAGGGTGGCGCGATGGACACCACAACGATGGTGGTGTGGATCGAAAGCTGGAGGGCGGCGGGAGGCAATCGACAGACATTGCGGCTGATGGTGCAGACCTTGATTGCCGAACGATTGGAGAGAACAGTGCCTGCTGCAATCAGGGAAACAGCCCATGATCGCGAATGTTCCAGTTAGTTTTTAGGGTGGAGTCTAAGAGAGGCCGTTATCCAGTTCTGTACTGGCATAAGGCAGAGAAGAGGGGTTTAGTTCAGCCTGCATGATCTGCCCGAAAGCAAACGGGCTGATGGTCGTGTCCTCTTCTCGCCTATACAGGTTGGTCCTGAGCCTGGGCTATGGACACACGCTGCTGGGTCTGATTGTTCAGGCCCAGCCCATGGCTGCTCAGGAGGTACCCTCCCGCTCTGGCGCTGGGATCCCGCAGGAGGTGCCGGCAGCGAAGCCCGGCGAAGGGGAGACGAAGGAACCGTGGCGAGCAACGGTGGAGCTCTATGGCTTCGTGCCCGTACGGAGCTGGGGCACCACAACCATCCGCGGGTTCGAGGCCGAAGTTGACACTTCGCTGGCAGAACTGATCCCTCTGATCGAAACGGTGGGATCAGCGCGCGGCAGTCTGGAGAACGGCAGATTTGGTCTGCTAGCGGATCTCTATTACGCCCAGATCGGCGACCAGCAGGGCCGCAGCAAGAGCATCCCGCTGCCAGCACGCGGGCAGGTGCAGCAATTCACAGGACAGGTGCAGCAGACCGCGATCCAGGGCATGTACGACTTCGCCTTCCGCTACCGCTTCGGGGCCGTGGAGAGCGCCATCGGCACACCAGGGCAGGTCACCGTGATCCCCTACGCCGGGGTGCGCGTGCTGAAGAACGAACTGGATCTGCTCGGGGTGCTCGAAGGCAGGGGCCCACTGGAGTTCCGACTGCAAAAGCAGGGCAACTGGCAACGCACCTGGGCCCAGCCCCTGTTGGGCACCCAGGCGTCCGTGTTTCTCACTCCAGGCCTGCGGGCCTTTGCCCGTGGCGATATCGGTGGCTTAGGCCTTGCCGGCGCAGAGGATCTGAGCGGCAATGCCCAGGTGGGTGTGGGCATTGCCCTGGGCAACAACACCCAGCTGGATCTCTCCTGGCGTTATTTCGGTCTGGACTGGAGCAATGGGGCCGATCGCGAAACAGGGTTCAACGTGCGACAGAACGGCTTCGAAGCGGGACTGAAATTCTTTTTTTAGGGGGGCCTCCCGCACCACATTGGAAAACATTCTGCAGATCGCCCTGAGGGTCTTCCTTCCCTCAGGAGTTTCCCTCTATGTTCGATCGAACATTTGTTCGCCGGGCTGTACAGCTTCCCGCGCCCCCCATGTCCGAAGCCTGCACCTCTTTCACCAGTGCTCTCTCGAGCGAGCAACAGATCACCACGGACCAGCTCAACAGCACTGCTCTGAAGTGGGGAGAGGATGGCGAACTTTCAGATTTGGATCTGCAGCGGATTCTCAGGCTGCTCTCTCAGGCCGATCCGGTGGCAGAGGCACTTCTCTCCGCTGCTGACGACTCCAGCCTCTGAAGGTGCCTGGCCACGGCCCGAGCCATCCCATCTCTGCTGGCCAGGCCAAGCAGGCTGTCTTCGGGCAAGCCACCAGCGGGCAAACCGACCGGCAGATAGGCCTCACCCTCGCCTGAGCCGGCAAAAACCGGAACCTGGCGCAGTCCTCCCGGCAGGAGTTGATCTTCCAACTGGCTGAGGTTCGCACGTTCCGGCAGCCAGAGCATCTCTGAGCGAAGGCAATCCCTCAGGGTGAGAGGTGGCTCCTCAGAGGAGGCTGCCCCCTTGCCGGCCGCACGCTCCTTCCGGCGCTGAAGTCCCCGTTGCAGATCCGCAAGATTCACCAGCCCGATCGCCTTGCCCTGATCGGTCACCAGTAGACAGTGGCCGTGGACCTCGATAAGGAGGTTGAGTGCCCGGGCCGTTGGAGTGGAGGCCGGCAG
>JBJTQT010000123.1:0-12420 GCA_046075745.1 Cyanobium sp. | reverse complement strand
CTCCATGCGGAGCACAGCCTGAATGCCAGCACCTTCAGTGCCCGGGTGACGGCCAGCACCCTCACCGATCCCTATGCGGTGGTGGCCTCGGCGGTGGGCACCCTGGCCGGCCCCCTCCATGGCGGGGCCAATGAGGATGTGCTCGACATGCTCGAGGAGATCGGCACGGTGGATCAGGTGGAGCCCTGGTTGGATCGGGCCATTGCCCAGAAGCAGAAAATCATGGGCTTCGGCCATCGCGAATACCGGGTGAAAGACCCCCGGGCCGTGATTCTCCAGGGGTTGGCTGAGGAGCTCTTCACCCGCTTCGGCACCGATCCGATGTACGACCTGGCTCGGGCCCTGGAGGCCGCGGCTGCAGAGCGGCTGGGGCCGAAGGGCATCTATCCCAACGTGGATTTCTATTCGGGCCTGGTCTACCGGAAGCTCGGAATCCCCAGGGATCTGTTCACACCCATTTTTGCCATCGCCCGCACGGCCGGATGGCTGGCCCACTGGCGCGAGCAGCTCGGCGCCAACCGCATCTACCGCCCAACCCAGAACTACACGGGGTCTCCTGAGCGCCCCTGGCTCCCGCTGGAGCAGCGTCCGCTTCCCCTATGAGGGGTGAGGGGATCCGCCAAAAGTGCGGCTGTCCGTTTAAGTTGCCTGCCAATTGGAGCTTGTCTTCATGCTGCTGACACCGCCGGTCTCTCCGGGCTTTGTCGCTCCCGGACTGGACCTTCAAGCCAGCTTCAGTTCTCTGCTGGAGGGGCTGGGGGTGAGTCCCGGGCTCGCCCGGGTGATCTGGCTGCCGCTGCCGATGCTGCTGGTGCTCATCGCCGCTGTGGTCGGCGTGCTGGTGAACGTCTGGCTGGAGCGCAAGATCTCAGCGGCGGTGCAGCAGCGGATCGGACCGGAATATGCAGGTGCTCTGGGTATTCTTCAGCCCCTCGCTGATGGCCTGAAGCTCCTGGTGAAGGAGGACGTGATCCCAGCCCGGGCGGATGGCCTGCTGTTCACCCTCGGGCCGGTGCTGGTGCTCGTGCCCGTGATCCTCTCCTGGCTGGTGGTGCCCTTCGGCCAGAACCTCTTGATCAGCAATGTGGGGGTGGGAATCTTTCTCTGGATTTCCCTGAGCAGCATCCAGCCCATCGGCCTGTTGATGAGTGGCTATGCCAGCAATAACAAATATTCACTGCTTGGTGGGCTTCGGGCTGCTGCCCAATCGATCAGTTATGAGATCCCGTTGGCTCTCTCCGTGCTGGCGATCGTCATGATGAGCAATTCCCTGAGCACGGTGGATATTGTGAATCAGCAGACTGGGGCTGGGATCCTCAGCTGGAACATCTGGCGCCAGCCCGTAGGCTTCCTCATCTTTTGGATCTGCGCCCTGGCCGAATGCGAGCGCCTCCCCTTTGACCTTCCTGAGGCAGAGGAAGAGTTGGTGGCCGGATATCAGACGGAATATGCCGGCATGAAATTCGCGCTCTTTTATCTTGGCAGTTACATCAACCTCGTGCTCTCGGCCCTTCTGGTTTCCGTACTCTATCTGGGCGGCTGGGGCTTCCCCGTACCCGTTGAATGGGTGGCGCAGTGGTTCGGGCAGCCCATCGACAGCCCCCTGATCCAGGTGATCACAGCCAGTGTGGGCATCGTGATGACCGTGCTGAAGGCCTACCTTCTGGTGTTCTTCGCGATCCTTCTTCGCTGGACCGTTCCCCGGGTTCGCATTGACCAGTTGCTGGATCTGGGCTGGAAGTTCCTTCTCCCCATCGCCCTGGTGAACCTTCTGGTGACTGCTGCTTTGAAGCTTGCCTTCCCCATGGCCTTTGGAGGGTGAGTCCACACCACCTTCGTCAGACAATGCCGCTTTCCGGCATCATGGATCCCATTCAGGCCATTCTGCTTCTACACCCATGTTTGGTTTTCTCCAGAAAGTCGGCGATTACACCAAGGATGCAGTCAGTGCTGCCAAATACATCAGCCAGGGCCTCGGTGTCACCTTTGACCATCTGCGCCGCCGGCCTGTCACGATTCAGTACCCCTACGAAAAGCTGATCCCCTCCGAACGCTATCGAGGGCGCATCCACTACGAATTTGATAAGTGTATCGCCTGTGAAGTTTGTGTGCGTGTCTGCCCGATCAATCTGCCCGTGGTGGATTGGGTGATGAACAAGAACACCAAGAAGAAAGAACTGCGCAATTATTCCATTGATTTTGGAGTATGTATTTTCTGCGGCAATTGCGTTGAGTACTGCCCCACGAATTGCCTATCCATGACTGAAGAATATGAACTAGCAGCCTATGATCGCCATAGCCTCAATTACGACAATATTGCCCTCGGTAGGCTTCCAACCAGTGTGACGACGGATCCCTCCGTCTTCCCCCTGCGTGAGTTGGCCTACCTTCCAAAGGGTGTCATCGAGCCCCATGGAGTTCCTGCCTCCAGCCCGAGGGCAGGCAAGCTGCCTTCCGAGATTGTGGTCAAGCCCAGCCCCTCCAATGCCTCCAGCCCCACCCCAGAGCAGACATCATGACCATTGCTTCCACCACCGAGCAAATCTGCTTCCTTGTTCTTTCGGCCACCCTGGTGCTTGGTTCCCTTGGTGTTGTCCTGCTTGAGAACATTGTCTACTCCGCATTTTTGCTTGGTGGAGTGTTTCTCTCGGTAGCCGGTCTTTATCTCCTTCTTAATGCAAGTTTCGTTGCGGCTGCTCAGGTGCTTGTGTATGTGGGTGCGGTCAACGTTCTGATTCTTTTCGCCATCATGTTGGTGAACAAGAAGGAGGATCTCGCCTCCATCCCCAGCCTCCTCAGCAGACGCCTGCTGTCTGGAGCTGTTTGTCTTGGCTTGTTCATCCTGCTGCTGCGGGTGGCCTTCACAACGGCGTGGCCCCTTCCTGGACCCAGCCCCATCGGGGAGGAGGCCACCATCCGAATCGGCGAACACTTCTTCAGTGATTATCTCCTCCCCTTTGAGCTGGCCTCCGTGCTGTTGCTCATGGCCATGATTGGGGCGATCGTGCTGGCTCGTCGCGATGTCTTTGCCAGCGATGTGATCACCGGTGAGCCTGCTGATCAGGGACTCATCGAGAAGGCACGCACTCCCCTGTTGATGGATCGCTCGAAGCAGCCCACCGCACCCTGAACCGATTCCCTTTTCAGCCCCATGGATCTCACAGCACCCGTCCCTCTTCAAGCCTTTCTCACTCTCGCAGCCCTGCTCTTCTGCATTGGAGTTTGGGGCCTCATCAATAGCCGTAATGCCGTGCGGGTGCTGATGAGCATTGAACTGATGCTCAACGCGGTGAACATCAATCTGATGGCGTTTTCCAACTATGTGGATGGTGAACTGATTCGGGGGCAGGTGTTTGCCATTTTCGTGATCACGGTGGCCGCAGCTGAGGCGGCCGTTGGGCTGGCCATCCTGCTTTCCCTCTATCGCAACAGAGAAACCGTCGACATGGAACGCTTCAACCTTCTCCGCTGGTAAGCCATCGCTGATGCGCCTTGAACGGGTTTGGCTGATTATTCGACAGGACAGTCAGATCGCCCGTCGTGAGGCAGACCGTTGTGTCGCTGAACTCACCGCCACCGGGGTCACCGTGACGGTTGCGGAAAGCGGTCTGTCCAGGAATCCCTTCCCAGGTCTTCTCGCCACAGAAGCCCATCTGCCAGATCTTGCCGTCGTGCTTGGCGGAGATGGCACCGTTCTCGGAGCAGCCCGTCATCTGGCACCACTGGAGGTGCCCATTCTCTGTTTCAACGTCGGCGGTACTCTCGGCTTCCTCAGCCATGAGCGTCGTCTGCTCAGAGGGGTTGGGGATCAGGCCCCCAGCAGCCTCTGGAAACGACTGCGTGATGATCACTTTGCTCTGGAGCGGCGGATGATGCTCGCCGCCAGCATTGATTCCGGTGATGGGGTGATGCAGGAACCCCACACTGCCCTCAATGATTTCTATCTCAGGCCCTCCCTCGATGAGCTTTCCCCCACCTGTGTGCTCGAACTGGATATCGATGGTGAAGTGGTCGATCAATACCGAGGCGATGGCCTGATCTTGGCGACACCCACCGGCTCCACGGGTTATGCCATGGCGGCTGGAGGACCGATCCTCCATCCAGGAATCGAGGCCATTGTGATCAATCCGATCTGCCCCATGAGCCTATCCAGCCGCGCCATTGTGGTGCCCCCCCGCTCCAGGCTCACCATCTGGCCCCTGGGGGAAAGTTCTCGCAGGGTGCGGTTGTGGAAGGATGGGGTCCATGCCACCTTGCTTGAGCCTGGAGATCGCTGCGTGGTGCAGCGCAGTGCATGTGTGGCCTTGATGGTGGTGCTGGATCAGAGCCCCTCCTACTACCGCACCCTCACCCATAAGCTCCATTGGGCAGGAAGTCTCACGGGCGCTCTTCCCTCCCCCAATTAGCCCTTGTTTATTGCTCAGATGGCCCTGGAAATTGAGCGCCGCTTCCTGGTGACTGGCGAAGACTGGCGAGCCCACGTCGATTGGGTGGCAGAGATCAGGCAGGGCTATCTGCTCAGTGCGCAGGATGGCCTCACGGTGCGGGTCCGTCTGCAGCAGTCGCAGCATGGGGAGCCCCAGGCCTGGTTCACCATCAAGGCCGTGCCTGGAGCGGGTGCAGCCGCCACAACCCGGCTGGAATTTGAATACCCGATTCCGATCGCCGATGCTGAAGCGATGCTGAATCTGGCTCCATCGCGCCTGGAGAAAAGGCGCCATGGTCTGCAACTTTCTGGTGGAGAGTGGGTTCTCGATGTTTTTTATGGAGAGAATGCTCCCCTGGTGGTTGCCGAGGTGGAATTGGAGCATCCTGATGCCGCTCCGCCGATTCCTGCCTGGTGCACCAGAGAGATCACAGGAATACATGCCTTCAGCAATGCCGCACTTGCCGCAACACCCCTACGCACATGGCCCCCGCAAGAGCTCCGTTCCTTCCTGCCCGTTCAGCGTTGAAGGGGAGTCGTTGCCGGGAGTGTGCAGCAGTTGAATCCATCGCGGCAGATCTTGCCATTGTCCATGGCCCAATTGATCAGAGCCACTCGATTCTTGGCGCCGGTTTTGGCGAAGATATTGCTCACATGATTATCCACCGTTCGCTTGCTGATCATTAACAGTTTGGCGATTTCCTGGTTTGTGAGCCCCGTGGCCACCAATTCAATGATCTCCAGTTCCCGTTCCGAGAGGTCTCCCCTGCTTCCCTCCAAACCCTGGGGGGTTGCCTGATCGCGAAGGTGGCTCTCAGGCATGGAGACCTTACAGGTTGGGCCATCCTAGGCACGATCGTGGGGCATGATGTCGCCCATAGGAGCTGTTTCTATGAAGCTTGCTCAAGCTTTGGCCTCTGGCCAGTTCGCCATCACCGCTGAGGTCACCCCGCCCCGGGGAGGAGATGTGAGCCGTACCCTGGCAGCCGCAGCTGCTCTTGAGGGGCTGGTGCATGCCGTGAATGTCACCGATGGCAGCAGGGCGGTGATGAGGATGAGCAGCCTTGCGGTGTCTCGCCTCCTCCTGGACCAAGGCATCGAGCCTGTGCTGCAGATCACCTGTCGAGACAGGAACCGCATTGCCCTCCAAGCCGAACTTCTTGGGGCCCATGCACTGGGAATTCCCAATGTTCTCTGCCTCACGGGCGATCCCGTCAGGGCTGGCGATCAACCGGATGCCAGACCTGTGAATGAACTGGAATCCGTCCGTCTGTTGCGGCTGGTGTCCCAACTGAATGCGGGCGCTGATCCCGTGCAGGGAGCTCTGCCGGATGGGGGAATTCAGCTGTTTTCTGGGGCGGCTGCTGATCCCCAGTCCGCCAGCTGGAGCGGCTTGGCCAGTCGGGTGAAGCGCAAGTGGGAAGCGGGTGCTCGATTCATTCAGACCCAGATGGTGATGCAGCCCGATCCTTTGAAGCGATTTGTGGAGGAGATCACGGGCCCCCTGGGTGTTCCGGTTCTTGCAGGGGTGTTTCTGCTCAAATCCGCTCGCAATGCCCTGTTCATCAACCGCGTGGTGCCGGGCGCAGCGATTCCTCAGGAGCTGATTGATCGGTTGGCTGCGGCTCAGGATCCGGCAGAGGAGGGGATTGCGATCGCAGCAGAGCAGGTGCGTTCCTACGCAACGATTGCCCAGGGTGTGCACCTGATGGCAGTGAAAGCGGAGGAGCGGATCCCCAGAATTCTCCGAATGGCAGGCATCGGACCGGCTTGATCAGCTGGCTTTCAGAGTGAAATTTGTGCCCAGCAGCTCAGCAAGAGCCTTCTGTTGAGGAGATGGTGAGATCTTGTCCTGTCGACGTGCATCTGTGATCAGCCAATCAAGAGCAGCCTCCTGGAGGTCGAAATGGTCACCGTTGCGGTCCACGCAATAACGACCATAAACCAGCTTCTCGACGAGATTGACGCCTGGACCAATCCGGGAATAATCAAAGATGATTGAATTATCAATAGTTGCACCTTCACAGATGTGGCAGCTTGGGCCAATCATCGCTGGGCCGATAATGGTTGCACCATCTTCAATTTTCGTCATTCCTCCAACATAAACCGGCCCCTGCACATTGATTTTGTCCCAATTGACGGCCACATTCAGGCCTGTGTAGATGCCAGGCTTCACCTCATGACCTGGCACCTGGACCTGACGCACATCACCTTGAAGGACGCTGCGAATGGCTTGCCAGTAATCAGGAACTTTGCCGATATCCACCCATTCAAACTCCATGGGCAGGGCATAGAAGGGCGCTCCCGCTCCAACCAGTCTGGGGAAGAGATCCGCACCGATATCGAAGGCTTCGCCTGAGGGGATGAAATCGAGAACCTGTGGCTCGAAAATATAAATACCTGTATTGATCATGTCGCTGGCCGCCTCATCAACGGCTGGCTTTTCCTGAAAAGAAAGCACTTTGCCGTCATCGTCCGTTACGACGACGCCATAGCTACTCACCTGTTCCATTGGAACTCTTTTCGTGATCAGGCTCGCCATGGCACCCTTGGCCTTGTGACGCCGTACAGCCTCTGTGAGGTCAAGATCAATCAGTGCGTCACCGCAGAGAACAATGAATGTGTCATCGAAGAAGGGCTGGAAATCCTGAATCCGTTTGATCCCTCCCGCAGAACCCATGGCATCACCGATGAGTTCGCCATCTTCGATACGCCCTTCAAAGCTATATGCAATGTGGACGCCAAACCGCTGCCCATCTCGAAAATAATTTTCAATTTCTTCGGCCAGATGGGAGACATTCACCATGATCTGATCGAAGCCGTGCTCCTTCAGTAACTCAAGCAGAAATTCCATCACAGGTTTCTGCAAGATTGGAATCATTGGCTTGGGCGTGGTGTGGGTAATCGGGCGAACCCGGGTTCCCTTCCCTGCCGCGAGAATCATCGCCTTCATTCGCAGGCGTTTTTCATGAGAATCCCCGCACTTTAGGGCCTCTCTCAGGCGGCGATCACTTCCGGAGCCGGCAGGGAAGCTGACCCCTCTTCCAGATCCTCCTCTTCTGTCGCCCCCACCACGGCCCAGAGCCTGCGAAGGCTCAGTGGGCCGAAGAGGCCCCCCTCCTGCTGAAGTTCTATCTTCCCCTGGGCGCTCAGAAACAGCAGGGCCCAGAACACCCCCACCCGATCCCGATCCAGATCGTCCTCCGCCAGGCTTGCACTCCACGTGCCCCAGGCACCCACCAGCGCTTCGAACGACAGCCAGGATTGGCCATCCCCCGGCCAGGAGCACTGAATGAAGCGACTGAGAGCAGCCGTGGTTTCCGGGAGCTTTTCCCGGTGGGCAAGGGCGGCGACCTGAGCAATGGCCATCCTTTCGCTGTACCGCCGCCCGCTTCTCTGCCGCGGCCGTCGCTCCTCTTGCTCGAGTCGCTCGGCGATCTCCTCCAATTGGCGGATCAGTTCCCCAAGGCTCACAGGCCGCTGCAGAGGCGGCGGCGCCACTGGGCGCCGCAGCAAGTGCCGCTCAGGCCGAAGGGGAAGCAGGGCCTGGACGCCAAGGCCATCGTCCCCGTCCTCCCCATCCAGATCAAGAGGCTCCTCGAAATCCTGCTCTGGCGGCAAATTGCTTTTCTCCAGCAGCTCCGCTTTCAATCCCACCAGCACAGAAGCCGCCAGAAACGCTTCACTGCTCTCGGCGAGATCCTGCTCATACCTGGCTCCTTGCGAGAGCAGGAGCGTGGGGGTGGCGATCCGCTGGTGCAGCTTGTCGAGGAAGCCATCGATCACCGCAATCACATCCACATCCCAGGGGTCGATCTCCCCCTGTTCTGCGGCGTCCTGCAGCATGCGTATCGCCATACGGGCGCCCACTTCGGCCACAGCCACCCGGTCTCATTGACGTTGTGCCACAAGGTAGCTTTCGCCGGAGTCAGACACCAGGGGTCAGGGATTGGTTTGAGCCGCTGTGCTCTCTCCCGCTGCGGGCAGCAGCCCCAGTTGGGCATCCACCGTGGCCCGATAGCGCTGCAGGTCGTTTTCCAGCTCCTGGATCCGCACCTTCTGGGCTTCCTGCTCACCCTGGGTCTGAAGCGTTTCCACCTTTCGCACCACGCCGCTCCAGACCGCATAGATCCAGGCGGCCGTGGCCCCTAGGCCGCCAACAAGAAGAAGAAGGGCGGCCAGAGGGAACGTGAGGCTGACCCCTGGAAGGAAGCGAACGGTTGTGGGTGCGGTGTTCTCCAGGGTGAACATCACCATAGCCAGGCCAAAGATGAAGATCAGCAGGAAATTGAGCTGACGCATCGCCACAGAGCAGAGGCTGCTACCGGCTTAGGGGGTGGGGCGGAAGGTTGTCAATGGAGGGGCCTGTAGCGCTGCTGCCGGCAGGCCGAGGGCAGGTTGCAGTGGCCGCAGCACATTCTGTAGCGGCAGAGGGCCGACTCTGGCCAGGGCCAGAGTTTCTCTCTGCACGAGGGTTTCGATAGAAGCTCTGTAACTGTCCGTCATGATGCGTGGATACAGACCAATGCCAATGATTGGAATCAGCAGACAGGAAATGACATAGATCTCTCGCGGCTCTGCATCCACCAAGTTGCTATGAGAGACAAGTTCGGCATTTTCCTTGCCAAAGAAGATTTCTCTCAGCATTGAGAGCAGATAGATCGGCGTGAGGATCACACCGATTGCTGCAAGGGTGGCAATGATGATGCGGAAACCAAGACTGTATGCCTCACTGGTGGCAAAGCCCACAAACACCATGAGTTCAGATACAAAGCCACTCATCCCTGGCAAAGCAAGCGAAGCAAGCGAGCAGACCGTCCAGAGAGCAAACATCTTTCGCATTTTTTGTCCTACCCCTCCCATTTCATCCAGCTGAAGTGTATGGGTGCGGTCGTAGGTGGCTCCCACCAGGAAGAACAGACTGGCTCCGATGAGTCCATGGCTCACCATCTGCAGCATCGCGCCACTTGTGCCGAGAGCAGTGAGGCTGCCGATGCCTATCAATACAAACCCCATATGACTGATGGAGCTGTAGGCGATCTTTCGTTTCAGATTTCGCTGAGCGAAGGAAGTCAATGCAGCATAAATGATGTTGACTACGCCCAGAACGACAAGAAAAGGTGCAAATTTTACGTGGGCATCGGGAAGAATCTGCACGTTGAAACGCAACAATGCATAACCGCCCATTTTTAGAAGAATTCCCGCCAGCAGCATATGAACCGGGGCTGTGGCTTCTCCGTGGGCGTCAGGCAGCCAGGTGTGCAGCGGCACGATCGGCAGTTTCACCCCGAAGGCGATGAGCAGGGCCGCATAACAGAGCACCTGGAAACCAGTGCCGAAGCCTTTGGCTGCAAGGGCCGTGTATTCAAAGCTTGGGGTTCCCCCTCCGTAGAAGCCCATGGCCAGCGCAGCCAGCAGGATGAAGAGGGAACTGCCGGCGGTGTAAAGAATGAATTTGGTGGCGGCGTACTGCCTTTTTTTGCCCCCCCAGATCGCCAGAAGCAGGTAGACAGGGATGAGTTCGAGCTCCCAGGCCAGGAAAAACAGCAACATGTCCTGCACGGCGAAGACGGCGATCTGTCCGCCATCCATCGCCAGCAGGAGGAAATAAAACAGTTTTGGCTTGAAGGTCACCGGCCAGGCCGCCAGGCAGGCCAGCGCTGTGATGAAACTGGTCAGCAGAATCAGGGGCATCGAGAGCCCATCGGCCCCCACTGACCAGGCCAGCCCCAGATCCGGCAACCACGAGACCCGTTCAACCAGCTGGAGCTGGTCACTGGCGGGGTCATAGCCATTGAGGTATCCCCCGACTGTGAGCAGAAAGGTGACAAGGGCCACGCCCAGGGCGTACCAGCGCACCTTGCGGCCGTCTCCCTCATCTGGAACAAAGAAGATCAGCAGGGAAGCGGCGATCGGCAAGAGGATCGCCCCACTGAGCCAGGGGAAGGGCACGGCCTCAAAAATCGCTGTTTGAAGTGTAGAAATATCTGACCGTCAGGCCAAAGGCCGGTGGGGGATGGCACACACTGTTCACCCTGGGGGCTTCGCCTCAGCCGAAGGCACTGAACAGAACCACCATGGCGATGACGCCGCCAAAGACAATCAGGGCATAAAATTGCGCGCGGCCTGTTTCAAAATATTTGAGCCCTTCGCCACTGCCAAGGGTGAGTAAACCGGTGAGATTGACCACTCCATCAACCACCTTTGAATCTACATCCAGAACTCGTTTGGCAAGGTTGCGACTTCCCTGGACAAAGAGTTTGTCATTGATGGCATCCAGATACCATTTGTTTGCGAGAAACCTGTTGACAGCAGGGAAGCGGGCTGCAACAGCCTGGCCCAAATCAATGCGATGCAGGAAATAGGCCAGAACGGCCAGGCTGATTCCTGCGACGGAAATGGCCACAGAGGCCCCTGCCAAAGGTAGAAACTCACCCCAGGAAAAATGGTGGGCCATTTCTGCCGCCTCTTCTGGATTGAGAGCCCTGGCAAAACGACTGTTCCAGGGAGTTCCCAGGAGGCCGATCAGCACCGATGGAACGGCCAGCACCACCAACGGGGCTGCCATCTGCCACCCGGATTCATGGGGATGGCTGCTGTGATGGCCCTGCCCCTCGTCATGACCTTCGGCTCCCCCCTTTCCAGCAGCAGAGAGGAGCTGGGCTTGCATCGCCGTGTCATTTCCCCGGAAGCTGCCTTCAAAGGTGAGGAAGTAGAGGCGAAACATGTAGAAGGCTGTCATGCCCGCTGTCAGAAAGCCTGCGGCCCAGAGGATCGGGAAGGTACTGAAGGCTTGACCCAGAATCTCATCTTTGCTCCAGAAGCCTGCCAGGGGGGGGATGCCGGCAATGGCGATGCAGCCGATCAGGAAGGTGATGGCTGTGATCGGCATGTATTTCCTCAACCCTCCCATGAGCCGCATGTCCTGGGCCAGAGCCGGTTCATGGCCCACCACCTCTTCCATGGCGTGGATCACTGAACCGGAACCCAGAAACAGCATCGCTTTAAAGAACGCATGGGTCACCAGATGGAACATCCCTGCCACCGGGGCCCCGCAGCCCATGGCCAGCATCATGTAGCCCAGCTGGGAGACGGTGCTGTAGGCGAGCCCCTTCTTCAGATCCTGCTGGGTGAGTGCGATGGAGGCCCCGAGAAAAAGCGTGATGGTGCCGATCACGGCGATCACCACCTGCACCGCTGGATAGGGGGAATACACCGGCTGAAGCCTCGCCACCAGGAACACCCCCGCGGCCACCATGGTGGCCGCATGGATCAGGGCTGAGATCGGAGTGGGGCCCTCCATGGCATCTGGAAGCCAGACATGCAGAGGGAACTGGGCGGATTTGGCCATGGGTCCCATGAACACCAGCAGACAGAGGATGACCGCCACCGCGGTGCTCACCCGGCCATCAGCCACGGCTTCCTGGAGGCGAACTCCCACGGTTTCAAAGCCAAAACTGCCGGTGGCCCAGAACAAACCCAGGATTCCCAGCAGCAGGCCGAAGTCGCCCACGCGGTTGACCACGAAGGCTTTCTGGGCCGCATTGGCTGCTCCATCGCGGTCGTACCAGAACCCAACAAGCAAGTAGGAACACATCCCCACCAGTTCCCAGAACACATAAACCTGGAGCAGATTAGGGCTGATTACCAGCCCCAGCATAGAAGAACTAAACAGACTTAAGTAGGCGTAGAACCTGACGTAGCCAGGATCATGGTCCATGTAACCATGGGTGTAAATCATCACCAAAAAGGCTACCGTGGTCACCACCACCAGCATCAGGGATGCCAGGTGATCAACGGTATAGCCCATTTCTAAACGAAAGTCGCCAGCGGCAGCCCACTCAAACATGAAGTTATAGGCAGGGTGGCCCTGCACCTGACTCCAAAAAAGCAAAAATGACAGCACCATAGCCACCCCCGTCAGGGAGACAATCAAGGTGGCGGATGGTTGCCTGAGTTGGCTGGTGGTCCGGCTGTAGGAGATCAGGCCAACC
>JBJTQT010000122.1:0-18246 GCA_046075745.1 Cyanobium sp. | reverse complement strand
GCTCATAACTTCCCCCTCGATCTGGCCTCCGCAGAAGCCACCCCAGTGGCTCTGACAGCCCCTTCTATCGGCTGATCTTCTAGCAACCCTCAGCTCACCCTGAGCCTTCAGCCCTCGCCGTTTGGTGGGGGCTTTTTGCTGCTCATGAAATAGCCAGAAATCTTGGGGGTGCACGCCGTATGAATGCTGAAAACCTGTCAGAAATGGGTTGCATCCACAGGAAAAAGGAGCTATAGTAAATTTCACTAAGAGCACCTTAAATTGTTCGACGTCTTTCCCCCTGAGTCTTCCCAGCTCCCGCTGAGCACGATCCTTTCCTTTGCTTGCTCTCTAGCGGTGATTGTGTATGCCGTGATCCAGTCCAGCAAGAGCAGTGATGATGATGGTCCTGGCGATGGTGGCTTGATGCAACCCGTGGGAGCCGGCGCCTAATCCGCAGGCTCTCTTAGCCCACCAGCGAATGGTTCGTGAAAAACTTGGCAGGAACATAGCGCAAACGCTCTCCTGCAACTGAAAGCTTGTGGTTGGCCAGGTGGACGTCCCATTCCCTGGCCCGAGTTGTGTAAAGGGCCAGCCCCGTATCCCGATGAAGCAGCACATAATCGTTCGCCTCATTCAGAAGACACATCGCTGCGGCTGAACCTTCAGGCATCGAGCTTGATCTGAAGAGCTGTGGGCCGAACCAAAGCGCATCGCACCTGCGGCTGCAAGAGAATCACACAAAAGCGCATCTCTCCATGGGCAGCAGCTTCGGCCAGCTCTTTCGCATCCACACCTTCGGGGAATCCCATGGCGGGGGCGTGGGGGTGATCGTGGATGGCTGCCCCCCACGCCTGCCGATCAACATTGAAGCGATCCAGGCCGAACTCGATCGGCGCAAGCCTGGCCAGAGCTCGATCACCACTCCCCGGAAAGAGGAAGATCGGGTGGAGATTCTCAGCGGCCTGCTCGACGGGCTCACCCTTGGCACGCCCATCGCCATGCTCGTGCGCAACAAGGACCAACGCCCCCAGGACTACCAGGAAATGGCGGTGGCCTACCGGCCCTCCCACGCCGACGCCACCTATCAAGTGAAATACGGGATCCAGGCCCGCAGCGGCGGGGGCCGCGCCTCCGCCAGGGAAACCATCGGCCGTGTGGCCGCAGGAGCCATCGCCAAGCAGCTCCTGGCAAAAACCCATGGCACCGAGGTGCTGGCGTGGGTGCACCGCATTCACACGATTGAAGCGGAGGTGGATCCCGAAGCCGTGAGTCTCGAGATGGTGGAAAGCAACATCGTGCGCTGCCCCGATACCGCAGCGGCCCAAAAAATGGTGGAGCGGATCGAGGCCATGGGCCGCGAAGGCGACTCCTGCGGGGGAGTGATCACCTGTATGGTCCGACGTCCACCCGTCGGCCTGGGGATGCCGGTATTCGACAAGCTCGAAGCCGATCTCGCCAAGGCCGTGATGTCACTCCCTGCCACAAAGGGCTTTGAAATCGGCTCCGGATTCGGCGGCACCCTGCTCAAGGGCAGTGAACACAACGATGCCTTCCTGCCCTCGGAGAGCGGCAGGCTGCGCACCGCCACAAACAACTCCGGCGGAATCCAGGGGGGGATCAGCAATGGCGAGGCGATCGTGATCCGGGTGGCCTTCAAACCCACCGCCACGATTCGCAAGCCGCAGCAAACCATCAACGCCCAAGGGGAGGCGACCACCCTGGAGGCCAAGGGTCGCCATGATCCCTGTGTGCTCCCCCGAGCCGTGCCGATGGTGGAGGCAATGGTCGCCCTGGTATTGGCCGACCATCTGCTGCGTCAGCAGGGGCAGTGCAGCCTCTGGTAGCGCTTCAGCTGACGCTCACCTCGACGCCGCTCAACGCGCCAGCCGGGATGCTGGGGGAGGCAACGGCGGCTGCTGGGGACACCTGGGCGGGGACGCTGCCAAGACGACTGGCGGCTTTCGCCATCCTGCGCGCCACGGAAGAGCGGGATGGTTTGGCAGCGGATGCCTTGCGAGTCGCTGGCTTGGCAGGAGATTTGGCCGCCACCGCAGCCGTGATGGATCGACTGGCCGTGGCACTGCGACGGGACGTGTTGGCCTTGGCCGCAGGTTTGGCCTTGGGGGCAGGCTTAGCAGTTGGCTTGGCTGCTGGATTGGCAACGGCCTTGGCCGCTGTCTTGGTTGCGGGTCTGGCTTTGGCTGCAGACCTGGTCTTGGTGGGTGTCACCTTCTCTGCAGCTACCGCCTTCGCCCCAGCGGCAGGGCGACGGGAGCGAGCTGGAGCAGCCGCCTTCGCCTTGGCGGCCGAACGCGGCTTGGGCGCCGGTGCGGCAGCGGAGGCCTTGGGCGCTCGGGTGCGATGGCTCAACACCAAAGCCCACTCCTCATCACTCAGGTTGCCGGGCTTGGAGCCGTGGGCCTGCGCTGCCTTGGCAGCGCGCTCGATGTCCGCGATCAGGTTTTTCCAGGAGGTGGCGAAGCGCTTGTCTGACTGGGATTTGGCACCACTCTCAATGAGGGTTGCCACCACCCCTTCGGCGGTGACCTTCTTGCGACGACGGTTGAAGATCTCCTTCTGAAGTTGGGCAATCAGAGCATCAGCCTTGTCGCTGATCGTGATGGTGAGTTGAGACATGGGACATGATCATCTCTTTCATCAGTAGCACTGAAGCTCTAACGCCGCAAGGCAAACTCAGCGACCAATCTTCGCAAAGGATTCAGAGCTGTCGACTCTTCCCTGGCAACGGGGCCTTCGACACCGAGCCAACGGGAGCCCACAGCCACCGCATCCACGCCAGACGCTAGCCATTGGCTCACCTCCTGCAAGGCAATGCCCCCGGCGGCAATGCAGAAGGGAAGGGAGCCCCCCAGGGGATCACGGAGACGGCTCCAGTAGTCAGGTCCGAGGGTGGAGGCCGGAAAGAGCTTCACCAGCCCAGGCCCCCACTCACAAGCAGCCATCACCTCGGTGGGGGTGTTCACTCCAGGCACAAGGAGAAAACCTGCCCCGGCCGCCTCCTCCTGCAACTCTCGGCTCAGAATGGGCGACACCCCGTAGGCAAAGCCAGCCTCCCGCACAGCATGGAGGGCATCCCGGCTCACCATCGACGCCGCCCCAAGACGCATCTGCGGGAAGGTTCGTATCAACTCACGGCACTGGCTGGCCCAGTCGGCCTGGGGCAGGCAGGCGATTTCAACATGCACCAGGCCCAGGGCCTGCAGTTGCTCGAGCAGAGGAGCCAGCTGCAGGGGAGCTTCGGGGCGGAACACTAACAGCAGGGGCTGACGCCTCAGGGAAGCGATCAACCCCTCGCCGTCAGAGGTAGGACGCCACCTTGACGTCACGGGAGATCAGCAGTTCCTGGAGCTCCTCGGCGTCAACCGTTTCTTTTTCCACGAGCATGTCGGCCAGCTCATCCAGCACGGGACGATTGCCGCTGAGCACCTCCTTGGCTCTCTTGTAGGCCTCATCCACAAGGAGGGAGACCTCCTCATCGATGGCGGCGGCGGTGTCTTCCGAGAAATCACGCTCCGCGGCGATGTCCCGGCCTAGGAACATGCCGCCCTGGGAACGGCCGAGGGCCACGGGGCCCAGACGATCGCTCATGCCGAAGCGGGTGACCATCTGGCGGGCCACCCGGGCCACCTGCTGCAGGTCGTTGGAGGCGCCGGTGGTGACCTCATCGTCGCCATAGACGATCTCCTCAGCCACCCTGCCCCCCAGGGCGACAGCCATCTGATTCTGCAGATAAGCACGGGAGTAAAGCCCAGATTCCATGCGCTCCTCACTTGGGGTGAAGAAGGTGAGGCCTCCGGCATTGCCCCGGGGAATGATGGAGATCTTCTGCACGGGGTCGTAGTCCGGCATGAGGGCGCCCACCAGGGCATGGCCAGCCTCGTGATAGGCCACCAGCCGCTTGCGCTTCTCACTCATCACCCGATCTTTCTTCTCCGGACCAGCCATCACCCGCTCAATGGCGTCGTTCACCTCATCCATGGAGATCTCGGTGAGCTCCCGCCGGGCCGCGAGAATCGCAGCTTCGTTGAGCAGGTTGGCCAGATCGGCGCCCGTGTAACCGGGGGTACGGCGGGCGATCTTGTCGAGATCCACGTCCTTGGCGAGGGTCTTGCCACGGGCATGCACGCCGAGGATCTGGAGCCGACCCGCATAATCGGGCCGATCCACCACCACCTGGCGATCGAAGCGTCCGGGACGCATCAGCGCCGCATCCAGCACATCAGGACGGTTGGTGGCGGCCACGATGATGATGCCCGTATTGCCCTCGAAACCATCCATTTCGGTGAGCAGCTGGTTGAGGGTCTGTTCGCGCTCATCGTTCCCTCCTCCAAGGCCTGCTCCCCGTTGCCGGCCAACCGCATCAATCTCATCAATGAAGACGATGCAGGGGGCATTTTTCTTGGCCTGTTCAAAGAGATCACGCACCCGGCTGGCGCCCACGCCAACGAACATCTCCACGAACTCCGAACCGGAAATGGAGAAGAAGGGCACTCCGGCTTCTCCAGCCACGGCCTTGGCCAGAAGGGTCTTCCCGGTTCCAGGAGGACCAACCAGCAAGACGCCCTTGGGGATCTTGGCGCCAACCGCGGTGAAGCGATCGGGATTCTTGAGGAAGTCGACCACCTCCGTGAGCTCCAGCTTGGCCCCCTCGATGCCGGCCACATCCCCGAAGGTCACCTGGGTCTGGGGCTCCATCTGGACCCTGGCCTTGCTCTTGCCGAAGTTCATGGCGGGGTTGCCGCCACCGGCCTGAGCCCGGCGCAACAGGAAGAACAGCCCACCGAGAAGCAGGAGCGGAAAGAGCAGGCTGCCAACGGCCTGCTGCCAGGGAGCGGGTTCCGTGCTGGGTTGCACGGCGATGTCGACGTTGTGATCGGTGAGGAGCTTGAGGAGATCCTTGTCGGGGGCAAGGTTCACCACCGCCCGCTGGCCATCGTTCTGCACCACCTGGGCCGTGCCGCGGTCCGGGGAGATGAGCACGCGGGACACCTCGTTGTCCTGCACCGCCTCGATGAAATCGCTGTAGCGGAGGGTGCGTGGTGCCCGTGCCGGGTCGGGCCGATCTAGGAAGGCTGTGCCGAGGGCGATAAACACGATCATCAGAAGGACGTAAAGCCCTGCGTTCCGCCACCGTTTCTTCAAGGATCCGCCTCCGGACGAATGGGTTAGGTAGTTAAAGAATGTTAACCATGGATGCCCATGGAGCTGCGCTGCTCAGGGCGCTGACCGGAGCACCTCCACCACGCTACGGAAGGCAAACCACTCCGGGATCTCCTCCCCACCCCGCAACATCCTCCGGAACTGGGTGCCGCTGAGCTTCTTGACATGCAGGCCCCTGGCCTGGGCGTGTTCCGCCGTCACATAGCCCTCCTCCTCCGTGTAGACGAGGTTGAGGGACGGCACGGTTTCCATGCCGAGCTCGCTGGCGTGATCGCGGGCGAAATCCTGGGCTTGGTAGGGCCCGTAGAAATCCTCTCCGCTCAGGGAGGATTTGCAACCCGCCATGTCTCTGCCGATGATGAAGTGGGTGCAGCCGTAGTTCTTGCGGATGATCATGTGCTGCAGGGCTTCCCGGGGACCCGCCATGTGCATCGAATAGGGAAGGTAGGCCCAGCGGATGCGGGGATTGGCCACTTCCTCCGCCAGGCGTTCGTAGGTGAGAAACCTCACCTCGCCCTCAATGTCATCCTCCTGGGTGGGGCCGCAGGTGGGGTGCACCAGCACCACAGCACCGGAGCTCACGTTGGGGGCCTGCAAAGCCCTGGTGAACAGCTCGTAGTGGGCCCGGTGGATGGGATTGCGGCACTGAAAGGCCACCACATCCTCCCCATGGGGAAGGGTTTCGCGCACCTCGGCCGGGGTGCGGCAGGGGAACACCCGCCTTGGGAGCTCCAAGCCCTGCACCCGCCCCCCCAGATAGAAGCGACCCCGTTCGCAGGCGATCATGCGCACGGCGGGGTGTTCCAGAGAGGTGGTGCCGTAGCACCCCTTGGCTTCCTTCACCTTGTCCGGCTCCCAGCGGCTCTCCACGGTGAACACCGCCAGCTCCTGCCCCTTGTAGGTGAGCAGAAGGCGCTCACCCACGGCGATGGAGGCCTCATCGGTGTCGAACACGATCGGCAGGCCGAACAGAAGGCCGCTGCTGGTGCGGTATCCACTCACGACCGCGTCGACATCCTCCTGGTGCATGAAGCCCCTCAGGGGGGAGAAGCCCCCCACCACCAGCAGCTCCACATCGCAGGTGTTGCGATCGCTGCATTCCAGGCGGCGATCCACGGAGGCCCTGGCTTCCGCCGCCTCCTGGGGCCCCAGCATCAGATTCACCAGCGTGCCCCCATGGGGCGGAATCAAAGCCGTGCGGGTGGTGGCACCGCTGGGGGCAACGGACATGGAACCCAGGACTGCAGAGGTGGATTCTCCCAGATGGGCCGCCAGGGGACCCTGCAGCGTGCCAGCCCTAGGCCTTCTCCAACCTTCCGTAGAGCTCGCCGGTGATCTTCACATCCACGGCTTCCTTCGTGCCCATGTCGGTATCGGAAGGCTGGATGGCGGTGAACACGCCGGCGAATTCCCCGGTGTCGGGGTCCACCTTGGTGATGGAGAAGTTCATGGTGCCGGTGCCATCCACATAGCGCTTGATGGTTTCACTGCTGAACTCATCGCCAGCGGGCACCAGACCCACAGCGCTGCTGTAGCAGGTGGTAAGGCCTCGTCCCTTGGGATCGAGGAAGTTGCTGGTGCGGTAGCTAGGGGCCCGGTAGGGACCGGTGAGATCGGTGCTTGTGGAGAGGCTGTCGGCGGTGCCGGTGGCCACCAGCTCCTTGCTGGAGAAGGTGAAGGGCACTTCTTCCCCACCTGGCAGCAGCACGGTGATGGGCTGGAAATCAATGCCGCCCAGCTCGGTGAAGGTGAGGGTGTTGCCCTCCAGCTTCAGATCGCCAAACACCTGGTCGAGACTCGAGGTGTAGCGGGTGAGGATTTTCCCTTCCACAAACTGCGCTTCCTGGCGCTTGTTGGCAGGCTCGCCTTTCACGAACACCTGGGAAGGATGGAGGCAGATCTCCTTGAGGCGGTAGGAGGCGGAGGCATCGAGGGGGATGGTGCCTCGGGCCGAATCAGGCAGGGTGGGGCAGTCGTTGGCGCGCCCGGTGTTGACGATCTGGTCGTAGGTGAGGTTGGCCCGCTCAACAGCTCTGGCCCCACCGCTGCAGGCAGTGACCAGAGTGAGGCAGAACGCCAGCACAATGGCCAGCAAGGGACGAAAACGCATGGAGAATGGCCGCAGGAACGGTTCGGAACTGGGCATCAGGCGGATCCTACCGGTCTCCAACCCTCGCCCCTGATAGATTGCCTTTCTCTCTCAACAACCTGTAGGAGCCTCTGCCCCAAGGATGACAGCAGCCAGGCCCCAACCCACTTCAACCCCATCTTCTGAGTCATCGCTCGATCCCACTGGCCAGCTGGCAGCGCTGGAGACAGCGATCACTCCGCTCCTGGAGGCTGTTCAGCAGATCGCCCAGGCCCACTCCACAGATCCCCAGGTTTTGCTGGCTCTGCTGCGCCATCTGGAGCACCTGCACCGCTCCATCCAGGACGGTCCCTTTCGCTCCAGCCTGCCCTCCGAAAGGAGTTCTCTGTTTCAGCTGCTGCAGGACATGGAGCTGAGCGGTGGCTGGCCCTACATCCCCCGGCTGCAGCTGCGCACCTTTCTGGATCTCCTGCAGCAGGAGGAGGAAGGCCATGGTGTAGTGGAGGATCCCGCTGCCGATGTGGCCGAGGCCGCCTGATCACAGCCTTCGCGCACCGCTGCGTTCGGGGCTCAGTCCTCGTCGAAGGCCTCCTGGTCCACCAGATGCACGTAGGGCTGGGCCAGATCGGGCCGGTGGATGGCCAGGGCCCTGAGCAGGTGCCAATCCTGGAGGCTGGCGAAGGGGTTGGGGTAATCGTCCTCCTCCAGGCGCCTGGCCAGTTCAGCGATGGCCGTTTCATCGAACGCCTCTAGCCGCTCCTGGGAGATGGGGGTGAGGGTCTCGCTGCTGGGGTGGGTCACAGGGATAATTGGTTGGAGGGGAATTAGCTCAGCTGGTAGAGCGCTGCGATCGCACCGCAGAGGTCAGGGGTTCGAGTCCCCTATTCTCCATTCAACCTTTGCAGAATGGTTGGGGGTGTGGCCTTTCCGGCAGGCCCCAAACCAGACCCGAGCCCCTGCCAGAACCGAAGACAGAGGCGTAATGTGGAATCCCCACGCCGTACCGGGCAGGTGATGGGGTAAAAAAGGGGGCTGTAACCGACATAAGCGATGTCGCAGTCCAAACGCGAGCAGGTGGTGAGTCACCTCCGCTACATCCGCCAGGAGCTTCGGGAGATGCATCAGGGGGTGATTGAAGATGGGCTGCTGCCGGAGGCGGGCGAACTGCGCGGAGTGATGGCCCAGATGGAAGCCCTGCTGGAGCTCCTGGAGGGGAAGACACCCCGCAAGAAAGAGGGAGAACCCTGAGCCAGAGGCAGACGGGGCCTGGCACCAGAGGAAAGGGGACGGTCCTGATGGCGGCTCACACCCCTTGCCTTCCGTTGTTCTCACTGGTTTCCTTGCGCTGTCCCCATCACCTGCCCGGGCTCAAGCCTCGGGCTTTTTTATTGGGATCCCCTATGGGTGGGGTGAAAGAGCTGCCAGACCCCCAGAAATGGTGTAGATATAGGGGGCAGGGTTCCGGGTCGGGTGATGGGGATCACCACCGGCGCTCCCAGCCCACCGACCCTTCGGTGGGCTCTGTGGAATCGGCCAGTGGCGACCCTGCCTCTCTTTTTCCTAATGTCAAGACCTGATCCAGGTTCCAGGCAGGATCCTTGCGTTACCAGCAAACCCGGTTTCAGACCACGATCGCTGAAGCCGGATCGCGTCTGGAGAGCTGGTCGACCAATCCCTGGCGGCGCCTTTCCCTGCTGCTGATCAGCCTGTTGGTGAGCTTTCTGATCGGTGTGGGCCTGGGCAGCATCACCGGTGCGCTCGGCCAGATGGATCTGGTGGCCTCGGTGGTGTGCGTGCTCGTTCTGGAGGTGAGCGTGCGCTGCCGCAGGTTGCTGCGGCGGCCCCCTGGCCAGCGGCTGCTGCTGCAACTGGTGGACATGGCCCGGATGGGCCTGCTCTACGGACTGTTGATGGAGGGCTTCAAGCTTCTCTGAGGGCGGTCTCTCTAAGGCCCGCATCCTCCGGCATGGGTGCCGCAAGGAGATAGAGGAGGGCCATGCGGATCGGCACACCGTTGCGCACCTGCTCATCCACCAGGCTGAGGCGGGGATCATCCAGGAGCTCTCCAGCGATTTCCACGCCCCGGTTCACCGGGCCTGGGTGAAGCACGGGCACGGGCCTGCCGCAGAGGGCCAGGGTGCGGTGGCTGAGGCCGTAGCGGCGGTGGTAGCCATCGAGGCTGGTGAGGAGATGCTGGCGCATCCGTTCCTTCTGGAGCCGCAGGGTCATCACCGCATCGGCCCCGGGCAGGGCCTCCTCCAGGTGCTGCACCACACGCACACTGCCCCGCTGAGAGACAGGATCCCGGACCTGGCCAGGGGGAGGGGCCGCGGTGAATGCGGCAAAGCTCGGCGGCAGCAGCGTGGGGGGGCCACAGAGCACCACCGAGGCCCCGCAGGCCGTGAGGGCCCAGAGATTGGAGCGGGCCACCCGGGAATGGAGCACATCGCCCACGATCACGATGCGGCGGCCCCGGAGGGCCTCCGGGGATGGCCTCTCCGGCTCGAAGTGGCGCGCCAGGGTGAAGAGATCCAGCAGGGCCTGACTGGGGTGGCTGTGGAGTCCATCACCGGCATTGAGCACGGCCACACCAGCACCGAGGGCCTCCAGGTCGCGGGCCAGTTTCTGAGGCACGCCGGCACAGCCGTGGCGCACCACGAGCACATTGCTGCCCATGGCCACATAGGTGCGGGCCGTGTCGAGCAGGCTTTCCCCCTTGCTGAGGGAACTGGAGGCCGGGGAAAAAGTTTGCACGTCCGCCGAGAGCCTGCGGGCGGCGAGCTCGAAGCTGCTGCGGGTGCGGGTGCTCGGCTCGAAGAACAGGGTGGTGACCATCCGGCCCTGCAGGGCGGGGAGCTTGCGGGCGCCCACCACCGGGAGAGCACGGAAGCGCTGGGCCAGCTCCAGCACGGTGGCGTAATCCTCCACCGAGAAGGGGGCAAGATCCAGCACATGGGCGTGGGTCCAATCGCTCATGGGAGCCAGGCCTCCTCTGCCCACCAGGCCAGGCCCGGCGGAGGCGTGCCATCCCCCCGATCCCGCCGGCTGACGCTGCGGCTCGGACCCATATACCAGCGCCAGGGAAGATCCTGCCCCTCGCGAATCCCGATGCGGGTGGTTGCTCTCACCGGCTGGCGCCCCTCCTGTTGCCACTGCTCCATCCGATCCTGAAGCCTGGCAGGCCTGGGCGCCAGCCAGAGGCCCTGATTGGGGTGAGCCGGGAGACCATCGTGGCGGCGATCCATCGCAAAGCGCCTGGCCAGCAGACCAGGCCCTGCCGCCACCCGCTCGGGTTCCCCCGGCAAGGCAGCGGCCCGCAGGAGCACCCCATTGGCCCAGTCCTCCCGATCGGTCACCACGTTCACGCAGTGGTGAATGCCATAGCTCACATAGACATAAAAACGCCCAGGCCCCGCGAAGAGTGTTTCGTTGCTTGGAGTGCGGCGGCGATGGCCATGGCAGGCGGGCTCTGCTTGTGAATACGCCTCCGTCTCCACGATCACGCCCCACAGCAGCTCACCATCGGCTTGGCGCTTCACCAGCAGGCAGCCAATCAGCTCGGGAGCGACCAGCTCAGCGGGGCGGGCGAAGAAGGATGGGAGGAGAGCTGGGTGGGACCGGCTGGCGGGCAAATCGATCGGCCTTGAAAAGCATAAGCAACAAGAACTAAGCTACCCACAGGCCAACAAGCAATTCCCGATGGCTTGCCCTTATTGCGGGTCAAAGTAAACACATTTTGATAGAAGCCTGGGCGGGAAGGAGAGATGTGACAGGAAGAGAAGCCCATTCAATCGATGGCCAAAGCTCAAGCTAAATCGCAGGCCTCATTGACGAGCAATGCGAGGAAGCCATGGATACCCTTCCTGGGGCATTTGAGGAGTTTCATCCAGGCTTGGACCACAGCGCATGTGGCGAGCAAAACACAGATGTCGCAAGAACCCTCCCCGTTCCCTCACAATGAAGAGAAGTGAGATGGATTCATGGAGCACGGCTTCACCCTGGCCTCAGTTCTACTGGTGGGTAGCGGACTGTTTTGCCTCAGCACACTGTTTTTCGGCACCAAGGGGGGCTATTACGACACCGACGATTACGATGGGAACGGAACGGCCCACTGAGTTGCCTGATGCCCCATGGCCCCCTGGCCTCAGGGCATCCCGAGCCGCTCAGCTTCAGGGCAATCTCCCGTGGTGGCCAGGTCCTCCATTCCAGCCAATCTGCTGACTGAGGCCAAGCGGGTGCTCACGGCACCGATCGAATCCATCCGCACACAGACCTCCCAGCTGAGGCGCTCATCCCCTTCGTCGTCCTCTTCCTCATAACGGAAGGTGACCAGATCGGAGTCCACGTCCACCACCGTGGCATCTTCCAGCCAGCACTGCTGATCCTTGAGGAAGACCCAGACTGGCCTCTGATCGAGACAATATTGGGCAAGCTTGCGGTGCAACATGCCGCTGCCACGACTCGAACAACTCTAGGCAGATCGCCCCATCAATCCGTGTCCGTCATGACATCCCCCCCGGCCTCTCTCCCGGCGGACGCTGAAGCGATCCGCCTGGCCCTGCGCAGCTGGCCTGAGGTGGAGGCCTATCTGGCTCACTGCAAGGGGGTGATCCTGCCTCTGGGCTCCACCGAGCAGCATGGACCCACCGGAGCCATCGGCACCGATGCCCTTACCGCCGAGGCGGTAGCCCTGGAGGTGGGACGCCGCACCGGGGTGCTCGTGGCTCCCACCCAGGCCTACGGCATGGCGGAACACCACCTGGGCTTCCCCGGCACGGTGAGCCTCCAACCCACCACCCTGCTGGCCGTGCTCCACGATGTGGTGCTCTCCCTGGCCCGCCATGGCTTCGAGCGGATCTTCGTGATCAATGGGCATGGCGGCAACATCGCCACCACCCGCAGTGCCTTTGCCCAGGCCCACTGCAGTGCAGCGGCCCAGGGGCTGCCCGTGGCGCCGCGGCTGCGCTGCCAACTGGCGAACTGGTTCATGGCAGGGCCGGTGCTGCAGGAGGCCCGCCGCCTCTACGGCGAGCGGGAAGGCCATCACGCCACCCCGAGCGAAATCGCGCTCACCCTTGCCCTGGAGCCCACCCTGGAGGCGAAACAGCGGCCGCTCCCGGAGCCGGCCCCGGCCGGACCCATCCACGGCCCGACCGATTTTCGGCAACGGCACCCCGATGGCCGGATGGGCTCGGATCCTTTTCTGGCCAAGGCGGACCATGGCGATCGCTTCCTGGATCTGGCCGCCACGGCGCTGAGCGAGGATCTCTTGGCTTTCCTCCACTGAGCAGCACGGCATGGGCCGCATCACCCCCGACGACGTCCGCAAGGTGGCCGAGCTGGCCAGGCTGGAGCTTCCGGAGAGCAAGATCGCCACTTACACCACCCAGCTCGAGCGCATCCTGGAATACGTGGCCCATTTGCAGCAGGTGGACACCAAGGGGGTTCCTGCCACCACCCGGGCCGTGGAAGTGCCGAATGTGACCCGGCAAGACGCAGTGGAGACCACGGAGATCCGCGAGGACCTCCTGGATCTGGCCCCGCAGCGTGAGGGGGATTTTTTCCGGGTGCCGCGGATCCTCGGGGAAGAGGCCTGAGCCCTAGCGGCTGGGGGAGACGGCCGTGCGGTGCAGGAGTTCGAGCACCCGTCTGCGGGAATGACGGGTGGGCATCAGTGCCGCCAATGGGCGCAGACGGCTGCGCTTTCGCTTGTGGCTGCGCACGCCAAGAAGGATGTCGTAGAGGAAATTGAAGGCGTCGCTGCGGGTTTCAAAGAGGCCCAGGCGCTGGGGAGAGCCCTTGGCATCCAGCAGATGGCGGGTGGCGTGATAAGCGGGCCGGTAGTTGAACCAGGGGATCGAGGGCCAGAGATGGTGAACCAAGTGGTAGTTCTGCCCCATGATCAACCAGTTCATCAGACGACTGGGATAGACGCGGGCATTGTGCCAGCGGCTTCTGGAGTGGAAGGGCCGATGGGGCAAATAATCAAAGAACAGACCCAGGGTGACACCGACCATCAGCGCTGGAGCGAACCAACAATTGAAGATGAAGGGGAGAAAATCAAAACGAATCGCCGCAAGAATAATCAACAGAAAGGTGGCCCGTTCCAAGCCCCAGGCGAACAGCTCCTTGTCTCGCCAGAGGGCCCGTTTGAAGAAGAAAATCTCGTGGTAAAAAAAACGGGGAGCAATCAACCAGAGCGGCCCGAAGGTGCTCACGATATGGTCCGGATCATTCTTCGGATCATTCACATGGGCATGGTGCTGCAGATGCACCCGGGTGAACACAGGAAAACTGAAACCCAGCAACAGCGCTGCCCCATGGCCCATCAACCCGTTCCAGAACCTGTGGGGGTGGGCGGCGTTGTGGCAGGCATCGTGAATCACGGTGCCCTCGAGGTGGAGCGCCAGAAAGCCGAGGGCCAGCAGCACCGGCAGGGGCCAGCCCGCCACAAACCAGCCCCAGATCGAGAGGGCCGCCAGGCCGTAGCCGCCCAGGAACAGCGCCACGGTGGGGTTCCAGGCGGGGGGCGGGTCAAGAAACTCCTTCGGCACCGTCCGCCCGGAAGCCGAACGAGCAGCGGCTTCAGATGAGCTCTGAATCGGCGCCAGGGGGGACAACGGACGGTCCTGGGTTGGGGAGATCACCTGGAGCAGAGAACAGACCGGCTAACCGGCTGCCACCTTAATCAAGCGGACCAGCGATTGAGAGGGAATTGGCCCGTAGGGATCGAGGGGTGGAACAGTCAAGATGGGCGGGCCAGCTGCAGGCCATCTGAGCGATGTTCGAGCGCACCCATCTGAATCCCCCGGAACTGTTTCGCCATCCTGCCTACACCCGGGTGATCTCCGTGGCCGCTCCTGGCCGGATGGTGTTCATCGCCGGGCAGACCCCATCCGATGCCAACTATGCGCCAGTGGCCGTGGGCGACCTCCGCGGCCAGTATCTCCATGTGATGGAGGCCCTCAGCCTGCAGCTCGAGGCCGCCGGCGCCACCTGGGCCGATGTGGTGTTCCGGCGCATCTATGTGCTCGACATGGACGGGTTTCTGGCGATGCAACGGGACCCAACCCTGCCCCAGCCCTGGCCGAAGGACCTGCCCCCACCCAGCACCCTGATCGGGGTGACTCGCCTTTCCCACCCGGATTTCGGCCTGGAGATCGATCTTCTCGCCGTCACCCAGGCCTAGGAGGGGCGGGCTGAAATGATCTCCGCCCTGATCTGGAACTGATCCTCAAACAGTCGGCGAAAGCTGGCCACATCGGCGAGGCCACAGGCAAGGGCCACCTCGCTCAGGCTGATCGGCTCCGGATCCTCCAGCCGCTCACGGGCCCAGCAGAGTCGCTGATGGCGCAACCACGCCAGAGGGCTGCACTGAAAAGAAGTCTGGAAACACCACTCCAGCTGGAGACGGCTCAGGCCTGCCTGGCGCTCCATGCGGGTGAGGGTCCAATTCCCCAGGAGATCCTGCCGGATCATCGCCACAAGGGCGTCGAAGCAGACCCGCTCCCGCTGCTCCAACCGCGGGGAGCCTGAAGGCATGGGGGCGGTGAGCTGGGGATAGAGCAGCAGGGCCATCAGCCGCTGCAACTTGTCGTCGAGCCCAAGCTGCCGGGGCACCCTGGAGCCATTGGGATTGGCCAGATCAATCAGCTGCAGGCTGCGCCGCATCAGTGAGAGCAGTTGGCCCTGCCGTGGATCGCGCTCCCGCAAGGACACCGGGCGCTCGATCGGGGCGAGGCGCAGCCCGCTCTCAGGGCCCGCCATGGTGGTGGCCACAGCAGCAATCTCCCTGGGGCAGAGGCTGAACATCACCCCACTGCAGGGGCCCGTCTCCAGGGAGTAGGCCTCACCAGGCAGAAAGAGTGCCGCCTGCCCCGCCTGGGCCCGATAGGTGCGCCGGCCGACATGGAAACACTTCTCCCCCAGGGTGGGCAGGGTGAACACCGCCTTGTCATGGGCATAGTTGGCCCCATGGAGAGGGGAATGGGCTGCGGCCGTGATGCCCACATGGCCTGCCTGCACATGGAAGGAGCGGTGGACGAAGGGGATGCTGGAATTCTGCGGGGAGAGATCCCGCAGGGGCACGGCCCGGCTCACCTGCTGGGCCAGCTGATCCGGGTCGTGTTCCACCCTGGCGCGGCGGTTGCCGAAGGCCAGAGGCATCTGTGCCGGGGGATGGGGCAAAACGCTCATCGGACCAACCGGATGGGCTCAAGCTGGGGTAGCCGCGATTGGAGATGCTGCAGCCGGGTCTTGAGCAGGCAGAACAGCTCCTGAACCGGCACATGCTCACTCACATCAGCCCGGCACACCAGGGCCAGCCGGGTCGGGAACAGGGGGACGGAATCCAGGGTCACCAGGGAGGGCGTGGCGCAGGCATTCAGGGCCGTGGTGTGCACCAGGCTGAGGCCATCGGCCGTGCGGCCCTCCCAGCGCTCGGGGTCGTAGCGGCGGTTGGTCACCAGATCGGTTCCCAGGCCGAGTTCAGCGCAGCGGGCATGGAAGCAGGGAAAATCCTGCTGAGGAACGATCGGGATGGGGAAGCGGGCCAGATCCGACAGCGTGAGGGTGTGTTCCCCCACCAGGGGATGGTGCGAATCGGCGGCCATCACGATGGGCGCCTCCGCCAGGGGCCACACCACCAGGGGACAATCCGGGGCGGCCGGCAGATCCTCAGCCGCCGAGGTGAGCCAAACATCGATCACCCGATCCCGGAGGAGTGCCAGGGGCGCCCTCACACTCGTGGAATCGTTCGGGCCCTGGGCCCAGCCTGGTGGGGTGGGATCAAGCAGGAGGTGGCTACCTCCTGGAAAGCCCTCCAGCCGCAGGGGATGTATGCCCAGCAGGCGGGCCATCTGGTGGATCTCCCGTTCCATCTGCAGCAGCAGGGCATTGCCCTGGATCACCCAGCCGCCCTCTCGGCGTCTGAGGCGGAGGCCGAAGGAGCCGAGGCAACGCTGCAGCCGGCGGGACACCGTGCTCTGATTGCAATGGAGGCGATGTGCAGCCCTGGAACCGCTGCCGTACCAAAGCATCAGATCCAGGGCTTCAAGATCCTCCTGGGTGACCACGACAGAAGCGCAAAGATTTTCGTGGGCGTTGACTTTAGGGGTGAAATCGCTTCGCCTTGTCACAGCGGCGACAAGGAACAATCAGGGAACGAACATGCAAGAGGCCAGAACTGGCTGCTGATTCTGAATGCCCACCGGGGGACTTGAACCCCCACGACCGAAGCCACTGGAACCTAAATCCAGCGCGTCTACCAATTCCGCCAGATGGGCCCATTCACCCGATGAACCATCGCCACAGGCGGACATCTGGATCCTAACCAGGGCACCCCGCCCACAGGGGCACCACAATGAAGCTCTCTGACGATGGCTGCTGATGGTTGCCACCCTTGCCGGCGCCAGCGCCCTGCTGCTCGGCCTGGCCCTCCTGCTGCTTCCCCTCCTGGCCACGGAGCTCAGCCGTCCCGGCGACTCCGCCTGGGGAGCCCTGGTGCTGCTTCTGGCCCTGGTGCTGGTGACCAGTGCGGATCGACTCACCGGCTCCCCCATGCTGGCGGTGATCAGCGCCGGCCTCCTCATCGGCCGGCTGGCCGTGGAGGTGGGCAGGGGGCGCTGGCGTCAGCTCAGCCCGGAGGAACAGGAGCGGCTCGGCTCCTGGGAGCGCTGGCGCACCAGCCTCAGCCAGACCGGCACGGCCCTGGGGGGCCTGGTGGCGGGCTGGGGCGAATCCACTTCCGGGCTGTTGAGCTGGTGGCAGCAGCGTCGCCAAAGCCGATCCAGCGGCAAGCGCTGGGTGCGACCCGAAGAGGATGGCCAGACCAGCGGCGGATCGCCTCCGCCCCCCGAGGTGGTGGAAGTGAGCACCTTCGAGCAGATCGATGCCCTCCTGCAGGCAGCGCCGGAGGAGAGCCCCGCAGGCGGGGCGGGATAATCCCCACCTGCCCGCCCGAGGCGTCGTGTCCACCCCACCGGCTTCCGCTGCCCCGTCCTACAAGGACACCCTCAACCTGCTGGACACCCCCTTCGCGATGCGGGCCAATGCCCGCGAGCGGGAACCTGAACTGCAGGCCTTCTGGAAGGAGCTGGACCTCTATGAACGCCTGAGCCGGCAGAACCCCGGCCCGCCCTTCACCCTGCACGACGGCCCGCCCTACGCCAACGGGGCCCTGCACGTAGGCCACGCCCTGAACAAGATTCTCAAGGACATCATCAACAAGCACGCCCTGCTCCAGGGCCGGCGGGCCCGCTTCGTGCCGGGATGGGACTGCCATGGCCTGCCGATCGAACTGAAGGTGCTGCAGACCCTCAGCTCCCAGGAGCGCCAGGCCCTCACCCCCCTCGAGCTGCGCCGCCGCGCCCACGCCTACGCCCTGGAGCAGGTGGATCTGCAACGGCGCGGCTTCCAGCGCTGGGGAATCTGGGGCGACTGGGAGCAGCCCTACCTCACCCTCGACAAGGCCTACGAGGCCGCCCAGATTGGGGTGTTCGGCCGCATGGCCCTGGCCGGCCACATCTATCGGGGCCTCAAACCCGTGCACTGGAGCCCCAGTTCCCGCACGGCCCTGGCGGAGGCCGAGCTCGAATATCCCGACGGGCACACCTCCCCCAGCGTGTATGTGGCCTTTCCGGTGGTGGAGGTGCCTCCCACCCTGCAGACTCCCCTCAGGCTGGCGGGCATCGAAGGTCCAACGGACCACGACCACCGGGAGCAGCTGTTCGTTGCCATCTGGACCACCACGCCCTGGACCCTCCCGGCCAACCTGGCCGTGTCGGTGAACGGAGCCCTCGACTACGCCATCTGCCGCGACGGGGCCTCTGGAGCCCCCCGCTACCTGGTGGTGGCCGCTGCCCTTGTCGAGGGGCTCAGCCACACCCTGGAGCGGCCCCTGGAGCCCCTGGTGACCGTGAAGGGCGCCGAACTGGCGGGGATGCTCTACCGCCACCCCCTGCTGGATCGCTCCAGCCCGGTGGTGGTGGGGGGGG